>NZ_VIVR01000001.1:5146858-5449614 GCF_007828955.1 Kitasatospora atroaurantiaca | reverse complement strand
GCCGGAGGCCGAGTTGACCGGCACCATCGCGCGCAGACCGTTCGCCCCGCCCGTGATGTCGAAGCTCAGCGAACTGCCGCTCCAGGCCAGCTTGCTGAAGGCCGAGCCGTTGCGCCCGTCCAGCCAGGTCAGCATCTGGCGGCCCGACACCACCGGAACGCCCTTGGCCTTGGCCGCGGCGATGATCGCGTCCGAGGCGGTCGAGGCGGCGTAGTCCGTGTGGATGTTGGCGGTGAGCGCCGCGTAGTAGCCCTGCGAACCGTAGGCGCCGTTCAGCAGTGTGTTGACGGTGGCGGGGTAGGTCTGGCCCGACTCGTCGGTCAGCTGGGTGGTCGCCTGGTACTCGTCGATGACGCTGCCGTCGGTGTCGGCGAACTTCATGATCTCGCCGGTGCCGTTGAAGTAGCCGGGCCGGTCCTTGGTGAAGGAGGACGGATAGAAGTAGTAGTCCTCGTCCAGCCGGATGCCGTTGGCCAGCTTGGTCCTGGCCTGCGTCGCCCAGTCGTCCCACTCCACGCAGTGCGTGCGGCTGCTCGACGGCGTCGGCAGGGAGGGGTACTTGGCCTTGAAGGCGTTCAACTGGTCGGTGTACATGCCCTGCAGAGCCGCCGTGGTGCCCCAGGGCTGGCAGTTGGTGGTCACGTGCAGCCCGACCTCGAAGCCCTGGTCGGAGTAGGCCTGTGCCTGGGCGGCGGTCATCGGCCCGCTGGTGTAGAGGTACGAGGAGCCCCGGATGCACTCCCAGTTGGCCACGTTGCAGCCGGCCGGGCTCTGCGCGATGTACCCGTCCCAGCGGCCCGCCGTACCGCCGATGCCGTGGTCGTCACCGCTCATCACGACCACCGCCTTGACGTCGCGGGGGAAGTACCAGAAGCGCGGCAGCGGCTTCTTGGCCGAGTCCACCAGGGTGATCAGGTTGGCCAGCAGCCGCTGCTGCTCGTCGGCGATGGGGATCAGCGCCTTGTCCAGGTTGTTCCAGTCCGGCTGGCCGCCCGTCCCGAAGAACATCTCGCTCGCCTCGTAGCCGTCGGTGGCGTCACGCTGCTGACCGGCCCAGGCGATGTTGCCCTGCCGGGTCTGCACCACGGACTTCGCGAGGTCGAAGGTGAACGCGGCGGCCCGGCCGCTGCCCGCCGTGCGCAGCGTCACGGCCGGGTTGGCGGTGGCGGTGCTCGCGTCGCTGTAGAGGGTGGCCACGGCGGTCGCGCCGTTCAGCGTGTACCGGTCGGCGGTGCCGTGGTAGCCCATGGTGTCGCCGGTGAGCCCGGCGCCGGGGGCCGCCGAGGTGTCGATCTTCAGGTAGGCGTCGGACTGCGTCCCGGTGGTGGCCGTCAGGCCGAGCAGCGGGGCGAGCTGCTTGTCCGGGCGCATCGCGACCAGGCGTCCGCCGCCGTTGGTCCAGTCGCTGAACATGGTGACCTGGGCGGCCGTCAACGGCATCTCGCCGAGCAGCACCACGTCGTAGGAGGCGAGCGTGGAGCTGGTCACCGCGGAGAGGTCGCTGACCTTGTAGCAGTTGAGACCCTCGGCCTTGAGGATCTCCGTGTAGTACCGGGTGTACGGGTTGCCCGGGCTGCTGACCAGCAGGATCGGGCCCTCGCCGCCGGGGCCGGCGCCCGGCGGGGTGCTGCCGCCGTCGTCCGGGGTGTACGTCGCGTAGATCGAGAAGCTGAGGTTCTCCGCCGTGGTGGCGCCGAAGGTGGCGGGCCAGGTCCCGAAGGTGGCGCCTCCGTTGCCGTACGCGCTGGTGCCGCCGCTGGTGTACTTGAGGTTGTTGACCGTCGCGTTGCTGCCGTTGGTGTTGTACGCGAGCCAGTACGGGGTGTTGGGGCCGAGCGTGGCGGTGACCGGCAGGGTGTTCCAGGCGTTGGCGGTGAGCGTCCCGCTCGCGCTGCTCGCCAGCAGGGCGCCGGGCTTGCCGCTGCTGTCGGCGTACACCGCCACCTGGTACTGGTTGTTGGGCGCCGCGCCGACCGCCCCGACGTACACGCTGATGCTGCTGACCGCTCCGCCGGCGGATCCGGTGACGTACCGGGAGGCGTTGAGGTAGTTGGAATCCCCCGAATCCGTGGCCGTACCGACCACGTTGTTGCCGAGCACGGCCGTGCCGGCGGCCCACGCGGGGGCGGCCACCAGGGCCGATGCCGCGAGCAGGGCCACCAGCAGGCCTGCGAGTCGTTTCTTGAGCCCCACGCCGTCCCCCAGCGTCCGATAACCACATCAGCGGCCGAATTGCCGCCTCCGGTTTACCGGTTGCGAGGTGGGCGTGTCCGCAGAATCCACACATTCCCGAGGCATGACACCCGATGGAGCGTCAGCCCTTGACGGACCCGGCCAGCAGCCCCCGGACGAAGTAGCGCTGCAGGCTGAAGAAGACGATCAGCGGGACGATCAACGACAGGAACGCCCCGGCGGTCAGCAGCTCCCAGCGGCCGCCGAAGGACCCGGACAGCTGCGCCAGCCGAACGGTCATCGGCGCGACCTCGGCCGTTCCTCCGGCGAAGGTGAGCGCCACCAGCAGGTCGTTCCAGACCCAGAGGAACTCGAAGATCGCGAACGAGGCGAGGGCGGGCGTGCAGAGCGGCAGCACGATGGACCGGAAGATCTTGAAGTGCGAGGCGCCGTCGACCACGGCCGCCTCCATCAGGTCGCGCGGCAGCTGCGAGATGAAGTTGTGCAGCAGGAAGATGGCCAGCGGCAGCGCGAACATGGTGTGCGCCAGCCAGACCGGCGCGTACGTCCCGCTCAGGTCGAAGGCCGGGACGATGGTCAGCCCGCCCAGGTGCGCGCCGCCGGAGAACAGCTGCAGCAGCGGGATCAGCGCCATCTGCAGCGGCACCACCTGCAGCGCGAAGATGATGAAGAAGACCGTGTCGCTGCCCCTGAACCGGACCCAGGCCAGCGCGTACGCGGCCATTGCGGCCAGCACCAGCGGGAAGATCGTGGCCGGGGTGCTGATCGCCAGCGAGTTGACCAGGAAGGGCATCATCCCGGCGCTGTTGCCGAAGCCTCCCTCGAACAGCACCGCGTGGTAGTTGGAGAGGATCAGGTCGGGGTGGACGAAGACCTCCCACCAGCCGCTGCTCGCCACGTCCTGCTTGGGCCGCAGAGAGGTCGCCAGCAGGCCGAAGGTGGGGATCGTCCAGAGCACCGTCACCGCGATCACGAACACCGAGGCGAGAGGGGCGCTGAAGGACTTCCGGACCGCCTTGGCCGCCGTCAGGGGCACGGGCTGCACGGCCTCGCTCATCGGGTCTCACGCTCCTTGCGCAGCTGGACGATGTTGTAGGCCACCAGCGGCAGCACGGCGAGGAAGAGGATCACGGCGAGCGCGCTGCCCCGCCCGACGTTGAACTGCACGAAGGACTGCGAGTACATCTCGTTGGCCAGCACCTGGGTGCCGAAGTTGCCGCCCGTCATGGTGCGGACGATGTCGAAGGCCTTCAGCGTGGTGATCATGACGGTGGTCAGCACCACCACCAGCGTGGTCCGGATCATCGGCACCGTCACGTACCAGAAGAGCTGCAGCCCGCGCGCCCCGTCCAGCCTGGCCGCCTCGGTCACCTCGTCGGGGATCGCCTTGATGGCCGCCGACAGCACCACCATGGCGAAGCCGGTCTGCACCCAGACCATGACCGCCATCAGCAGGAAGTTGTTGAGCGGCTGGGAGAGGATCCAGTTCGGCGGGTGCTCCCAGCCGAGGCTGATGGCCAGTTGGCTGAGCAGGCCGATCTGCTGCTGGGAGGAGTCCCGGGCCTCGTAGACGAACTTCCAGATGATGCTGGCGCCGACCAGCGAGACGGCCATGGGCATGAAGATCAGCGACTTGTACAGCGCCTGGCGCCGCATCCGTTCGACCAGCAGCGCCAGGACCAGCCCGAGCCCGGTGGCCGCCAGCGGGGCGATCACCAGCCACAGCAGGGTGTTGAGCAGCACCGTGTGGATCGAGTCGGTGGTCAGCGCCCAGCCGTAGTTCTTGCCGCCGAGGAAGCGGGTGCTGTCGTCGTTGTAGAAGCTCAGGTACACGGTGCGGACCAGCGGGGCGACCAGGCCGACGATCAGCAGCAGGACGGCCGGGCCCAGGAAGATCCCGATGGCGAGCGGCCGGCTGAGCCGTCCGCTCGCCCGGCCCGCCGCGAAGAACACCACCAGCAGGATCCCCAGGAACCCCGCGATCGCGCCGAAGCTGTTGCCGAGCTTGATGGTGGCATCGGTCCACGCCGAGTCGGCCAGTAGAGCCGTGGGCATGCGAAAGGTCCTTCCACCGGAGAGAGGTTCGGGCGACGCGGGCGGGTGGACCCGCGCCGCCCTGGACGGCTGTCTACTGCGGCCAGGCCGCGTCGATGTCAGCCGCCACCTTCGGGATGGCCTGTCCCTCGGCGAACCAGGCGGTCAGCGACTTCCACTCCTGGCCCGAGCCCACCGCGGCCGGCATCAGGTCGGAGCCGTCGAACCGGAAGGTCGCGGCCGGGTCGGTCAGCGCCTCGGCGGAGAGCTTGTCGATCGGGTCGGTGTAGAGGCTCTTGTCGACGCCCTGATTGGCGGAGACCCAGCCGCCGGACACCTTCACCCGGCTACCGGCCCACTCCGAACTGGAGAGGTAGTTCTGCACCGCCTGCACCTCGGGCCGGTCGGAGAACGCGGCGAGGAACTCGCCACCGCCCTCGACCGGGTTGGGCACCGAGGGGTTCACCGCGGGCAGGTGGAAGGCGAAGATGTCGCCGTCCGCCGCGATCTTGGTGCCCTTGGCCCACTGCGCCCGGTAGAAGGACGCCTGCTGGAGCAGCCAGCACTTGTTGGTGAGGATCGGCGCGCCCGCGTCCTGGAAGGTGGTGGTGGCGATCGACTTCACGTCGCCGATCCCGCCGTTCACCCAGGCCGGGTTCTGCATCCAGCCCGCCACCGTCTGCATCGCGGTGGTGATCTTCGGGTCGCTGAACTTCACCTGGTGGCCGACCCACTGGTCGTAGACCTCACCGCCGTACGAGCCGAGGACGACCTCCTCCAGCCAGTCGGTGGCCGGCCAGCCGGTGGCCGTGCCCGAGCCGATGCCGCCGCACCAGGGCTTGCCGCCGCCCGCCTTGGCGATCTTGTCGCTGAGCGCCATCAGGTCCGCCCAGGTCTTCGGCACCTCGTAGCCGGCCTGCTTGAAGTACTTCGGCGAGTACCAGACCAGCGACTTCATGTTGGCGCTCATCGGCGCCGCGTAGAAGGTGCCGTTGACCGAGCCGTACGTCTTCCAGACCGGGCTCCACTTGTCCTCGTTGGCGACCGTCCCGGCCGGCGGCTTCACGACCTTGCCGGTCTTCACCATCTGGGCGAGCAGGCCGGGCTGCGGGATGATCGCGAAGTCCGGGGCATTGCCGCCGGTCACGCGTACCTGCAACTGGGACTCGAAGTCGTTGGAGCCCTCGTACGAAATCTTGATGCCCGTACAAGAACTGAATTCGGCCCAGGACTTCTCCAGCGAGTCCGACTCCGGGCTGAGGATCGAGGCGTACATCGTCACCTTGGTCCCGGCGTGACCGGCGTACGGCTGGTACTTGGCGCAGTCGCCGGTCAGGGCGGCTGCGGACGAGGCGCCGCCACCGTCCTTGGAGGAGCTGTTGGAGCAGGCTGCGGTGAGGGCGAGGGCAAGGACGGCCGGGACGGCGAGCAGGCGCCGCCGGAGTAGTACGGGCCGGGACTTCTGGGTCATCGGCGGCCTTCGATCGCGATCAGGGTGGGGGTCAATGCGTCCTCCTTGCCAGGGCATGACATGCCAGCAATAAGACAGAACAACACTGCGCTGTACCGGAGATCGATCTGTACCCAGCGGGGGCTGGCTTGAAGACGTTAACTTAACTGTTACCGCACGCCAAGGTGTGCGTTCGACCTTCATCGGCCAGTGCCACAGTCGTGACCTGGCCGTGCTGGGCCGGGCCGCCACCCGGTGGCGGCCCGGTCGGTCCTACAGCCGGACGGGCAGTTCCCGCAGGCTGTTGACCACCATCGACGGGTTGGGCCGCAGCTCGCCGTCCTCGACCGCCAGGGCCAGACCCGGGAAGCGCTCGAACAGCGCGGGCAGCGCGACGGTCGCCTCCAGCCGGGCCAGCGGAGCCCCCGGGCAGACGTGCGGGCCGTGCCCGAAGGAGAGGTGGCGGGCCGGCTCCCGGGTGATGTCGAAGAGCTCGGCGGTGATGCCGTGCTGTGCGGGGTCCCGCCCGATCGCGTTGTACGAGACAAGGACGGCCTCGCCCTCGGGGATCACCACCTCGCCGACCTTGATGTCCTCGATGGCGAAGCGGAACAGGAAGTTGCTGGTCGGCGGCGTCCAGCGGAGGGACTCCTCGACCACCGCGGACCAGGGCACCTCGCCGGAGCGCACCAGCTCCAGCTGATCGGGGTGGGCCAGCAGGGCGCGAACGGCGTTGGTGATCAGGTTGACGGTGGTCTCGTGCCCGGCCGCGATGATCACCCGCAGGGTCGCCGCGGCCTCGGCGTCGGTCAGCGCCCCGCCCTCCACGTCGGCGGCCAGCAGCGCGCTGGTCAGGTCGTCCCCAGGCTCCGCCCGCCGCTTGGCGACCAGGTCGGCGACGAAGGCGTTGAGCTTGGCGATCGTCGCCTGGACGTCCGCCGCGACGCTGCTGAAGAAGCGCTCGTACAGCTCCCGCACGTACGCGTGGTCCGCCTCGGGCACCCCGAGCAGCGAACCGATCACCGTCATCGGCAGCGGGAAGGCGAACGCCGTCTTGAGATCCACCACGGGCCCGGCCTCGGCCAGCCGGTCCAGCAGCTCGGCCGTGACCTCCTCCACCTTGGGCCGCATCAGCTCCACCCGGCGGGGCGTGAAGGCCTGCGCGACGATCGCGCGCAGGCGGCGGTGCTCGGCCCCGTCCGTGGTGACCATGCTCGGGCCCGGCACCGCCAGGCCGATCAGCGGCCAGCTCTTCGGGATCTCCCCGCGCTGGTACGCCGCCCAGTGCTGGGCGTTCTTCACCAGCCGCTGGTCCGTCAGCAGCTCCCGGGCCTCGGCGTGCCGGGTGACCGCCCAACCCCGGACCCCACCCATCAGCTCCACGGCCACCACCGGGCCGGCCTCGCGCAGCAGGGCGCCCTCGGCGGCGTTGTCGCGCGCCAGCGGGTCCATCACGATCGGGGCGGTCATCCGCTCACTCCTCAGACAGTCGACGGGACGTCAGGCCACATAGCCCGGCGTGAAGGCCACCGGCAGTGCCACCAGTGCGCGGACCCAGGCAGAGGGCCGCCAGACCAGGGCGTGCTCGGCCACGGCCAGGCGCAGGTCCGGCAGCCGGTCGAGCAGCACCTCGATCGCCGTGGTGGCGATCACCTCGGCGGACTCCTGGGCCGGGAAGGGGCAGCCGTGGGCCCCGTACGAGAAGCTCATGTACGCCCGGTTCCCCTCGGCCGGCCGGCCGCTCTCCTGACGGACCGACGGGTCCGCGTTGGCGCCGGCGATACCGAGCAGCACCATGTCGCCCTTGGCGATCCGCTGCCCGCCGAGCTGCGTGTCCCTGGTCGCCCAGCGACCCGCGAAGATCTGCGTCGGGGTGTCCTCCCAGAGCGCCTCGGAGAGCGCCTGGCTGATGCTCCGCCGGCCGCCGGAGAGCGAGGCCGCGAACCGCTCGTCCGTCAGCATCAGGCGCAGCGCGTTGGAGATCCAGTACGCGCACGGCTGGTGACCGGCGATCAGGATCACCCGCATGTCGCGCATGACCTCCTCGTCGGTCAGCCCGGCCTCGTGCGCCAGCAGCCGCGAGGTGATGTCCGGGCCGGGCCGCTCGCGCTTCTCCTGCACCAGCTTCAGCATGCTGTCCAGCAGCCGCTGCGCTCCGGCCTGGGCGTCGGCCCCGCCGTCCAACATCGCCAGCAGGCCGCTGATCAGCACCGGAGCCTCGTCCTCGCCGAGCCCGAACAGCCGGCAGAGCACCAGCAGCGGCACCCGGTGCGCGTACTCGGCGACCAGATCCGCCTCGCCCCTGCCCGCGAACTCGTCGATCAGCCGGTCGGCGATCTCCTCGCAGTGCTTCTTCAGCTCGTACGGGTCCACCCCCGCGAGGGCCTCGGTGACGGCGTCCTTGCGGCGCTGGTGCTCGACCCCCTCGGCGTAGAGGATCGACGGCACCGGAGCCATCATCGGCTTGAGCGGCCAGTCCGCCGGGATCTCCGGCCACTGGTTCCAACGGCTGGAGTCACGGCCGAAGACCTTCGGCTGGCTGGTCATCAGCTGCAGCTCGCGGTAGCCGATCACCAGCCAGGCCGGCACTCCCCCGGCCAGCTCGACGGGCGCGACCGGGCCGTGGGTCTCCCGGAGCTCCTGGTAGAGCTGCCCCGGGTCGGTCTGGAACCGCGGGCCGTACAGCGGGGCCGCACCTGCGTGCGCCGGGCAGCCCGGCGGCGGGGTGGTCGCGGGCTCGGTCACGGGGTCTTCTCCTGTTCGACAGCGACGGCGACAGCGTCTGCGGGTGTGGCCTCGGCCGGAGCTGCGGGGGCGGCCCCGGCCAGTCGGTGCAGATGGCGGAGCAGCTCGATCAGCACCTGCTTGCTGGACTCCCGGTCCCGGGCGTCGCAGTCCACCAGCGGGACGCTCTCCGAGAGGTCGAGGGCGGCCCGGACCTCCTGAAGGCTGTGCTCCTGCTCGCCGAAGTTGTTGCGGGCCACGATGAACGGCGTGCCGTGGTGCTCCAGCCGGTCGATCGCGTACCAGGACTCCTCCAGCCGGCGGGTGTCCACCAGCACCACCGCGCCCAGGGCGCCGTTGAACAGCCGGTCCCAGAGGAACCAGAAACGTTCCTGCCCGGGGGCACCGAAGAGGTAGAGCACGTTCTGGTCGTTGAGGGTGATCCGGCCGAAGTCGAAGGCCACCGTGGTGGACCGTTTGCCCTGGATGCCGGAGAGGTCGTCGATGCCCTCGCCGGCCTTGGTCATCGTCTCCTCGGTGTTGAGCGGACGGATCTCGCTCACCGCGCCGACCAGGGTGGTCTTGCCCACACCGAAGCCGCCCACCACCACGATCTTCAGACCGTTCTCGACCGTGCTGCGCAGGGGTGTGACGGCTCTGCCGGGCAGTACGGCGGTGTCAGAGCTGTTGGAGTCCATGGAGCACCTGCTTCAGCGTGTCGAGGTCGGGCAGCCGGGCCTTGGTCGGGGCGAACCGGGGGTGCCGCGCGGTGATCCGGTGGGTCTCCAGCAGGTCGCCGAGCAGGATCTTGACCACGCTCACCGGCAGCGCCAGCTCGGCCGCGATCTCCACCACGGCCGTCGGGTTGACGCACAGCCGCAGGATCCGGGCGTGCTCGGACTGCATGCCGGGCACCGGCTCCTGCTCGGTGACGATCAGGGTGACCAGGTCGAAGGCGTGCTCCGGCGGACGGCTGCGGCCCCGGGTGACGGTGTAGAGCCGGTCCGGATCCTCGTCCCGGCCCGGAAGCTGCCTGCTCATGCGGGCACGGCGTCGTCGATCCCGGCCTCGTCGAGCTCCCGCGGCGGGGCACTGAGGAAGGCGCCGATCTGCTCGATCAGACCGTGCATGTTGTGGCCGACCACGCCCACGTCGGCGTCGTCGTCGGTCACCACCGCGAGATGCGCGCCCTCACCGGCCGCCACGATGCACAGGATGCCCCCGTGAAACTCCGTCATCGACTGCCGGACCCCGCCGGTGCGGTCGCCGAACTCGATCGACGCGCCGTGCGCCAGGCTCTGCATCCCGGAGGCGATCGCCGCCAGCTGGTCCGCCTGGTCCGTGCCCAGCCCGGCCGTGTGGCACAGCTTGAGACCGTCGGCCGAGAGCACCAGGGCGTGCCGGGCGCCTGGCGTGGCGGTCAGCAGGTTCTCCAACAGCCAGTCGAGGTCGCGATCGGTGCTGCTGCTCATCAGGAGTCATCCTTCGGGAGAGCGTCGGTGGTGTCGGGCCCCTGCTGGAGGGCCCTTCGGAAGGCGCCGAACCGGGCCGCGGAGACGGCCGCGTCGGCTCGTACGGGCTGCGCCGGCCGTACGGGCTGCGCCTGGAAGAGCGGCGCGGAGGACTGCGAGGCGGAGGACTCCGAGCCGGAGGGCAGCGAGGCGGAGGGCTTCGAAGCGTTCGAAGCGGAGGGCTGGGAAGCCGCGAGGGTCTGCCCGCGACGGCGTTGCGGCAGGCCGTTGTCGGCGGTGGCAGGGCTGCTCCGCCGGGGCTCCAGGACCGCGCGGGTCGGCTCCGCGGCCGGCTGCTGCGTCCGGGCCGCCTCCACCGCCTTGGCGAGGGCCGGTGTCGGGTGGGTGACCAGCTGCTCGGGAATCAGCATCACCACGCCGGTGCCGCCCCGGGCGGAGGGCCGGAAGGAGACCGACAGCCCGTGCTTGCGGGCCAGCGCGCCGACCACCGCCAGGCCGAGCCGGGTACCGGCCGAGAGCATGGTGAGGTCCAGCGGCTCGGCCGACACCGCCCGCTCGGCCCGGCGCAGCCAGCTCTCGCTGAGGCCCAGGCCGCCGTCCTCGACGGTGATCACCAGGCCCGAGTGGACCTCCTCGACGTACACGTGCACCTCGGCCGGCGGGGCCGAGAAGTTGGCGGCGTTGTCGAGCAGTTCGGCCAGCGCGTGCATCACGCCCTCGGCCGCGAAGCCGGCCACCGCCGCCGTGCTGGCGGAGTGCAGGCGCACCCGCTGGTACGCGCCGATCCGGCCGAGAGCACCACGCAGAATGCTCTCCACGCCGATCGGCTTGGTCCAGCGCCGGCCCGAGCGGGCACCGGTGAGCACCGCGATGCTGTCGGCCATCCTGCCCGCCTGGGCGGTCGCGTGGTCGAGGCTCAGCAGGTCGCCCAGGACGTCCTCGCCGTGCCGGTGCTGCATGTCGCGCAACTCCGCGTGCATGCTGGTGGCCAGTGCCTGGACCCGGCCGGCCGCCGTGGCGCAGACCGCGAGGGCGGCCGCGCGCTGGCGTTCGCCCCGGCCGATCTCCTCCGCCACGGTGCGCAGCAGGCCGGCGTGGGCCGGCCCGGTGTGCCCGGCGAGTGCGGAGTCGACCGAGCTGCCGGCCCGCAGGCGCTTGACCACCTCGGGCAGGATCGCGGCGGAGAGCCGCTCGACCTCCTCGCGCCCCTGCTGCCCGGCCTCGGCGGCGGCCCGCAGTTCGGCGGTCCGGGCCTCGGCCGTGGCCAGGTCCGCCCGGGCAGCGGCGAGGTCGGCGTTGGCGCCGTCGGCCTCGGCCTGGGCGGTGGCGAGGGCGGCGCGCAGGGCGGCTGCCGCCGAGTGCGTGGCGGAGAGGTCGGCGTGCAGCGCGGCCGCCTGCGCCCGGGTGTCCATCAGCTCGTGGCGTACGGTGGCGAGTTCGCCGTGCATCCGCCGGGAGCGGTCGGCCTGCCAGACCGCCACCAGGACCAGGGCGCACCACAGGACGAGAGCACCGCCGACCGTACCCGCGACGGCCGCCCGGTGGACGGTGGGAACGGCGGTGGTGGCGGCAGCACCGGTGCCCGCGCCGACCAGGATCCCGGCCGCCGCCCACAGCACGGTCCTGCCGTTCGGGCGTTGGTGCGCCCCGCGTTCGGGGCGCGTGCGAGCTCTCATCAACATGATCCTCGGGGCGGGGCGTCAGCGTCGGGCGGGCGACAGCGCACCACCGCCCGGGGCACGCGGCAGAGCGGGCTCCGGGCGGTTGATCAGTACACGCGGTCAACAGATCATATCCATTCACCACTTGTACTCAACCGGCGAGTTGACGATGCGTTCTGTCACATGACGCTGTGCATCCGTACAACCGGTGTCGACCGGGCCTCAGGCCAGCCTGGCCTCGACCGCCCGCCGGACGGCCTTGACGTCCAGGCCGTGGTCGGCGATCACCCTCGCGGCGAGGCCGTCGCCCTCGCGCAGCAGCCCCAGCAGGATGTGCCCGACGGCGATGTGGTCGGCACCCAGCCGGATCGCCTCACGCAGGGACAGCGCCAAGGTCTTCTTCGCCCGGTCGGTGAACGGGCTGCGCCCGCCCCCACCCTTGAACCAGCCGCGCCGCCGCGACTGGTCCCCACCGGCCGGCCCGTCGAGCGCGCCCTCCCCGAACTCCGCCTCGACGGCCTCCCGTACGGCGTCCAGGTCCACCCCGATCGCCGCCAGAGCCTGCGCGTCTCCGCCGGACCCGAGCAGCCGGACCACCACGACGCGGGCGGCGTCATGGTCGAGCCCGGCCTCCACCAGCACGGCCGCCGACGGGTCCTGCGGGTCGGCCAGGATGCCGAGCAGCAGGTGCTCGGTGCCGATGTACCCGTGCTTCAGCTCGGCCGCCTCGGCCTTCGCCTGCACGACCACCTGCCGTGCGCCCACGGTGAATCGCTCGAACATCGTCAGCCTCCGTCCTTGTCCATGTCCGTGTCCTTGTCCTTGCCGAAGCCGCGTCGGCCGTACTTCTTGTGCACCGCTTGTCTGCTCACGCCCAGACACACCGCGATGTCCTGCCAGGACCAGCCCTGGCCACGGGCGTTGCCGACCTGGAGGTCCTCCAGCCGGTCCGCCAACTCCCGCAGCGCCCGGACGGCCCGCAGGCCGACCGACGGGTCACGACTGCTCGCGTCTGCCGCGAGCTGCTTCGTCTCGCTCATACTGTCAACTTAGGTTGACACCTCACGCTTGTCAACCAAAGTTGACACTTCTCCGGCCGGAAGTCGTCCCGCCGCGCCCGCCCCCGGGTTACGGTCCTTGGCATGACGACTGCTGCGACGGACACGGGGTCGGGAGCCGGGGCGCTGCTCCGCAGTTGGCGTGAGCGGCGGCAGTTCAGCCAGCTGCAGCTCGCGCTGCGCGCCGACTCCTCGGCACGACACATCAGCTTCATCGAGACCGGCCGGTCCAGGCCCAGCCAGGAGATGATCCTGCGCCTCGCCGAACACCTCGACGTTCCCGTCCGGGAACGCAACACCCTGCTGCTGGCCGCCGGTTACGCTCCGCTCTACCCGGAGACATCGATGGACGACCCGACCATGGACGCGCTGCGCGCCGGCGTGGAGCGCCTGCTGGCGGCCCACGACCCGTACCCGGCGCTGGTCGTCGACGGCACCTACCGGATCCTGGCGGCCAACCGGAGCGTCGGCCTACTGCTGGCGGGAGTGGCCGAGCACCTCCTGGAGCAGCCGCTCAACGCGATGCGGATCACCCTGCACCCGGAGGGCCTCGCGCCGCGCATCCGCAACCTCCACGAGTGGCGGGGCCACTTGCTGGAGCAGATGGAGCGCCAGATCGCGCTGGTGCGCTCCGAGCCGCTGCGCGCCCTGTACGAGGAGGTGAGCGCGTACCCCGTGCCCGCCGACGCCGGGGCGGAGTCCAGCCGTGACGCGGCGGAGCTGTTCCCGTTCGCGCTGCCGCTGCGGATCGAGCACGACGGGCGGGTGCTGTCGTTCTTCTCGACCATCGCGACCTTCAACACGCCCATGGACGTGACCGTCTCCGAGCTGGCCATGGAGACATTCCTCCCGGCCGACCCGGAGACGGTCGCGTATCTTCAGTCGCTCACGCCCTAGCAGGCGTCAGGCGGCGCTCGCCCGCACGGCCCTGAGCGCGGAGAACTGGAGCGCGGCGAAGCCTGCCACCGTCGCGGCCTGCATCGGAATCCAGACCAGGCCCGCCGTGGTCGGGGAGAGCAAGGCCTCCAGCGCCACGATGCTGAGCACCGGCCAGATCAGGTTGGCCTCGATGACGGCCTTCACCGCGGGCACCGGCGGCTGCCTGCGGGTCGCCAGCACGCCGACCCCGGCACCGAACAGCAGCAGGAACGCGCCGATGTCGAGCAGCAGCATCCGGTCGATCCCGAGCAGCCGCCCGAGCGGGCCGGACAGGGCGAGGTACGCGAGGCCGTTCCCGCCCGTGACGACCGCGTCCAGCGCCAGGAAGCGGCGCAGGTAGGTCAGCGGAGCAGTACCGGTGGAGCGGGGGGCGCGGGCGGCGGCGAAGGAGTTCGCGGACATCGTGGATCAGCCTCCGGAAAGCATCGAAAGTGCAGGTCGGCGGACTGGCCCCGGGTCTCTCCTGTCTCCCTCGGACCAGCTGGTACCACCATGCCCGGCGCCTCCGGAAGGGTCGATTACGCCGCTGGTAATGCCCTCCCGGTAATGCGGAAAAGGGAGCCGGCCCATGGGCCGACTCCCTTTTCCTGACCTGCAGACGGTCACCTCAACGGCGACCGCTCAGCGGTTGCCTCTCAGCTGCAGCCGCTGGTCGAGCCGCAGCCCTCGCAGAGGTAGCAGCTGCCCGCACGGCGCATCTTGGTGCCGCAGGAGAAGCAGAGCGGCGCGTCGGCGTTGAGACCGAGCTGGATCTCGATCAGCTCCGTGGAGTTGTGGGCCTGGGCCGGCGCGGCCTTCGGCTTCTCGGCCACCGGCTGGGCGGCGGGCTGCGAGGCGCGCGGCGCCGACTGGGCCAGGCCCTCGACGTCCACGTCCTCCGGCTCGGGCTCGACCGGCTCGTAGGAGCCGGTGTCGAGGTGGCGCTGGCGCTCCTCGACGGAGTGGATGCCGAGGGCGGAGCGGGTCTCGAAGGGCAGGAAGTCCAGCGCCAGGCGGCGGAAGATGTAGTCGACGATCGACTGGGCCATCCGCACGTCCGGGTCGTCGGTCAGGCCGGCCGGCTCGAAGCGCATGTTGGTGAACTTCGAGACGTAGGTCTCCAGCGGCACGCCGTACTGCATACCGACCGAGACGGCGATGGAGAAGGCGTCCATCATGCCCGCGAGGGTCGAGCCCTGCTTGGACATCTTCAGGAAGACCTCGCCGAGGCCGTCGTCCGGGTAGGAGTTGGCCGTCATGTAGCCCTCGGCGCCGCCGACCGTGAAGGAGGTGGTGATGCCGGGGCGGCCCTTGGGGAGGCGCTTGCGGACGGGGCGGTACTCGACGACCTTCTCGACGGCCGGCTCGACGGCCTTCGCCTCGACCGCGGCCGGGGTCTTGGTCTTCGCCGAGAGCGGCTGGCCGACCTTGCAGTTGTCGCGGTAGATGGCGAGCGCCTTGACGCCGAGCTTCCACGCCTCGAAGTAGATCTCCTCGACCTCTTCGACGGTGGCGTTCTCCGGCATGTTGACGGTCTTGGAGATCGCGCCGGAGATCCACGGCTGGATCGCCGACATCATCCGCACGTGGCCCATCGGCGAGATGGAGCGCTCGCCCATCGCGCAGTCGAAGACCTCGTAGTGCTCGGCCTTCAGGCCCGGCGCGTTCAGCACGTTGCCGTGCTCGGCGATGTGGGCGACGATCGCCTCGACCTGCTCCTGCTGGTAACCCATGCGACGGAGGGCGCGCGGCACGGTGCCGTTCACGATCTGCATCGAGCCGCCGCCGACCAGCTTCTTGAACTTGACCAGCGCCAGGTCGGGCTCGACGCCCGTGGTGTCGCAGTCCATCATCAGGCCGATGGTGCCGGTCGGGGCGAGCACCGACGCCTGGGCGTTGCGGAAACCGTTCTGCGCACCGATGCGCAGCACGTCCTGCCAGGTCTCGGTGGCCGCGGACCAGACCGGGGCGTCCAGGTCGTCCACCGCGACGGCGGCGGAGTTGGCGTCCGCGTGCTGCTTCATGACCCGCTGGTGCGGCTCGGCGTTGCGGGCGTAGCCCTCGTACGGGCCGACCACGCCGGCGAGTTCGGCGCCGCGGCGGTACGCGGTGCCGGTCATCAGCGAGGTGATGGCGCCGGCCAGGCCGCGGCCGCCCTCGGAGTCGTACGCGTGGCCGGTGGCCATCAGCAGGGCGCCGAGGTTGGCGTAGCCGATGCCCAGCTGGCGGTAGGCGCGGGTGGTCTCGCCGATCTTCTCGGTCGGGAAGTCGGCGAAGCAGATGGAGATGTCCATCGCGGTGATGACCAGCTCGACGACCTTGGCGAAGGTCGCGGCGTCGAAGCTGTCGTCGTCGCGGAGGAACTTCATCAGGTTGAGCGAGGCGAGGTTGCAGCTGGAGTTGTCCAGATGCATGTACTCGGAGCAGGGGTTGGACGCGTTGATGCGGCCGGACTCCGGGCAGGTGTGCCAGTGGTTGATGGTGTCGTCGTACTGGATGCCCGGGTCGGCGCAGGCCCAGGCCGCCTCGGCCATCTTGCGGAAGAGCTTCTTCGCGTCGACGGTCTCGATGACCTCGCCGGTCATCCGGGCGCGCAGACCGAAGTCGGTGCCCTTCTCGACGGCGGTCATGAACTCGTCGGAGACACGGACCGAGTTGTTGGCGTTCTGGTACTGGACGGAGGTGATGTCGTCCCCGCCGAGGTCCATGTCGAAGCCCGCGTCGCGCAGCGCGCGGATCTTCTCCTCCTCCTTCACCTTGGTCTCGATGAAGGCCTCGACGTCCGGGTGGTCGACGTCCAGCACGACCATCTTGGCGGCGCGCCGGGTGGCACCGCCGGACTTGATGGTGCCGGCGGAGGCGTCGGCGCCGCGCATGAAGGAGACCGGACCGGAGGCGTTGCCGCCGGAGGAGAGCAGCTCCTTGGAGGAGCGGATGCGGGAGAGGTTGAGGCCGGCGCCGGAGCCGCCCTTGAAGATCATGCCCTCTTCCTTGTACCAGTCGAGGATCGACTCCATGGAGTCGTCGACGGCCAGGATGAAGCAGGCGCTGACCTGCTGGGGCTGCTTGGTACCGACGTTGAACCAGACCGGCGAGTTGAAGCTGAACACCTGGTGGAGGAGGGCGTGGGTCAGCTCGTGCTCGAAGATCTCGGCGTCGTCCGCGGTGGCGAAGTAGCCGTGCTTCTCACCGGCGGCGCGGTAGGTGAGCACCACGCGGTCGATGATCTGCTTGAGGCTCCACTCGCGCTGCGGGGTGCCGACCGCGCCGCGGAAGTACTTGGACGTCACGATGTTCACGGCGTTGACCGACCAGAAGTCGGGGAACTCGACGCCGCGCTGCTCGAAGTTGATCGAGCCGTCACGCCAGTTGGTCATGACGACGTCGCGCCGCTCCCAGCTGACCTCGTCATAGGGGTGGACGCCAGGAGTGGTGTAGATGCGCTCGATCCGCAGGCCGCCCTTGGGCGCCTTGCCGGCTCCCTTGGCCGCCTTCTCGGACTTCGACCCGCGCGCGGAACCGCTCGTAGTGTCAGTCACTTCTCTCCTCCTGGTGCAGTGCCCCAATTGTCCCTCGGGAACTGCGTCGCTCTCCTGGTGTGCGGCAGGCAAAAAGTCCCCCGCCATGCACGATGTGTAATGTTGTGCACACGCCCGGTAGGCGCACGACGGAACGTCGGTAACGTCGCCCTAGGGCGCTGCGGCGGGGGCAGGCACCGGGGTACCGGCCTCCGCGCTGAAGGGCCGCTCGGCGCGGAGTTCCGCGATGGCGGCCTCGAAGTCCTCGAGTCCGTCGTACGCCCGGTACACGGACGCGAAACGGAGGTAGGCCACGACGTCGAGATCCTTGAGCGGGCCGAGTATGGCCAGCCCGACGTCATGGGTGGAGAGCTCGGCGCTGCCGCTCGCCCGGACGCACTCCTCGACCCGCTGGCCGAGCTGGGCGAGGGCGTCCTCGGTGACCGGGCGGCCCTGACAGGCCTTGCGGACGCCGGAGATGACCTTCTCCCGGGAGAACGGCTCGGTGACGCCACTGCGCTTGATGACCATCAGAGTGGCCGTCTCCACCGTGGTGAAGCGGCGGCCGCAGTCAGGGCACTGGCGGCGGCGGCGAATCGAGCTGCCGTCGTCACTGGCACGACTGTCCACGACACGGCTGTCCGGGTGTCGGCAGAAGGGGCAGTGCACCTGAGGACTCCCTCTCTGGCATGACAGGCGGACCGGCACACTCTAGCCGACCACAACTTGTAGGCCCAATCGGGGACTCTGGCACAAGATCTAGGTCTGCGGTAGCCGCCACGCCGCGCCGTGTCGACCCCTTCGAAGTCGTGAAATAGACTTCTCAGGTCGAACATTTAATCGATGTACACCCAAAACCTTGATCGGGTCAGCCGACTCCGAGATAATTCACTCGAACGTGTGTTTGGCGCAACCTTTCGATAGGTGCAGCAGTTGAGCTGGACAAGGGAGAGCACCTGTCGAATGAGGGCCGCCATGAACACCGTAGAAGCCAAGACTTCCATCCCGGTGCAGGAGCGTTCCGCGCGCACCACCGACCAGGAGAGCGTGGACCACAGCATGAGCCGCAGCCAGCCGATCGAGCACTCGTCGGTGCAGGACGCCGTGCTCGGCGCGCCAGCCCCCGTGCGCTCCTTGCCCGGGCGCCCGCCCGGCATCCGGACCGACGAGGCCGGCCTGACGGAGCGCCAGCGGCGCGTCATCGAGGTCATCAGGGACTCGGTGCAGCGCCGGGGTTACCCGCCGAGCATGCGGGAGATCGGCCAGGCCGTCGGCCTCTCCAGCACCTCCTCCGTGGCCCACCAGCTGATGGCCCTGGAGCGCAAGGGCTTCCTCCGCCGCGACCCGCACCGCCCCCGGGCGTACGAGGTCCGCGGCGTCGAGGTCGCCCGGCCGAACACCGCGGAGGCCGCCGGCCGGCCCTCCACCTCGTACGTGCCGCTGGTCGGCCGGATCGCCGCCGGTGGCCCGATCCTGGCCGAGCAGACGGTCGAGGACGTCTTCCCGCTGCCGCGTCAGCTGGTCGGCGAGGGCGAGCTGTTCGCGCTGACCGTACGCGGTGACTCGATGATCGAGGCCGCCATCTGTGACGGCGACTGGGTCACCGTCCGCCGCCAGCCGGTCGCCGAGAACGGCGACATCGTCGCCGCGATGATCGAGGGCGAGGCCACCGTCAAGCGGCTCAAGCGCGAGGACGGCAGGATCTGGCTGATGCCGCACAACCCGGCGTACGACCCCATCCCGGGCGACAACGCGACCATCCTCGGCAAGGTCGTCGCGGTCCTCCGCCGCCTCTGACTTGTCGGGGTTACCTGCAGGGGCGCGGGGCTCTGTTTGATCAACTGCGTGCGCGAATCGGAAGGGTACGCAGTTGATCAAACAGAGCCCCGCGCCCCTGTTGTGACACCCCTAACTGCGCTTGGTGACCGGGCGGACCGGGGCCGCCGAGGCGTCGATCGCGGCCAGTGAGCGCCGCACCTGGTTACGGTCGTTGGTGTACCAGAAGTCCGGCATCGAGGAGCGGAAGAAGCCGCCGTAGCGCGCCGTGGCCAGCCGCGGGTCCAGCACCGCCACCACACCCCGGTCGTCGGCCGCCCGGACCAGCCGGCCGGCGCCCTGCGCCATCAGCAGCGCCGCGTGGGTGGCCGCCACCGCCATGAAGCCGTTGCCGCCCGCCTCCTCGACCGCCTTCTGCCGGGCGCTCATCAGCGGATCGTCCGGACGCGGGAACGGGATGCGGTCCATCACCACCAGCTGGCAGGCCGAGCCCGGCACGTCCACGCCCTGCCAGAGCGAGAGGGTGCCGAAGAGGCAGGTCTGCGGGTCGGACGCGAACTCCCGGATCAGCTCGCCCAGGGTGTCCTCGCCCTGCAGCAGGATCCGGTTGTCCAGCCGCTCGCGCAGCGCCTCGGCCGCCGCCTGCGCGGCCCGCATCGAGGAGAAGAGCCCGAGCGTACGGCCGCCGGCTGCGCCGATCAGCTCCGCCAGCTCGTCCAGCATCTCCGGCCGGTCCGGCTCCCGGCCGGGCGGCGGCAGGTGCTTGGCGACGTAGAGGATGCCCTGCTTGGGGTAGGCGAACGGCGAGCCGACGTCGATCCCGCGCCAGTACGGCGGCGCGTCCTCGCCCTCGTCGAGCGCGGGCTCCTCGGGGCCGCGTACGTCCGGCAGGCGGCCCTCGCCGGGCAGGCCGACCGAGGCAGCCACGCCGTTGAAATCCCCGCCGAGCTTGAGGGTCGCCGAGGTCAGGACGACCGAGCGCTCCTGGTAGAGCTTCTCCCGCAGCAGCCCGGAGACGCTCAGCGGCGCGACCCGCAGCGAGGCCGTGCCCATGCCGAAGCGGTCGCTGCGCTCGATCCAGACCACGTCGTAGGCCGACTCTGCGAGCAGCCGGTCCGCCGTCTCGTGCAGCGTCTCCGCCGAGGCCATCGCCTGCTTGCGCACCGCGTCCTCGTCGGTGAGCGCCTTGTCGCGCGTCTCCCCCAGCGAGGTGATGACCAGGCGGCAGGCGTCCCGGATCGCCGCCACCGCGTACGAGAGGTACTCGGGCAGCTCCTCCACGCGGCCCGGCTGCGCTGTCTCCATCAGGCCGTGGAAGCTCTCGGCGGCGGCCTGCAGCGCGTCCACCGCCTTCTCGTTGGCGAGCTTGGCCGCGCGCTTGACGGCCCGGTTGACCGCGCCGACCGTCAGCTCCGCGGTGGCGGCGCCGGTGACGCGGTTCACCAGCTCATGGGCCTCGTCGACGATCAGCATCGCGTGCTCGGGGAGCACGGGGGCGCCCTCGATCGCGTCGATCGCGAGCATCGCGTGGTTGGTCACCACCACGTCGGCCAGCTTGGCCCGCTCCCGGGCCTTCTCCGCGAAGCACTCCTGCCCGTACGCGCACTTGCTGGCGCCCAGGCACTCCTTCGAGGTGACCGAGAGCTGTGCCCAGGCCTTGTCGGAGACGCCGGGCGACATGTCGTCCCGGTCCCCCGTCTCCGTCTCCTCGGCCCACTCGCGCAGCCGCAGGACGTCCTTGCCGAGCTTGCCGGTCGGGCCGCCGAGGGCGTCCACCGGGTCGAAGAGCCCCTCGCCCTCGTCGCTCGGGGTGCCCTCGTTGGCCCGGTGCAGGCAGAGGTAGTTGGAGCGGCCCTTGAGCATCGCGAACAGCGGGCGGCGGCGCAGCACCGGGTGCAGCGCATCCACCGTCCGGGGCAAGTCCCGCTCGACCAGCTGGCGTTGCAGGGCGAGGGTGGCGGTGGCCACCACCACCCGGTCGCCGTGGGCGAGCGCGGGCACCAGGTACGCGAGGGACTTCCCGGTGCCCGTACCGGCCTGGACCAGCAGGTGCTCACCGGCGTCGACCGCGTCGGCGACGGCCTCGGCCATCCGGATCTGGCCGGGCCTCTCGACGCCGCCGACGGCGGCGACCGCGGCGTGCAGCAGCTCCGGGAGCTCGGCCCGGGGCACGGGCTCCGGGGCCTCGGGAGCGCCGGGGAGGGGTTGGGGTGCGGAGTCGTTCGTCATGACGGTTCCACCCTACGGGGCCGGAGTGACAATCCGGTCCCTCTGGGTGGGCAGCACACTCGGTCCGCCGGGGTGCAGGGCGTTGTCGACCTCGCCGTGCACGGCGGCGTGCGGGCGCTGTGGCCGGTCCCGGTAGCCGTCCAGCAGCAGCCGGTTGCGGTTGAGGCAGAGCCGCTCGATCCGCGGGGTGAAGAGGTCGAAGAGCTTGAAGCGGTCGGTGAGCTCCGGGAAGCGCCGTTGGTGCGCCATGATCCGCTCGCGCAGCAGTGCCCAGAACTCGGCCTCGCCCACCCCGAGCTGCTCCTCGAAGAGCGGCGCCAGGAAGCGGTACACCCCGATGAACAGCCCCGAGTGCAGGAACTGACAGAGGAACTCCGGGGGTTCGCGCAGCAGGACCTCGCCGACCTCCGCCGGCAGGCCGGCCAGCTCGGGCAGGTCCTGGTCGCTGATGTTGACGTCGTCCACGAAGTCCTTGACGGCCAGCCGGACCGGCCTGTCCTGCTCGTCGAAGACCACGATCGCGTTCTCGCCGTGCGGGGAGAAGACCGTGCCGTAGCGGTAGAGGAAGTGCAGCAGCGGCGGCAGCATCACCGCGAACAGCCGGCGCAGCCAGTCCCTGGCGGGGAGGCCCGAGCGGGCGACCAGCTCGGCGACCAGCGCCCCGCCGTCGGAGCCGGTCTGCAGCAGGGACGCCAGGGTCCGGCCGCGCTCGCCCGGCTTCAGGTACCGGCCGAGCGGCTCGCGCCAGATCGCGCCCAGCAGTTCCTTGTACTGGTACGGGACTTCCGGCAGCTCCCGGTAGAGCGGGTGGTCGACGGTGACGGAGGCGATCTCGCCGAGCAGGATCACCCGGCACTCGTCGCGCAGGAACGGGTCGCCGTCGCGCAGCCCGTGGATCCAGGCGGTGACCGCCGGGGCGGCGAGGGTGCGCTCGGTCGGCAGGCCGCGCCAGACCAGGGTGTTGAGGATGGAGAGCGGCAGCTTGACGGTGCAGCGGTCCGGGCGGCTGAGGTTGAAGAAGCTCCGGATCGACTGCTGCGGCAGCCTCAGGTCGCCGTCGCTGGGCAGGGGCACGATCTCGCCGGAGGCGATCCAGGGGGCGAAGAGCGGCACGACCACCTCGTCCCACTGCCACGGGTGGACGGGCAGCAGCAGGTACTCCCCCGCCCGCTCGCCGAGCTGCTCGCGGAACGCGGTGTCCAGCTCGTGCGTGTAGAGGTCCTCCTGCCCACGGAACGAGGCGAGCCGCCTGTGCACCGCGATCCACGGCAGCCGCTGCGGTGTACGGGCCTCCGGCGCCCAGCCTGCGGTGTCCCGGGCCGAGAGGCCGAGCCGGCCCTTGTTGGGGACGATCCAGGGGTGCCCGCTCTGCCGGCCCTCCAGCTCGACATGGCCGAGGTCGGCCAGTTCGGCGGCGGTCAGCTCGGTGGCGATCTGGTGCGCGTCGGCCAGCAGGGTGGCGGTGAGCTCGCGGAGCAGGTGCCCGAGGGTGTCCCCGGAGAGGCCGAGCACCCCACGGGCCAGCTGGACGAAGCGCAACGGGTCCCCGTCCGGGTCCGCGGCGCAGCCGACCGAGGCCGGGTCGACCTGCCAGCTCCCGTACGCCCCCCGGCGTGCGGTGAACCGGTACTCGGCGCCCGGGACCTCGAGCAGGTACCCGTCGCCGTCCGCGACCGGGCTGATCAGCTCCTCGTACGCGAACTCGCCGATCATCTTGGCGAGCATCGCCCGGCGGGCCCGCTGCCAGTGCTCGGGGGTGAGCTGCGGTGGCAGGTAGAGCTCAGCGGGTGGCTGCTGCGGCACGGTTCCCCTCCTGGGGTCGCGGGAGCACGGTGGCGGCGGGCGGGGCGAAGCTGGTCCAGGCCGTGCGGGCGGGCAGCCGGTGGATGGTCTTCCCGGCGACGGCGTTGAGGATGACGGCGGCGCGGTGGGCGCCGAGGCCGAGGTCCGGGGTCCCGACCCCGTGGGTGTGCAGTTCGGCGTTCTGGACGTACAGGCCGCCGGTGAGCCGGGGCCGGGTGGCCACCCGGTGGTCCGGGTCGACCCGGTAGCGGCCGTGCTCGTCCCAGTCGATCAGCTCGGCGATCGGGTCGAGCGCGGCCGGGCGGACCGCCCGGTAGCCGGTGGCGAGCACGACGGCGTCGGTGCGTACCAGGTGCTCGGCGCCCGAGTCGACGTGGCGGCAGCTCAGTTCGAAGCCGCCGCAGGGCCCGGCCAGCGCCTCGGTGACGGCCGTGCCGGGAAGGATCTCGACCGGGTCGGCGTCCAGCGGGCGGCCGATGGTGCGCTCGTAGAGGTGGTCGTGGATCTCGGCGAGGGTCTCGGCGCTGGCGGCCTTGTGCAGCTGCCACTGGGCCTCGACCAGCTGGTCGCGGACCGTGGGATCGAGGCTCTGGAAGTACCGGGTGTAGTCGGGCGTGAAGTGCTCCAGGCCCAGCTTGGAGTACTCCATGGGGGCCAGCGCCCGGGTCCTGGTCAGCCAGCGCAGCCGGGTGCCGTCGCCGCCGCGGGTGCGCAGCAGGTCGAGGAAGACCTCCGCACCGGACTGGCCGGAGCCGACCACGGTGATGTCGCGGGCGGCGTCGAGGCTGTGGCGGCGGTCGAGGTAGTCGGCGGAGTGCCAGACCCGGGGGTGGCCGCGCAGCGCGGCGAAGGCCTCGGGGTGTCCCGGACGGGTGCCGACGCCGAGGACGACGTTCCTGGCCCAGACCTCGCCGCGGCCGGTCTCGGCCCGGTACAGCTCGTGCTCCTCGGACCAGTGCAGCGCGGTGACGGCGGTGCCGAAGCGGCAGTTGACGAGGCGCTCGGCCGCCCAGCGGCAATAGTGGTCGTACTCGCGGCGCGGCAGCTGGAAGCGCTCGGCGAAGTAGAACGGGAAGAGCCGCTCCCGGTCGCGCAGGTAGTTGAGGAAGGACCACGGGTTGGTCGGGTCGACCAGCGTGACCAGGTCGGCCAGGAACGGGACCTGCATCCTGGCCCCGTCGACCAGCATCCCCGGGTGCCAGCGGAACTCCTCCCTGGCCTCGCAGAACAGCGAGCTGAGGCCGCTGACCTGGTCGGCCAGCGCGGCCAGGGAGAGGTTGAACGGGCCGATGCCGACACCGAGGAGGTCGTACGGCTCGGGCTGCGGGTTATCCATGCCGTCCTGTTCGGAGAGGGGTCTGGGGGCGGCGGCGGATCATCAGGGCCGCGCGCTTGGTGGGCAGGTCGAGTTCGGCGGCGAGCTCGAAGCCGGCGTTCCGGAAGGCCCGTACCGAGGGCGTGTTGCGGATGTCGGGTTCGGCGACCACCCGGCCGCAGGCGGGCCGTGCCTGCAGGATCCGTTCGGCGAGCGCCGCCAGCAGGGTGCTGCCGAGGCCCCGGCCGCGGGTGCCGGCGGGGCCGAGCAGCAGGTGGACGCCGGTGTCGTGGGGCTGTGCGGGGTAGTGCCGGGCGAGCGGGTCGAGGTCGGCGCGGTAGATCTCCCAGTAGCTCATCGGGACGCCGTCCAGCAGCCCCAGACGGGGAAGGCTGCGGCCGTCGCCGTCGAGCTGGGGGCGCAGGTGCTGCTCGGTGACTCCCGGCGGGCCGGCCAGCTCCCAGAAGGCCGCCACCGCGGGGTCGTTCATCCACTCGGCCAGCTGCGGCAGGTCGTCCGGGAGGTGGACCGGTCGGAGCCGGAACTCCCCGGCGGTGGTCGGGATCACCTCCTGCAGGCCGTCCAGGATCACGCGGCGGCCACCGGGTTGGGGATGTCGACGTAGACCGACTGGGTCTCGACCGGGCCGACCAGCTCGTCCATCCCGTGCAGCCGGGTGAGCAGGTTCGCCTTGCAGTGCAGGGACGGCGCCTCCAGCAGGTGCCGGGCCAGGCCGGACCCGGTGGCGGCGGCCCGGGGGCCCGCCAGGAACCGGCGCAGCGCGGCCAGCAGCACGTGCTCGTCCGCGAGCTGCTGGGAGCCGAAAGCGCCGATCAGCCCGAGGATGTGGTTGATCCCGAGGTAGTAGGCGAAGTGCTTGTCGATCACCCGGTCGTCGATGAAGGTGTCGCTCAGCTTGCCGATGCCGGGCAGCCGGGCGTCCAGCCGGTCGGCGTGCGAGGTCCTGAAGTAGTAGCCCTGGTTGTCCCGGTAGCGGCCGCCGACCGGCCAGCCCTCCTCGTCCAGCAGCACCAGGCTGTTCTGCTGGTGCGCCTCCAGCGCGATGCCGGCCTGCCCGTCCAGCCAGAGCACGGGCAGCACCATGGCGTCGAGGTAGCGCAGGAACCACTCGGCGGCGACGGTCGGCACCGGCCGTCCGCTGCGCGCGGCCAGGGTCCGCAGGACGTCACCGAGGTGCGAGTCGACCCGGCCGAGCGGCCGTTCGGCGACCAGCCCGGCCACGCAGAGCGCTCGCTCGTCGGGGCCGAAGGGCTGCTGCCGCAGCACGGTGTCCAGTCCGTTCGGGTCGTCGAGGCCCGGGAGGTCCACCCCGATCCAGGCCGGGTCGCGGACGATGTCGAAGCCGGGGTGGGCGGCCCGCCACTCGGCGCCGAGACCTGCCTCCAGCAGCTGGTGCATCTCCAGACCGCGGTGCAGCTCCTTGCGGAGGTTCTCCCGGCGGGAGTTGGTGATCCGCAGGCCGAGCGAGAGCTTGAGCATCCACGGGCTGCCGGGGCGGCAGACGGTCCGGACGGACGAGGTCGGGTACCACAACTCGCCCTGCACGCCGAGGTCGTGCAGCCCGCCGGTGGCCAGCAGCTCGGCGACGGCGGGCCGCAGGGCCAGCTCGCGGGCCTGCCAGGGGTGCAGCGGCAGGGCAGCGGTGCCCGGCGGCAACAGGCCGGGATCGCCCAGCAGTTGGGCGGTCAGCCGGTCGGCGTCGAGCCCCGCGGCCGAGTCGGCGGCGAGCAGCTCACGGTCGACCGCGTACCAGTGCAGCCGGAAGGCACCGTGCAGCTCGGGCGAGTACGCGGCGCTCTGCGCCGGCCCGAGGCCGTCCCGGCTCTTCGGGGTCGGGTGCAGCGGGTGGCCGAGCAGCAGGGACTGCTCGGCCCGCAGGAAGGGCCAGGAGGCCGGCTCCTCGGCCCCGCGGCGGTACGCCAGCACGTCCGCGGTGCGGACCACCGAGTCGGCCACCCGGGAGGCCAGGTCGGCGATCTGTCCCGGGTCGGGCCGCTCGGCGACCGCACTGGCGACCAGGGCGGCCACGGTGACGGCGTCCACCGGGGCGTCCGGCCCCCCGTCGGCCCCCGCCAGGACGACCGGGCCGAAGCGGTGCCAGCCGCAGGCCGACCAGTGGCGTACGGGCGCGGCGAGCTGCGCCGCACCGCCGAGCACCGGGATCCGCAGCAGCCCGTCGGCCCCCGGGACCGCACCGGTCTCCCTTGCCCAGCAGCGCAGCAGGCTCTCCACCCCGGCCTGCTCCGCCGCCACCGCCGGATCGGGATCGAGCAGCCGGTCCGGCTCGCTCGACTGGTGGGGGACTGCGGGCGGGGCTCCGGTGAGGGCGGTGCTCAAGGCTGCTCCTAGGGGCGCGTGGGACTGCGGGCGCTGGGAGGGTCGGGGGCGGTGGGAAGGCGAGGGTGTGGGGGACGCTTCCCGGACGCCACAGGTAAGGGTTACCTAGCCCTGACGGGTGATCACAAGATCGGCTCACTCGTTGTGGTGAATACCGTCCGATCACTCACCCGTCGGAGTGAGAATCGAGGAGACCCGGTCACGGAAAGGTGACCATCCGTCAACCCGCGCAACCAGGGGGTGGCCACCGCCGTCCTGCTCCGAGGTGGGAGACTCCACCGGTGCCCGGCCGCCGGTCCGGGCCGTCCAAGCGCACATGCCACGGGGGGCTGAGCCATGTCATCGCTACGCCGAACGGCCTTCGCGGCACTCGCCGCGGCGACCCTGCTGACCGCCACCGCCTGCGGCCCCGGGGACGACGGCGGCAAGGCCGCCCCGCCGCCCGCGTCGGCCTCGGCCACCGGTGGCTCCGGGGGGCGGCTGCACCTGCCGACCAGCCTGCCCTCGGGTCTGCTGGACGGGCTGCCGAAGAGCTGGGACGAGCTCAGGAAGTGGAAGTTCGAGGACTGGGACAACTGGGCGTCCAAGCACGTCTTCAACAACCCGGTCGTCAAGGACCTCTGGAACCCGGACCGGATGAACGGCGCCCAGCCGCAGCAGCCCGCTCCCGTCACTCCGCCGCCCGCCGACAGCGGCGTCACCGACCCCGAGCCGGCTCCGGTCCAGGCCGTGGCGGTGCCGCGCCCCTACACCAGGTACGCGGCCTCCGGGAAGGTCTTCTCGACCGCGCCGGGCGGCGGCACCGGCCAGTGCTCCGCCACGGTGGTCGCCGACCCGGCGCACCCCGGGAAGAGCAACCTGGTCTGGACGGCCGGGCACTGCGTGCACGAGGGCAAGGGCGGGGACTGGTTCAAGAACATCATCTTCGTGCCCGCGTACAACAGCTCGGGTGCCGCGAGCGGGGGCAGGAAGGCGAGCCTGGCGCAGGTCGCCCCGCTCGGCCAGTGGTGGGCCGACAAGGTCATCACCTCCCCGCAGTGGACGGCCGAGGGCGGCCACAGCGGCAACTCGGCCAGCCAGTACGACTTCGCCGTCCTGAAGGTGCACAACCCGGACGGCGGTTCCAAGTCCCTGGAGGAGACGGTCGGCACCGCCGTGCCGGTCTGGTTCGACGCTCCGCGCGAGCAGTTGACCATCTCCGCCTGGGGCTACCCGGCCGTCAAACCCTTCGACGGACGGGAGTTGAACCGGTGCGACGGCGGCAAACCCGTCAGGCTCTCGTTCGACCCCAAGCGGCCCTCGATGCTCACGATCGGCTGCACCATGACCGCGGGCTCCAGCGGCGGCGGCTGGTTCGCCACCATGCCGGACGGCCGCCAGGCCCTGGTCAGCAACACCTCGATCGGGACGCTGGAGCACACCTCGCTCAGCGGCCCGTACCTGGAGAGCGTCGCCAAGCAGGCTCTCGACTACCTGGCCAAGAAGTAGCGCCACGACGTGGCGCCAAGACGTACCACCCTCAGCTGGACAACCATCACCACGGGGAACCGAACACATGCCATCTGACGCCCGCACAGCACCGATCCGCCGCACGGCCGGTCCGGCCGCCGCTGTGCTCACCGTCCTCGCTCTGGCCGCGACCGCCTGCGGCCCCGAGGACGACACCTCTCCGAAGGCGGCCCCGCCCGCGAGTGCCACCGCCTCGCCGAGCAGCAAGGCCGGCCTCAGCCTGCCGAAGAGCCTGAAGGACCTCAACCTGCAGGACCTGAAGAACTGGAGCCTGTCCGACTGGTCCAAGTGGGCCGACGCGCACGGTTTCAAGAACGACCTGGTCAAGGGCTTCTGGGACCTCACCAGGATGGAGGGCGCCAAGGGCATGGACCCGCAGGAGGCGGGCATCCAGTCCACCACCACGGCTCCGGAGAACGACCCCCAGCCGAGCGTCATCACCGCCAAGCCGCAGCAGCACCCGTACAGCGCGAGCACCGCGGTGCTCGGCAAGATCTTCATGACCGTCGACGCGGACACCGGCGCCGTCTGCTCGGGCACCGTGGTCAGCGACCCGGCCCACCCGGGCAGGAGCAACCTGGTCTGGACGGCCGCGCACTGCCTGCACGAGGGCAAGGGCGGCGACTGGTTCAAGAAGATCAGCTTCGTCCCGTCGTTCAACCGCGCGGGCGCCGCCAGCGGGGGCAAGCGCGCCACCGAGGCGCAGCTCGCCCCGTACGGCAGCTGGGCCGCCGACTACGCCGTCGTCTCGCCGCAGTGGGTCGAGGAGGGCGGCCACAAGGGCGGCCCGGCCAGCCAGTACGACTTCGGCGTGATCCGGGTGCACTCCGAGAGCGGCGACGGCCGCTCGCTGGAGGAGACCGTGGGCAGCTCGGTGCCGGTCTGGTTCAACGCCCCGCGGGACCAGATCACCTCGGCCTTCGCGTACGGCTACCCGCAGGCCGCGCCGTTCGACGGCCGCGAGCTCGAGCACTGCGACTCGACGGTCAAGCCCGCCCGGCTCTCCTTCGACGCGAGCCGCCCGTCGATGTACAACATCGGCTGCACCATGACCGGTGGCTCCAGCGGCGGCGGCTGGTTCGTCAACCGCGGCGGCAAGCCCGCACTGATCAGCAACAACTCGATCGGCCCGCGTCCGGCGGCCTGGATGGCGGGCCCGGCGCTCGGCGCCCAGGCGAAGCAGATGTTCGACTACATCAGCCAGAAGAAGGACTGACGTAGCAACAACAGGGGCGCGGGGACCTGCGCGAAACCGGGAGGCTACGGCTCGCAGCCTCCCGCTTCGCGCAGTTCCCCGCGCCCCTGGGATACCCCGAGCCTCAGCCCTGGGTGACGACCGTGAAGCGCTCCAGCTCGGAGGCCAGCTCGGCGGGCACCTTGGCGCGCAGCAGTGTGCCGTCGCCGGTGTGCTCGGTGGAGAGCAGCTCGCCCTCGGCGTGCACCCGGGAGACCAGGTCGCCCCGGGTGTACGGGACCAGGGCCAGGACCTCGATCGCCGGACGCGGCAGCTCGTCGTCGATCAGCTTGAGCAGCTCGTCCATGCCCTGCCCGGTGCGGGCGGAGACCACGATGGCGTGCGGCTCACGGCGCAGCAGGCGCTGCAGCACGTGCGGATCGGCGGCGTCGGCCTTGTTGATCACCACGATCTCCGGCACGTTCTGTGCCTCGACCGAGACGATCACCTCGCGCACGGCGGCCAGCTGCGTCTCCGGCTCGGGGTGCGAGCCGTCCACCACGTGCAGGATGAGGTCCGCGTCGGCGACCTCCTCCATGGTCGAGCGGAAGGCCTCGACCAGGTGGTGCGGCAGGTGCCGGACGAAGCCGACGGTGTCGGCCAGGGTGTAGAGCCGGCCACTCGGGGTCTGCGCCCGGCGCACGGTCGGGTCCAGGGTGGCGAACAGCGCGTTCTCCACCAGCACGCCCGCGCCGGTGAGCCGGTTGAGCAGGGAGGACTTGCCGGCGTTGGTGTAACCCGCGATGGCCACGGAGGGGACCTGGTGACGCTTGCGCTCCTGGCGCTTGGTGTCCCGGCCCTTCTTCATGTCGGCGATCTCCCTGCGGAGCTTCGCCATCTTCTCGCGGATCCGACGACGGTCGGTCTCGATCTTCGTCTCACCGGGACCACGGGTGGCCATACCGCCGCCGGACGAGCCGGAGCCACCACCACCCATCTGCCGGGAGAGCGACTGGCCCCAGCCTCGCAGCCGGGGAAGCATGTACTGCATCTGCGCCAGCGAGACCTGCGCCTTGCCCTCTCGGGACTTGGCGTGCTGGGCGAAGATGTCCAGGATCAGGGCCGTCCGGTCGACGACCTTCACCTTGACGACATCCTCGAGGTGGATCAGCTGGCCCGGGGTGAGCTCACCGTCGCAGACCACGGTGTCGGCACCGGTCGCCGCGACGATGTCGCGAAGCTCCTTCGCCTTGCCGGAGCCGATGTAGGTGGCGGCGTCGGGCTTGTCACGGCGCTGGATCACGCCGTCGAGCACCTGGGAGCCGGCGGTCTCGGCCAGCGCGGCGAGCTCGGCGAGGGAGTTCTCGGCCTCCTCGGCCGTGCCGTCCGTCCATACACCGACGAGCACCACGCGCTCCAGGCGGAGCTGGCGGTACTCGACCTCGGTGATGTCCTCGAGCTCGGTCGAGAGGCCGGCAACACGGCGGAGGGCCGCGCGGTCGCTGCGGTCGTACTGCTCGCCGTCGAAGTGCTGGTCGAGGTCCTCGTCGATCGCCGCGAGGTCCTCGTCCATGAGGGCTTCCGCCCTGAGGTCCGCGAGTCGCCGGGCGGACTCGCTGGAAGTGCTGCGGCTGTCGAACGTGGAGGTCATCTTGTCCTTTGCTTGATCGGGAGGCCGGTGCGCATCCCCTACCCCTGTGGGCCGCGGTCGACACCGGCGCTTCTGCCTCCGGTGAACACCACGGACCGGCCGTGAATTCCCTTCGATGGTCGCATGCCCGACGTGACCGGGTCATCCCCATTTCCGCTGCGGAAGCCCGGACGGCACACGTCGTACACCCCGGAGACCCGCAGCATGGCGCGCATCACCGCAGGCAGCGTCTCCGCCGTGGGGAGCTCGATGGTGTAGGTGTGCCGCACCCGGAGCTCCTCCGGCGGCTCGACGGAGGCCGAGATGATGCCGATGCCCTCGGCGGACATCACAGCCGTCAGGTCCGCCAGCAGCCGGGGGCGGTTGAGCGCCTCGGCCTGCAGGGTGACGCGGTACCCGCACGGGGGGCAGGCCCCGGCGACCCAGGCCAGCTCGACCGGGCCTCGCCCGGCCGCGCGCATCTGCTCCCCGTCGGGGCAGCCCGTACGGTGCACCGCGACGGCGCCGCCCCTGATCACGAAGCCGGTGACGGCGTCCGGGGGTACGGGCGTGCAGCAGCGGGCCAGCCGGACGAGCGCACCCGGCCGGCCCGCCACGGCCACCGGGGATTCACCGCGCCGGGTGGCCGGCGAGGCGGCCGGCAGGGGGTGGGCGCCGGACGGACCGGTCTCCTCGTCATCGGGGCCCGGCCCTGTTTCCGGGTGGTCCGCCAGCCAGCGTTCGATGGCGAGCCGGGCACGCGGCGTCCGGACGTGCTCCAGCCACTCGGGGGACGGCCCCGAGGGCTCGGCGCCGGGCTCGGCCTGGCCGCCCTGCTCGGTGAGGACGGCCACCACGTCGCCGTCGCCGAGGGCGGTGGAGAGCGCGACCAGGCGTCCGTTGACCCGAGCGCCGAGACATCGGTGGCCGGTCTCCTCACCGAGCAGGTAGGCGGCGTCCACACAGCTCGCCCCGGCGGGCAGCTGCAGGGTCTCGCCGTCCTCGGTGACGGCGGTGATCTCGCGGTCGTCGGAGAGGTCCGCGGTGAGGGCGGACCAGAAGGTGTCCGGGTCGGGCGTCTCCTGCTGCCACTCCAGCAGGCGGCTGAGCCAACCGGGGCGGGCCGGGTCGGTCCGGTCGAGTTCGTCGCTCTGCTGTCCTCCCGGCTGGTGCGGGTCGCCGAGGGCGACCACGCCGAACTCGGCCACCCGGTGCATCTGCCGCGTCCGCACCAGCACCTCGACCACCTCGCCGCCGGAGAGCGAGACGGCGGTGTGCAGCGACTGGTACAGATTGAACTTGGGCGCGGCGACGAAGTCCTTGAACTCGCCCGGCAGCGGGGTCCAGCAGGTGTGCAGCTCGCCGAGGACGGCGTAGCAGTCGGCGTTCTCCTCGACGACCACCAGCAGGCGGCCGAAGTCGGCGGGCTGCAGGCCCTGTGGGAGGCCGTCGGGCCCGGCCGCGGCGGTGCGCTTGAGCAGCACCCGGTGCAGCGAGACCCCGTGCCGGGGCCGGACCAGCACGGTGGCGGTGACCCCGGCCTCGGCGAGCTGCCGGGTGAGCGCGTCCGCGAAGGGCTGGAGCAGCTGGTCGGGCTCGGCCTCGTGGGCGGCGACCAGCGCACGGGTACGGGCGTGCTCCTCCGGGTGGAGGGTGGCGAAGACGATGTCCTCCAGCTCGGCCTTGAGCACCTGGATGCCGAGCCGCTCGGCGAGCGGGATCAGCACGTCCCGGGTGACCTTGGCGATCCGGATCCGGCTGGCGGGCTTCATGTGACGGATCGTCCGCATGTTGTGCAGCCGGTCGGCGAGTTTGATCACCATGACCCGGACGTCGTCCCCGGTGGCGACCAGCATCTTGCGGAAGGTCTCGGCCTCGGCGGCCGCACCGAAGTCGACCTTCTCCAACTTGGTGACGCCGTCGACCAGGTACGCCACCTCGGGGCCGAACTCCGCGCTGACCTGGTCCAGCGTCACCTCGGTGTCCTCGACGGTGTCGTGGAGCAGCGAGGCCACCAAGGTGGTCGTGCCGGCGCCCAGTTGGGCGAGGATCATGGTCACCGCGAGCGGGTGGGTGATGAACGGCTCGCCGCTCTTGCGGGTCTGCCCGCGGTGGCTGGCCTCGGCGGTGCGGTAGGCGCGGCTGAGCAGCGCGAGGTCGGCCTGCGGGTGGTGGCGCCGGTGGGCCTCGACGACGGGCTCGATGGCGTCGGGTACGGGCGTACGGCCGGTGGCCAGCAGCGCCGCCCGGCCGGCCCGGCCGAGCGCGGCGCGGTTCAGCCGGCCCAGCGGGCGCTTGGCCCCGGCAGCAGGACCGGTCTCGGACGGGACGGCTTCCGCTAGTCGCCCGCTCGCCTCGGGGCGGATGGTCATCTGCACCTCCGGCAGCGATCCACCGGAGCGACTCCCGACCCGGTGGTCCATGCTACCGAGCACAGCACGTTCCGCGATGGGTTGCTTCCCGTCCGTCAGCGAGATCACTCGATCGGGGGGATTCACTCATCGCGGAACGGGGGAAAGCGGACGCCTCAGCCGGACAGCAGGCCCGGCTCGATGACGCCCTCGGCGACGATCTCGGCCGGGCCGGTCATCTCGACCCGCCCGTCCGGGTGCTCCGCGATGACCAGGCGGCCGCCCGGGACGTCCACCGTGTAGGTGACCGGCTCGCCCGTGACGGCCGGGTCGATCCCCTCGCGACGGGCGGCGGCCACGGCCACCGCGCAGGCGCCCGTACCGCAGGAGCGGGTCTCGCCGGAGCCGCGCTCGTGCACCCGCATGGCGACGTGCCGCGGCCCGCGGTCCACCACGAACTCGACGTTGACGCCCTCCGGGTACACCCCGTCCGGGCTGGTCAGCGGCGCGGTCCACAGGTTCCCGGCCTGGTCGAGGTCCTCGACGAAGGCGACCGCGTGCGGGTTGCCCATGTTGACGTTGCGAGCCGGCCAGCTGCGGTCGCCGACCATGACCTCGATCCCGTCCGGCCCCGGCAGCAGCGCCCGGCCCATGTCCACGGTGACCTCACCCGAGTCGCCGTCGGCGACCACGACCTGCCGGACGCCCGCCCGGGTGGCCACCGCCAGCGGTCCGGGCTTGGCCAGGCCGGCGCGGACCAGGTAGTGGGCGAAGACCCGGACACCGTTACCGCACATCTCGGCGATCGATCCGTCGGAGTTGCGGTAGTCCATGAACCACTCGGCCCGGTCCGCGAGGGCCGCTGCCTCCGGGTCCGCGGCGGAGCGCACCACGCGCAGCAGGCCGTCGCCGCCGATGCCCGCCCGGCGGTCGCACAGCCTGGCCACCGCGGCCGGGCCGAGGTCGAGCAGGCCGTCCGGGTCGGGGACGATCACGAAGTCGTTCTGGGTGCCGTGGCCCTTGAGGAAGGGGAGACCGGCCGAGGTGGATGCGCTCACAGAGCCGATAGTACTGATCAGCCCCGCAGGTGGACGACCCGCCAGACGGCCAGCGCCACCGCGACCACGGCGAGCAGGGTGTAGACGACGACCGCGCGCCGGCTCGCCCGGCGGCCGCTGCCCCGGCGCGGCAGGCCCGGCCACTTGTAGCCGGCGACCCTGGCGGCCATCGCGCCCCAGCCGACCGAGGCCGCGGTGAGCAGCAGGCCGAGCATCCCGATCATGGACGAGGCGCCGTCACCCGAGCCGAAGGCGAGCGGGAAGGCGAACATCAGCGAGCCGAGGGTGGCCACCAGGGCGATCGGCAGGGTCTGCCACCAGCGGAGCCTGCGGCGCGGGCGGATCTCCCGCTCGTGCACCACTCCGGGGGCGGCCAGGTCGGTGAGCGCGGGCAGGGCGATCGCGTACGAGGTCGGCATCGTCAGTTCGGGCAGGGTGAGCTCGGTGCTGTCGGCTGCACTGTGCGGCAGCTGCTCGGTTTCGGGGCCGGTACCCGTCGACACGCGGCCTCCCCTGACGGTTCGACACGAGTTCGCGGATTTGCGAACGGTGAGGCCGGCCCGCGCGACTGACCCCTGATGCCCTCGATAATGGCATGTCCAGAGCCGCCGACAGGGCGTCCTGAGGGGTAGGCGGGTGATCCGTGGCCAGGACGTGATGCGGCCGTAACCCCCGGTTCGTCATGCACCTGCAGCTGCACCGGACGATGGCCGGAACCGGTCAGATCTGAGGCCGGATCAGTTCGAGCGAGCGGGCCAGGAGCTCGGCCGGGTCGGCGCCGGCCGGCCGGGAGAGCCAGTGGATGCGGTCGTCGCGGCGGAACCAGGACTCCTGGCGGCGGGCGAAGCGCTTGGTCGCCCTGACCGTCTCCACGCGGGCCTCCTCCTCGCCGCACTCCCCCGCGAAGTGGGCCAGCACCTGCTGGTAGCCGAGCGCCCGGGAGGCCGTCCGGCCCTCCCGCAGGCCCAGCTTCTCCAGGGCGCGGACCTCGTCCAGCAGCCCGGCCTCCCACATCCGGTCGACCCTCAGGGTGATCCGCTCGTCCAGCTCGGGCCGCGGCACCTGCACGCCGATCTGCACCGTCTCGTACACCGCGGTGTTGCCGGGGAGGCTGGCGGTGAAGGGGCGGCCGGTGATCTCGATGACCTCCAGGGCACGGACGATCCGGCGGCCGTTGCTGGGCAGGATGGCAGCGGCGGCGGCCGCGTCGAGAGCGGCGAGGCGCAGGTGCAGCGCACCGGAACCGGCCTCGGCCAGCTCGTCCTCCAGGCGGGCCCGGACGGCCGGGTCAGTGCCAGGGAACTCCATCTCGTCGATGGCGGCCCGCACGTACAGGCCGGAGCCGCCGACCAGGACGGGGGTGCGGCCGTCGGCCAGCAGCCGGTCGATCTCGGCGCGGGCCAGGCGCTGGTACTCGGCGACGCTGGCCGCCTCGGTGACGTCCCAGATGTCCAGCAGGTGGTGCGGGATGCCGCCGCGCTCGTCCAGGGTGAGCTTGGCCGTGCCGATGTCCATTCCCCGGTACAGCTGCATCGAGTCGGTGTTGATCACCTCGCCGCCGAGGCTGGTGGCGATGGCGACGGCCAGGTCGGACTTGCCGGCGGCGGTCGCGCCGACCACGGAGACGACGCGGGGCTGGGGGACACGGGAGCTGCTCACGGATCAAGTCTCCCAAAAGCGCGAGTGGCGACGTGTCTCAGCTGATCTCCATGGGGAAGGATATGGATGGTTTGGGATGGTTACGGCGGGTTCCTACCCGCGAACCCGCGCAAGGAGACGAAGCCATGAGCCTGAAGGACACCCTCAAGGGCAAGGCCGGGGAGCTCAAGGAGAAGGCCAGCGAACTGACCGGCAAGCACGAGGAGAAGATCGACGACGTGGTGGACAAGGCAGGCGCGGCCGCGGACAAGGTCACCAAGCACAAGTACACCGAGAAGATCGAACACGGCACCAACAAGGCCAAGGACGCGGTCGACCACTTCGCCAGCAAGCCCAAGCCCAAGGACGAGGAAGAGGGCCCTACGAGCTGATCAGCGACCAGGAGGCGACGAAGTAGCCGACACCGTACGGCGCCTCGTCGTGGCGCAGCCGTGCAGTCAGCCCGGCACCCTGGGCAGCGCCCGCGAGCACCTGCCAGGGGGCTCGGCCGTCGGCGAGCAGCTCGGCCGAGAGCACCGGGTCGAGCGCCGCCAGCGCCTCCGTGTCGGCCGCGCCCAGGGCCCGGGCGGCCGCCGCGTCATAGCCGTCGGCACGCTCGTCCAGGTAGCCGGGCGCCTTGACCGAACGGCGGGCACTGCCGTCGCCCAGCACCAGCAGCCCGACCCGGTCGGCGAGGTCGGCCAGGCCCTTGCCGAGGCCCAGCATCCGCGCGGACGAGGCATCCGCGGGCACCGCACAGGCATGGGTCGGCAGCACCGCACCGGCCTGCTCGAGCAGCCAGGCCCCGACCGTCAGCGAGGGTGACAGCTCCGGCCCCTCCACCCCACCCGACGGCAGCCGGACGGCCAGCTCGACCCCGTACCGGTGGAACGACCCGGCTCCGCCCTCGGTCCAGACCTCGGGGGTGGGACCGGTGCCGACCACCACGATCAGTTCGGCGCCGGAGGCCAGCAGCTCCCCGACCGCCTCCGCGCAGGCCGCGCGCAGCGGCTCCAGCTCGGGCGCCGCCCCGGCGGCGACCTCGGGTACGAGCAGAGGCGGGCAGGGGCAGACGGCAGCGGCAACCAGCATGCCGATCACTCTAGACGGATCAGGCTCCGCAGCAGTCGCCGCCCGCTGCGGCCGGCAGCGGTGCGGGCGCACCGATGGTGGGCAGCCCGAGCATCACGCCCGCGGGCTTGGCGGCGGGCGCAGCCTGGCGCTTCTCCCAGGCGTCGCCCGCACGCGTACGGCGGACGGCCAGGGTCGGCCCCTCGGCGAGCAGGTGGTGCGGCGCGGCGTAGGTGATCTCGACGGTCACCGTGTCGCCCGGCCGGACCGGCTCGGTGGGCCGGGTGAAGTGCACGAGCCGGTTGTCGGGTGCCCGGCCGGAGAGCCGGTCCGTACGGTCGTCCTTCTTGCCCTCGCCCTCGGCGACCAGGATCTCCAGCGTCCGGCCGACCTGCTTCTTGTTCTCCTCCCAGGAGATCTCCTCCTGGAGGGCGATCAGCCGGTTGTAGCGCTCCTGCACCACGGCCTTAGGGATCTGGTTCTCCATCTCGGCCGCCGGGGTCCCGGGCCGCTTGGAGTACTGGAAGGTGAAGGCGTTGGTGAAGCGGGCCTCGCGGACCACGTGCATGGTCTGCTCGAAGTCCTCCTCGGTCTCGCCGGGGAAGCCCACGATGATGTCGGTCGAGATCGCCGCGTCGGGCATCGCCGCGCGGACCTTGTTGATGATCCCGAGGAAGCGTTGCTGCCGGTACGAGCGCTTCATCGCCCGCAGCACGGTGTCCGAGCCGGACTGCAGCGGCATGTGCAGCTGGTGCATCACGTTCGGGGTCTCGGCCATCGCGGCGATCACGTCGTCGGTGAAGTCGCGCGGGTGCGGCGAGGTGAAGCGGATCCGCTCCAGGCCCTCGATCTGCCCGGCGGCACGCAGCAGCTTGGAGAAGGCCTCGCGGTCGCCCAGGTCGGAGCCGTACGCGTTGACGTTCTGGCCGAGCAGGGTCACCTCGATGACGCCCTCGTCGACCAGCGCCTCGATCTCGGCGAGGACGTCGCCGGGGCGGCGGTCCTCCTCCTTGCCGCGCAGTGCGGGGACGATGCAGAAGGTGCAGGTGTTGTTGCAGCCGACCGAGATCGCGACCCAGGCGGCGTACGCGGACTCGCGGCGGGTGGGCAGCGTGGAGGGGAAGGTCTCCAGCGACTCCAGGATCTCCACCTGGGCCTGCTGCTCGACCCGGGCGCGCTCCAGCAGCGCGGGCAGGTGCCCGATGTTGTGGGTGCCGAAGACCACGTCGACCCACGGCGCCTTGCGCACGATGGTGTCGCGGTCCTTCTGCGCCAGGCAGCCGCCGACGGCGATCTGCATGCCCTTGTTGCGGGTCTTCGCCGGTGCGAGCTGGCCGAGGTTGCCGTACAGCTTGTTGTCGGCGTTCTCGCGCACGGCGCAGGTGTTGAAGACCACCAGGTCGGGGTCACCGTCCTGGGCGGCCTTCACGTATCCGGCGTCCTCCAGCAGCCCGGAGAGGCGCTCGGAGTCGTGGACGTTCATCTGACAGCCGTACGTGACGACCTTGTAGCTCTTGGAATCCTGGCTCGTACCCACGGACCCAAGAGTACGAGACCACGGTCCGCACCCGTGACCCTCTCCCGTTCCAGGGCCGGGCCTGGCAGTATCCAGCGCATGACTTCCGCCCCGACCGCCCTGCTGCGCGCGGCGGCCCGCAGCAGACTCTGCCGCGCGGCCGCCGCGTTGCTGCTGGTGGCCGGGGCTTTCGGCGGCTGGTGGCTCTCCTCGCCCGACACCGCCGGCTACCCCAAGGGCGAGAGCGGGTTCGCCACCGGTGTGCCGCGCGGGGTGTACGACAAGTACGGGCAGCTGCTGCGCGAGTACCTCGGCACCTCGATGCCCGGGGTCCGGCTGCGGCTCGACAACTCCCAGGGGTCGGTCGACAACCTGGAGCGGGTGGCCTCCGGCCAGGACTCCTTCGCGATAGCGACCGCCGACGCCGTCGCCACCTACCCGGGGCCGGGCAAGGACCGGCTGCGGGCGATCGCCCGGCTGTACGACGACTACCTGCAGCTGGTCGTCCCGGCCGGCTCACCGGTCAAGCGTGCGGCGGACCTCAAGGGTCTGCGGGTCGGCGTCGGCCAGAGCAAGTCCGGCGTGAACCTGGTGACCAAGCGCCTGCTCGCGCTGGCCGGGCTGGACCCGGACCGGGACGTCACCGCCTCGATGCTGGGCGTCGGCGACGCCGCCGACCAGCTGCGCGCGGGGAAGCTGGACGCCTTCTTCTGGTCGGGCGGCCTGCCGACCGCGGCGCTGACCGACCTCTCCGAGCAGTTCCCGATCCGGATCGTGCCGCTGGGCGACCTCGCCGAGGCGGTCCACCTTCGGGAGGGCGGCGGCACCGACGCGTACCGGGCCGCGACCATCCCCGCCGACGCGTACCCGCAGGCGCACCCGATCGCTACGGCGGTGGCCACCCTTGCCGTCCCGAACCTGCTGGTCACCCGCGACGACGTCGACCCGCTGCTGGTGCAGGGCATGACCCGGGCCGTGATCGACAGCCGCGACCTGATCGGCGCCCGCGTCCACGCGGCCCAACTGGTGGACCTCCGCACGGCCGTCTACACCGACCCGCTCCCCCTCCACGAGGGCGCCCGCCGCTACTACACCTCCGTGAAGCCGTAGCGGCACAGGAGCCAGACGCGTCCTGCGGGATAACCCCAGGGGCGCGCGGGTCAGCTCTTGAGCCGTGGCACGGTCAGGTGGACGGCGAGGCCGGTCGGGTCGACGGGGGCGAAGTCGAGGGAGCCTCCGCCTGCGAGCAGCAGGGTGCGGGCGATCGAGAGGCCGAGGCCCGAGCCGTCCACGTTCTGGTGGCGGGGGCTGCGCCAGAAGCGGTCGCCCACCCGGGCCAGTTCCTCCTCGGTGAGGCCGGGCCCGGCGTCGGCGACCGTCACCGTGACCTCCCGCTTGCGCGTCTCCACGCCCAGCCGGACGTGCTCCCCGGCCGGGGTGAACTTGAGCGCGTTGTCGAGCACGGCGTCCAGCGCGCTCCCCAGGCCGATCGGGTCGGCCAGCCCGAGCGCGGACGGCGGCCCGTCCCAGTCGAGCCGGATCCCCCGCTGCTCGGCCACCGGGCGCCAGGCGTCGATCCGGGCGAGCACCAGGGCGGTGAGATCGACGGACTCGGGCTCGGGCCTGGCGTGCTCGGCGGTGGCCAGGCCGAGCAGGTCGTCCAGCACCCGCGCCAGTCTGGTGCCCTCCTCGCGGACGCCGCCGAGCTCCTCCTCATGGCCCTCGGGGAGCTCCATACCGAGCAGCTCGACCCGCAGCAGCAGGGCGGCCAAGGGGTTGCGCAACTGGTGCGAGGCGTCCGCGACGAAGGCCCGCTGCTGGTCCATGGCGAGCACCACGTTGTCCGCCATGTCGTTGAACGAGCGGGCCAGGCGGCGCAGTTCGGGCGGTCCGACGCTGGCCGCAACGCGGGCGTTCATCCGGCCGGTGGAGATGTCGTGGGTGGCCCGGTCCAGCGTCCGGACGGGGCGCAGGACCCAGCCGGTGAGCCGGATCGCCAGCAGGATGGCGACGATCATGGCGAGGACCTCGCCCGCGCCGAGCAGCATCCAGCGGTGCAGCACCCTGGCGCGCAGCGGTCCGGTCGGGGAGTCGGTGAGCACCACGGCGATCACGTCGCCGTCGCGGACCACCGGGGCGGCGACGGTGAGCGTACGGTCCGGCGTCCAGGGCCAGACCTGGGGCGGGTTGTGGCTGCGCCGCCCGTCCAGCGCCTCCTGGAAGGCCTGCGAGCCGAAGCCGCCGCTCGGGACCTGCCAGTTGTCGGGCGCTATGGCCACCGCGCTGCCGTCCCGGTGGAAGATCCCGACCCGCACGCCGTACAGCTCGTGGTAGCGGGCGGCCTCGGTGGTCAGGGCGTGCAGGCGGCTGGTGTCGCCCTGCAGCGGGGTGGAGTCGCCCTTCATCGCGGCACCGGCCGTCGGCCGGCCCTGGGTGGGCATGTCCTGAGCGAAGCGGGCCGCGTCGTCGATCCGGTCGACCACCACCTTGCTCTGCTCGGCGGCCGCCACGGCGACAGCCAGCGGCACCCCGAGAGCCGCGAGCACGCAGGCCATCAGGGAGAGCAGGATGCCGAGCAGGCGGTTGCGCACGAGCGGTCAGCGCCCCGGTTCGGTGTCGGCGGGCTGCTCGGGGATCAGCCGGTACCCGACCCCGCGCACGGCCTCGACCAGGCCCGGCAGCGCCAGCTTGGTGCGCAGCGAGCCGATGTGGACCTCCAGCGTGCGGCCGTTGCCCTCCCAGCCGCTGCGCCAGACCTCGCTGAAGATCTGCTCGCGCCGGTAGACCACGCCGGGGCTCTGGGCGAGCAGCGCGAGCAGGTCGAACTCCTTGCGGGTGAGCGGCACGTCTCGGCCGTGCACAGTCACCCGGCGGCGCTCGCGGTCGATGCTGATGCCGCGCGCCTCCAGCGGACCGGGCGCCGGCGGCTGCTCGGTCGGCTCCGGCGCCGCGGCGAGTCCTCGGCGGGCCACCGCGTGGATCCGGGCGAGCAGCTCACCCATGTCGTACGGCTTGGTGACGTAGTCGTCGGCGCCGAGGTTGAGGCCGTGGATGCGCGAGCGGACGTCGGCCCGCGCGGTCACCATGATCACCGGGACGCCGCTGTGGGCACGGATCCGGCTGCACACCTCGAAGCCGTCCCGGTCGGGCAGCCCGAGGTCGAGCAGCACCACCCGGTACGGCTCGTTGCCGTCGGGCACCAGCGCATCGAGCGCCTCGTGCCCGCTGCGGGCGTGGCGGACCTGGAAGCCGTGCCGGCCCAGCACGGCGACCAACGCCGCGGCGACCCTTTCGTCGTCCTCGACGAGCAGCAGACGCACCCCGGCCTCCTTTCCGTCGGATCCATGAGTCAGGCCTGGTCCTGCGGAGTATTGTCCAGTCCGCCCGTCCTGTCACCACGCCCCCTGGATCACACCCGCCCGGCGGAGCCGCGTGGCCGGATCGTGATGCTCAAGTTCCGCTCAGATCGGCTGACGTGACATTGTCAGCCCTTCTATGGTCGGCCCACCGGGGGCTGCGAGCTCCGCCGGCTTCCAGCCCCCGGCACCAGCACTACCAGCACTGCAGCCCGGAGGAGTCCGCCCCCGGGTCACACACGAGGGAGCCAGGCGCGCGATGACCGAGACCACCGTCAGCGACACACGGCCCGCTCCGCTGGTGAAACTGAGCGGTGTCAACAAGCACTTCGGGGCGCTGCACGTGCTTCAGGACATCAACCTGGACATCGCCCAGGGCGAGGTCGTGGTGCTGATCGGCCCGTCAGGTTCCGGCAAGTCGACGCTGTGCCGCACGATCAACCGGCTGGAGACCATCGACTCCGGCTCCATAGCCATCGACGGCCGCCCGCTGCCCGCCGAGGGCAAGGAACTGGCCCGGCTGCGCGCCGAGGTCGGGATGGTGTTCCAGAGCTTCAACCTCTTCGCGCACAAGACCGTGCTCGAGAATGTGATGCTCGGCCAGATCAAGGTCCGTAAGGTCGCTCGCGACCAGGCCGAGAAGACCGCCCGCGCCCTGCTCGACCGGGTCGGCGTGGGCGCCCAGGCGGACAAGGTCCCCTCACAGCTCTCCGGCGGCCAGCAGCAGCGCGTGGCGATCGCCCGTGCGCTGGCGATGAACCCCAAGGTGATGCTCTTCGACGAGCCCACCTCGGCCCTCGACCCGGAGATGATCAACGAGGTCCTCGAGGTGATGCGCCAACTCGCCGCCGAGGGGATGACGATGGTGGTGGTCACGCACGAGATGGGCTTCGCCCGCTCCGCGGCCAACCGCGTGCTGTTCATGGCGGACGGCCGGATCGTCGAGGAGAACACCCCCGAGGCCTTCTTCACCGCGCCGAGCAGCGACCGCGCGAAGGACTTCCTTTCGAAGATCCTGCACCACTGAGGCCTTCACTGATCTAGCGTCAGAGCCGATCGGGCGGCCGAGCCCGTTGACGTGCCCGGCCGGGCCGCACTGCGCCCGCCCGGAACTTCAAGCCCACAGCGCCCGGTTGACCCGTGGCCAAGACCGAGGAGAGCAACCCTCATGAGGACTCGTCGCACCATCGCCGCCGCACTGTCCGTGCTCGCGCTGACCGCCGTCGCCGCCTGCGGCAAGGACGGCTCGCCGAACGCCGCGGCCGGCGACAACGCCCCCAAGCTCCCGACGTACCAGGTGAAGACGGACGTCAAGCTGGACGGCTCGAAGACGTGGGCCGCCGCCAAGTCGCGCGGCAAGCTGATCATCGGCGCCAAGGCCGACCAGCCCTACCTCGGCTTCGAGGACCTGTCGACCAACACCCGCAACGGCTTCGACATCGAGATCGCCAAGATGATCGCCGCCGACCTGGGCTTCTCCTACCCCAGCCAGGTCGAGTTCAAGACGGTCGTCTCGGCCAACCGTGAGAACGCGATCTCCCAGGGCCAGATCGACTACTACGTCGGCACCTACACCATCAACCCCAAGCGCAAGGAGTCCGTCTCCTTCGCCGGCCCGTACTTCGTCGCCGGCCAGGACCTGCTGGTGCGCAAGGACAACACCGACATCACCGGCCCGGACTCTCTCAAGGGCAAGAACGTCTGCTCGGTCACCGGTTCCACCTCGGTCAAGCAGATCCAGCCGTACGTCGGTGCGGACAAGAAGGTCACCCAGTACGACACCTACGCCCAGTGCGTGGACAAGCTGCTGACCAACGAGATCGACGCGGTCACCACCGACGACGCGATCCTCATGGGCTACGGCGCCAAGAACGCCGGCAAGACCAAGGTCGTCGGCAAGCCGTTCTCCAAGGAGCCCTACGGCGTCGGCCTGAACAAGGACGACCAGGTGCTCCGTAACGCGATCAGCGACGCGCTCAAGGCCCACGAGGACAACGGCGACTGGAAGAAGGCCTACGACGCCACCCTCGGCCTCTCCGGCGCAACCGCCCCCGCGATCCCCGCCCTGGAACGGTACTGACCGGGCTCTGACAGCCCCTTAGATCGAAAGGAGGGCCGCCGGCATGGGCATACTCTTCGAGGACGGCAACTTCGCGCTGTTCCGCGACGGCTTTCTGCAGACGGTCGAGCTCAGCGCGATCAGCGCCCTGCTCGCCCTGCTGATAGGCACCCTGCTGGCGGCCTTCCGGGTCTCCCCGGTGCCGGCGCTGCGCGCCTTCGGCACCGTCTGGGTCAACGTCTTCCGCAACACCCCGCTGACCGTGCTGTTCTTCGCGGTGGTCTTCGGCCTCCCCAGGCTCGACGTCCACTTCGACAACTTCACCTTCGCGGTGATCGCGCTCAGTGCGTACACCGGCAGCTTCGTCTGCGAGGTCCTCCGCTCGGGCATCAACACCGTCCCGATGGGCCAGGCGGAGGCCGCCCGCAGCCTCGGCATGACCTTCGGCCAGACCCTGCGCCTGATCATCCTCCCGCAGGCGGCCCGTACCGTGCTGTCGCCGATGAGCAGCATCTTCATCGCCCTGCCCAGGAACTCTGCGATCGCCGGTGCGTTCAGCGTGAGCGACCTCTACTTCACGCAGATGACACTGACCGACCGGGGGTACGCCATCTTCGCGATCTTCTTCTGGGTGGCGCTCGCCTACCTGGCCGTCAGCGCCACCGTCGCCCTGCTCTTCCGCTACCTGGAGACCCGCCTGGAGGTGGCCCGATGAGCAGCGACTCCAGCGTCCTGACCGCTCTGCTCTCCGGTAACGAGCCCGGGCGCACCCCCCGGGTGAGCAAGAGCTCCAGCGTCCTGTACGACACCCCCGGCCCCCGCGCCAGGGCGCGGTACCGGGCCTTCGGCGTCCTCTCCGTTCTCGGCATCGCCGGCCTCCTCTGGTACGCCTACGACAGCCTGGCGAGCGCCGGGCAGTTCTCGGCCGCCATGTGGGAGCCGTTCCAGTACACCGCGGTCCAGCAGCGCATCGTGGACGGGCTCCTCGACACCCTGACCGCCTTCGGCGTGGCCGCGCTGCTCTCCCTCGTCCTCGGCGCGCTCCTGGCCGCCGGCCGGCTCTCCGACCACAAGCCGCTCCGCGCCGTCGCCACCGCCGTGGTGCAGTTCTTCCGCGCGATGCCGCTGCTGATCATGATCTTCGCGCTGTACCACTCGCTCTTCGGCACCTCGCCCTTCTGGGCCCTGGTGACCGGGCTGACGCTGTACAACGGCTCCGTCCAGGCAGAGATCATCCGCTCCGGTGTCAACGCCGTGCCCCGTGGCCAGAGCGAGGCCGCCTACGCGATCGGGCTGCGCAAGACCCAGGTCATGCTCACCATCCTGGTCCCGCAGGCCGTCCGGTCCATGCTGCCCGCGATCATCGGCCAACTGGTCGTCACCCTCAAGGACACCTCGCTCGGCTTCGTGATCACGTACACCGAGCTGCTGTACGCCGGGAAGCTGATCGCCAGCAACACGTCCACCGCGGACGGGTATCCGTACATCCCCGTGGTCATCGTGATCGGCACGATCTACATCGGCATGTGCCTGCTGCTCACCGCGCTCGCCAAGTGGATCGAGGCGCGCGGACGCCGCGGCGCGAACCGGCGCACACCTGCCGCTGCTTGACGGACACGCAGGTGATCTGTTGCATTGCTCTTCGTGACACCACCAGGGACCTCCCCCGCCGCAGCTGACGCCGCATCGGCCGCTCTGTCCGTACACCCGGAGGCCCTGCCGTGGACCCGGTGATCATCGTCGGGGCCGGGCCGGTCGGCCTGGCCCTGGCGCTCGCCCTGGCCCGGCACGACGTCCCGAGCATCGTGCTGGACGAAGGCACGGGTGTCTGCCCCGAGGGGCCGCGCAGCGTCGTCCTGACCACCGACACGACCGCGTTCCTCACCCGCCTCGGCTACACCCGCGCCGCCTCCGACGCGGCCCGCTGGGACGCCTTCACCATCTGGCGCCGACGCACCGAGGTCCTGCGGCTGCCGCTCGCCGACACCCCGGTCCTGCACCTCCCGCAGCACCGCCTCCAGCGCGGCCTGCGCGACGCCGTCACCGCCACCCCCCTGATCCAGCTGACCCCGCTCACCCGGGTGGCCGAACTTGAGCAGGACCGCGACGGCGTCAGCGTCCGCACCGTCAACACCCAGGACGGCAGCTCCACCTGGTGGCGCGGCAGCCACCTGGTCGGCTGCGACGGAGCGCGCTCCACCGTCCGCAAGCTGCTCAAGATCCGCTTTCCCGGCCGCCCCGCCGTCGACCGGCACGCCGTCGCCACCATCCGGGTCGACCTGCCGTTCACCGAGGCGCGCCTGCACCGCGAGCCCCCGTGGCGCGGCGACCGCGAAGCCTCCGCCCGCCCGCTGCCCGACGGCCTCTGGCGCCTCGACTGGCGGCTCCCTCCGGGCCGCCCGGCGCCCGCCACCCCCGTCGACCCGCACGCCACCTGGCCCGGCATCGTCACCGGCGACACCCTCCTCGCCCGCGTCAAGGCGACCCTCACCGGCTGGTGCGACGAGCTGCCCCCGTACGAGCTGCTCGCCGCCGCCGACCAGACCGCCCAGCACCGCCTCGCCGCCCGCTTCCGCAGCGGCCGCTGCTTCCTGGCAGGCGACGCCGCCCACCTGCACGGCGCCCTCGGCATGCAGAACCTCGCCGACGGCCTGCGCGACGCCGACAACCTCTCCTGGCGCCTCGCCCTCGCCTGGCATCTCCACGCCGGCGGCCCGCAGCCCGGCGGCTCCCTCCTCGACGGCTACGAGACCGAGCGCCGCGGCGCGGTCGGCGCCCGCCTGCGCGCGGTCGACCAGGCCATGCCCCTGCTCCGCCCGCTGCGGGGCTGGCAGCAGACCCGCCGCTCCCTGCTCACCGGTTCCTTCCGCAAGCACGCCGTCCTCCTCGCGGACGGCCAGCTCGGCACCGGCCGCTTCGGCGGCGCCCCCGCCTACCCGGCGGCGCCCTCCGGCGTCCCCACCCGGGTACCGGTCCAGCGCGGGACCCGGGCCACCTCGCTCACCGAGAGCCTCCCCCCGACGGCACCCGGCGTGCTCGTCGCCGATGTCCCGGTGCTCACCACCGACGGCTCCAAGGACTTCCTGCACGCCCGCCTCGGCGCCGGCTTCCTCCTGCTGCTGGTCGCCCCGGGCACCACGGTCTGGTCCTCCCAGCACTGGCTGAGCGCGGGCCTGATGCCGCGGCTGTCGGAGGTGGCCGCCGCCCTCCCCGTCCCCGCCGAGGTCCTGGTCGCCGAGAGCTACCCCGAGGCCGGCCCGCACACCGTCCTGCTGGTCCGCCCCGACGGCCACCTGGTCGGCACCACCCAGGGCTGCGACGCCGAGGACCTCCAGGCTCTGGCACACCGGGCCCGGGGCGGTCCGGCCACCCTCACCGGGGCGAGCTGAGGCGGCCGCCCCATGGACCGACCGGTCTCAGCGGGCGAACTCCGTCGCACGGCTCTCCCGCACCACCGTTATCCGGATCTGCCCCGGGTAGGTCAGCTCCTCCGCGACCTGCTTGGCGACCTCGCGCGCGATCACCTGCGCGCCCAGGTCGTCGACAAGCTCCGGCTGCACCATCACCCGTACCTCGCGACCCGCCTGCATCGCGAACACCTTCGCCACCCCGTCGTGCGCCCCGGCGATCTCCTCCAGCCGCTCCAGCCGCCGGACGTACGACTCCACCGACTCCCGGCGCGCCCCGGGCCGGCCACCGGAGCACGCGTCGGCCGCCTGCGTCAGCACGGCCTCGACCGTCCTCGGCTCCACCTCCCCGTGGTGCGCCTCGATCGCGTGCACGACCTCCGCCGACTCCCCGTGCCGCCGCGCGAACTCCGCGCCCACCGCCGCATGGCTCCCCGCCACCTCATGGCTCAGGGCCTTGCCGATGTCGTGCAGCAGCGCCGCCCGCCGGACCAGCTCGGCGTCCACCCCCAGCTCCGCCGCCATCATCCCGGCGATGTGCGCCGACTCCACCAGATGCCCGAGCACGTTCTGCCCGTACGAGGTCCGGAACCGCAGGGTCCCCAGCAGCCTGACCAGCTCCGGCCGCATCTCCCCCACCTGCGTCGCCAGCAGCGCGTCCTCACCGGCCCGCACGCACAGCCGCTCCACCTCGGCCCGGCTGCGGTCGTGGAGCTCCTCGATCCTCGCCGGATGGATCCGCCCGTCCGCGACCAAGGCCTCCAGCGTCAGCCGCGCCGTCTCCCGGCGGACCGGGTCGAAACAGGAGAGCTGCACCAGCTCCGGGGTGTCGTCGACGATGAGGTTGACCCCGGTGACGGCCTCGAAGGCCCGGATGTTCCGGCCTTCCCGCCCGATGATCCGCCCCTTCAGATCCTCGCTGGGCAACCGAAAGGCGGACACCACGGTGTCCGCCGTCTGCTCCGCCGCCAGCCGCTGGATCGACCCGGCGATGATCTCCCGGGCCCGCTGGTCCCCTTCGGACTTCGCCCGCCGCTCGATCTCCCGTACGGCGACCGCCGCCTCGTGCCGCGCCTCGGCCTCCGCGAGGCGCACCAGCTCGGCCCTGGCCTGACCAGCGGTCAGACCGGCGGCCCGCTCCAGAACGCGCCGCTGCTCGGCCTCCAGCTCCCGGACCTCCGCCCTCAGCTGGTCCAACTCGGCAGCTCGCCCGGCCAGTTCGGCCTCCCGGGCGCGAAGGCGTCCCAGCTCCTCGGTGAGCCGTTCCTCCCGGCGGTCGAGCTCGGCGCGCAACTGCGCGGCCTGCGTCTCTGCCCACTCCCGGGCCCGCGCCGCCTCGCCGACGGAGCGGCGCTGGGCGGACTGCAGCCGACGGATCATCAACCAGGTGAGCACCAGGACGAGGCAGAGCGCCCCGGCCGACATCACGGCGGCAACCGATCCGACACCCATCGCGATCTTCATCCGGCGCCACTCCCCGTCCCTGCGCGCTCCGCTGCTGCGACGGTGAGGGAGCTGCCGGGGCCGCAGGGTGTTGAGCAGCACGGAACCGACTCCGACCGGCCCTGTGCATGCCTGCCCGCGGCATGATCGAAGTGATCCCTCACTGCTTGTGAGGCTAAGTGCAGGTTACGAAACGGTCAAGATGCGATCGAGAGTTGACCCTCCCCGGACCTGACCGGGCGTCACCACTCCTCCACCACGTCCTCGCCCTCCTCACGCAGGGCGTCCCGCACCACCCGGAAGGCCAGGCCCTCCGGGTAACCGCGCCGCGCCAGCATCCCGACCAGCCGACGCGTCCTGGCCTGCTGCTCCAACCCTCTGGTGGCGCGCAGCTTCCGGTCGACCAGCGCCCGCGCCGCCTGCGCCTCGTCGTCCGCGTCCACCTGCGCGACGGCCTGCTCGACGACCTCGCCGGACACTCCCCGGGTACGGAGCTCCTGGGCCAGCGCCCGCCGGGCCAGGCCCCGCACCGCGTGCCGGGACTCGACCCAGGCCGCCGCGAAGGCCGCGTCGTCGATCAGCCCGACCTCCTCGAGACGGGCGAGCACCTCCTCCGCGACCTCGTCCGGGATCTCCCGCTTGCGCAGGGCGTCGGCCAGCTGCTTACGGGTCTTCGCCGTCCCGGTGAGCAGCCGCAGACAGATGTCCCGCGCCCGGACCGCCGGATCGACGGACTCCTCCTCCGGGCGCTCCCGCTTCTTCTTCCGTCGCTCACGCGGGGGCTCGGGCGGCGCAGCCTCGGGGGCCCGCTCGTCCCGTTCGGCCGTACGCCGCCGGCGCCGGCCCGCGGGCAGCTCGGAAGCCGGCACGACAGCCGGCAGCTCGGCAGCCGCCTCGCCGACCCACCAGTCCGGCGGCCCCCCGTCACCGGGCTCGCTCGGCTCCCCGACCGAGCCCGGCACTCTCTCGTCCCTGTGCTGCATCGACGACTCAGGCCTTGGCGGCAGCCGTCTTCTTCGCCGCGGTCGTCTTGGCAGCCGTCGCGGTGATCGGCTTGGCCGCACCGTCGGCCTCGGCCGCCGGCGCCGCAGCAGCACCCTCCGCCGCCGCCTCGGACTTCGGGCCGATACCCAGCTTCTCCTTGATCTTCTTCTCGATCTCCTCGGCCAGCTGCGGGTTGTCGCGCAGGAAGTTGCGGGCGTTCTCCTTGCCCTGGCCGAGCTGGTCGCCCTCGTACGTGTACCAGGCGCCGGCCTTGCGGATGAAGCCGTGCTCGACACCCATGTCGATCAGGCCGCCCTCCCAGCTGATGCCGTGGCCGTAGAGGATGTCGAACTCGGCCTGCTTGAACGGCGCGGCGACCTTGTTCTTGACGACCTTGACACGGGTGCGGTTGCCGACCGCCTCGGTGCCGTCCTTCAGCGTCTCGATCCGGCGGATGTCCAGGCGGACCGAGGCGTAGAACTTCAGCGCGCGACCACCGGTCGTGGTCTCCGGCGAGCCGAACATGACGCCGATCTTCTCGCGCAGCTGGTTGATGAAGATCGCGGTGGTGTTCGACTGGTTCAGCGCACCGGCGATCTTGCGCAGCGCCTGGCTCATCAGACGGGCCTGCAGACCGACGTGCGAGTCACCCATCTCACCCTCGATCTCCGCACGCGGGACGAGCGCCGCGACGGAGTCGATGATCACCAGGTCGATCGCGCCGGAGCGGATCAGCATGTCGGTGATCTCCAGGGCCTGCTCGCCGGTGTCCGGCTGGCTGACCAGCAGGGCGTCGGTGTCGACGCCGAGCTTCTTGGCGTACTCGGGGTCGAGGGCGTGCTCGGCGTCCACGAAGGCGACCGTGCCGCCGAGCCGCTGGGCGTTGGCCGCGGCGTGCAGGGTCAGCGTCGTCTTACCGGAGGACTCCGGCCCGTAGATCTCGATGACGCGGCCGCGCGGCAGGCCGCCGACACCGAGCGCCACGTCCAGCGCGGTGGACCCCGTGGGGATCACGTCGATCGGGGCGCGGGCCTGGTCGCCGAGGCGCATCACCGAGCCCTTGCCGAACTGCCGCTCAATCTGGGCGAGTGCGGTCTCAAGAGCCTTCTCGCGGTCCGTACCTGCCATGGCTTCCACCCTCGGGTTCTGTGCTGTGCGCTTCATCGTCCTCGACGCTAGCGCGTCCCACTGACAAACGACCCGGATCGGGTTCAGCCTGTGGAAAACTCGCCACCAAGCAGTATAAAGAACATGCGTTCGAATCGAACGCGCAGCCCTACTTCTCCTGGTCACCACCGCCCTGACCTGCGGAGTCCCCCTCCGGGCCGCCCCCGACCATGCGCCGCAACCGGCGCGCGGTCTGCCGTCTGCGCTCCCTCGCCGCCCGGCGGCGCTCCGCACCCCGGTCGATCCGGGGATCGGTCGCGACCTCGTACCGGCGGACATAGGTCCCGACGAAACCCTGCAGCGTGGCGGCAGCCGGGATGGCGATCAGCGCACCGACCGCGCCGAGCAGCGCCGCACCCGCGATCACCGAGCCGAAGGCCACCGCCGGGTGCACGTCCACCGTCCTCGCGGTGATCCGGGGGTGCAGCAGGTAGTTCTCGACCTGCTGGTAGACGATCACGAAGGCCAGCACCCACACCGCGTCCACCGGCTGCACGGTGAGCGCGACCAGCACCGGCAGCGCCCCCGCCAGATAGGTACCGATGGTGGGCACGAACTGCGACATGACCCCGACCCAGACGGCCAGTGCCACCGCGTACGGCAGGCCGATGATCTGGAACATGATCCAGTGCGCGATGGTCGAGGCGACGGCCAGCAGCGCCCGGGAGTAGAGGTAGCCGCCGGTCTTCGCCAGCGCGATCTCCCAGGCCCGCAGGACCTCGGCCTGCTTGGCGGGCGGCAGCAGCGAGCACACCGTCCGCCGCACCCGGGGCCCGTCGGCGGTGAAGTAGAAGGTGAAGAGCCCGACCGTGAAGGCCTGGAACAGCCCGCCGATCAGCGTGCTGGACAGGCCCCACACGTTGTCCGCGGCCTGCTGGGCGTACTTCTCGATGCTCCCGGAGTCCTTGAGCACCTTCTCCTGGAGCTGGTCCATCGACAGGTTCTGGTGGAAGGTCCGGTTGATCCAGTCGATCAGGTTGTTCACCAGGTGCGGCAGGTCCCCGGCGATCTTCGCCACCTGGTCCACCAGGAGCGTGCCGAGCGCGGCGAGGAAGCCCGCGATGGCGACCGCCAGCCCGATGAAGACCAGGAAGGTACCGAGCCCGCGGCGCACTCCGCGGGCGGCCATCCGGTCCACCGCGGGTTCCATGGCCAGCGACAGGAAGAAGGAGACCAGCAGCATCACGAAGAGGTCGATGAGCTGGCGGAACGCCCAGTCGGCGAGCTGGAACACGCCGACCAGCAGCAGCGCCAGCACCATGGCCTTCGGCAGCCAGCGGGGCATCGACTCACCCCTCGGCACGGAGCGCCGGCCGGTGGGCTCATCGGGAGGGGACTGGTCCTGGTACTGGGGAGGAGAGCTGGTGACCACCCGCCCAGTCTCACCCATCAAACGGTCGGGACCGGTCGCCGATCGGTCCCGGTGCGTCGCGATCCCGTCAGCGCTCCGCTCAGCGCCCCGCGTCAGCGCAGCAGTGCGGACACCCCCTGCGTCCGGCAGATCACCCGCCACACGTCCTTGGCCTCCCAGCCGGCCTCCAGCGCCTGGTTCACCGTCCGCCCGCCGAGCTCGCTCATCAGGTGGTCCTTCGCGAATGACTCCGCGTACACCTCCCCGAAGTGCTCGTACATCCGTCGCCAGAACTCGGTCAGCCTCATGTGACCAGTATCCCCAAGCCGCTCCGGACGCCGACGAGCGCTCGGCCTCCGGTCACCCTCGAGGCAGCGCGAGCACACCGGCACCGAAGTACTGGCGCTCGACGCAGCTGCCGGACCCGAACGGGCAGTTGGCCGCCGCGGTCTCGGCCAGCAGCGCGGTCAGCCGGTCGGGGCCCCAGTCGGGGTGCGTGGCGGCGACCACCGCGACCGCTCCGGTGACGTGTGCGGCGGCCATCGAGGTGCCGGCCAGCGCGGCGTACTGCCCGCCCGGCCAGTCGGAGACGACCGCGCCCTGCGCCCCGCCGTCCGGGTCGCCACCGGGCGCGGCCAGCGAGATCCGACCCCGTCCGAAGTTGGAGTACGCGGTCGGCATCCCGCTGCGGTCGACCGCGCCGACCGTCAGCACGCCGGGCAGCTCGCCGGGCAGGCGGATGCACTCGGTGCCCAGGAGCCGGGTCTGCGGGGGGCCGGAGTGCCGGTCGTTGGGGCTTCGCCGGTCGGTCCGGGAGGCGCCGAGGTCCTGGCCGTCGTTGCCGGCCGAGGCGACCACCACCGCACCCTGCCGCTGGGCGTAGGCGACCGCCCGGCCGACGGCCGTGATCAGCGCCGCCTGGTCCCGGTCCTCGGGGCAGTTGTACTTCCAGGGGTCGGCGAAGTAGCTGTCGTTGATCGCCTTGGCGCCGTGGTCGGCGGCCCAGAGCATCCCGCAGACGATGTTCTCCGTGTAGTACTGCCCGAGCGGGCCGAGCAGCCGCACCGCGGCGATCCGCACGCCGGGGGCGACCCCGGTGACCCCCTTGCCGTCCCTCGCCGCGCCGACGATCCCGGCGACATGGGTGCCGTGGCCGCTCTCGCTGACGCCCTGGTCGGGGCGCCAGGCGCCGTACCGGGCGTCGGGCCGGCCGTCGGCGCAGGATGCCGAGGCGCGCGGGTCGACGGCACTGCGCAGGTCCGGATGGGTGTCGTCGACGCCGGAGTCCAGGACCGCGACCAGCACCCCGCGCAGCGCCTGGGCGGTGGGGACGGGGCGGTCGGCGGCCGGGGTGTGCAGCAGGACCGCCGAGGCGGCCGGGGTTGCGGTGGCGCCGATCATGGCCAGGTTCCAGTCGGCCGACTCACCCGGATCGGGCAGCGTCGCCTCGGACTCGTCCCGCGCATCGGCGGACCCGCTGCCGCGCCCGAAGTCACCGGCCCCGACGAGCGGCCCGGGCGGGCTCGGCACGCCCGCCGTCCTGGTGGCACCGACGGCGGCTATGCCCGGGCGGCCGCGCAGCCGGTCGGCGAAGCTGCCGGTGGCGTACACGAGGACGGCGCCGATCTGCGGGTACTCCTGGAGGACCCGCCCGCCCGCCGTCCGCGCCTGGCCGGCGGCCAGCGCCGAGCCCTGCGCGTCCTGGCGTTCGGCCAGCACCAGATAGCTGAGGTACGAGCGGCCGGGCCCGGCGACGTACGGCACGGCCCCGCCGAGCAGGAGGGCGATCACCAGCATCACGAAGAGGACGCGGACAGGGCCGTTTCGGTGCTTTCCGGAACTGCAGTTGGCCAGGCCCACCCGTTCCATCGCGCGGCCTCCGCTCATTCGGCCCGCCCAGGTCACGGGTCCGTTACATAACCATATGAGCGGTATATCCCTTTTGCCCGGTCGAGCTAGGGCAGACGGTGCTTCGGGGCGGGCGCCGCCCTGACTGTCAGTGCGACCCGGCACCATGGGGGCATGGCGCGACGCAGCACCGCAGACCCACTGGAGGGCTTCGCCCCGGCGACCAAGGCCTGGTTCACGGGTGCCTTCAATGCGCCCACCGACGCCCAGACCGAGGCCTGGGCCGCCATCGGCCGCGAGACGGACGTCCTGGTGGTCGCGCCCACGGGCTCGGGCAAGACGCTGGCGGCCTTCCTCTCCGCGCTGGACCGGCTCAGCCACACGCCGCCCCCGGCCGATCCCAAGCGCCGCTGCCGGGTCCTCTACATCTCGCCGATCAAGGCCCTCGCGGTCGACGTCGAGCGCAACCTCCGCGCCCCGCTGGCGGGGCTGCGCCAGGCCGCCGTCCGGCTCGGCCTGCCCGAGCCCGAGGTGCAGGTCGCCATCCGCTCCGGCGACACCCCGGCGGCCGACCGCCGCCGCTTCGCGAGCCACCCACCCGACATCCTCATCACCACCCCCGAGTCGCTCTTCCTGCTGCTCACCTCGGCCTCCCGGGAGGCCCTGCGCGGCATCGACACGGTGATCCTGGACGAGGTCCACGCCGTCGCCGGCACCAAGCGGGGCGCCCACCTGGCGCTCAGCCTGGAGCGGCTGGACGAGCTGCTCGAGCGGCCCGCCCGCCGGATCGGTCTCTCCGCGACGGTGCGGCCGGTCGAGGAGGTGGCCCGCTTCCTGAGCCCGCAGCGCGGTGCGGCGATCGTCCAACCCCCGGCGGCCAAGGAGTTCGACCTCTCGGTGGTCGTCCCGGTGGCCGATCTGGACGAGCTGCCGGCCGACACCGACGACCCGTCACGCCAGGCCTCCATCTGGCCGCACGTCGAGGAGCGGATCGTCGACCTGGTCCAGGCCCACCGCTCGACCATCGTCTTCGCCAACTCCCGCCGCCTCGCCGAGCGGCTCTGCAACCGGCTCAACGAGATCGCCGTCGAGCGCGCCGACGGCACGCCACTACCCGGCGCCCACGCCCCGGCTCAGCTGATGGGCGGCTCGGGAGCCGCCGCAGGTGCTCCGCCCGTGCTGGCCAGGGCGCACCACGGCTCGGTCTCCAAGGAGCAGCGCTCGCTGGTCGAGGAGGAGCTGAAGGCCGGCCGGCTGCCCGCCGTGGTCGCCACCTCCAGCCTGGAGCTGGGCATCGACATGGGCGCGGTCGACCTCGTCGTCCAGGTGGAGTCGCCGCCCTCGGTCGCCTCCGGCCTGCAGCGGGTCGGCCGGGCTGGCCACCAGGTCGGCGCGGTCTCCACCGGCGTGGTCTTCCCCAAGTACCGGGGAGACCTGGTGCAGTCCGCCGTGGTCACCGAGCGGATGCGCGCCGGGCAGATCGAGGCCCTGCGCGTCCCGCGCAACCCGCTGGACGTGCTGGCCCAGCAGCTGGTCGCCATCACCGCCCTGGACACCTGGGATGTCGACGAGCTGCTCGCCCTGGTCCGCCGGGCCGCGCCGTTCGCCACCCTCCCGCAGTCCGCCTTCGACGGCGTGCTCGACATGCTCGCCGGGCGCTACCCCTCGGACGCCTTCGCCGAGCTCCGCCCCCGCCTGGTCTGGGACCGCGTCGCCGGTACGGTCACCGGCCGCCCCGGCGCGCAGCGGCTCGCCGTCACCTCGGGCGGGACGATCCCCGACCGAGGGCTGTTCGGCGTCTTCATCGCGGGCGCCGACCCCAAGAAGGGCGGCGGGCGGGTCGGCGAGCTGGACGAGGAGATGGTGTACGAGTCGCGGGTCGGCGACGTCTTCACCCTCGGCACCACCTCCTGGCGGATCGAGGAGATCACCCACGACAAGGTCCTGGTCACCCCCGCGCCCGGCATCCCGGGCCGACTGCCCTTCTGGAAGGGCGACACCCTCGGCCGTCCGCTGGAGCTCGGCCGGGCGCTCGGCGCCTTCGTCCGCGAGCTCGGCGGTCTGAAGCCAGATCAGGCCACCGAGCGGCTGCGAAAAGCCGGCCTCGACGACTGGGCGGCGGGGAACCTGCTGACCTACCTCGCCGAGCAGCGCACCGCCTGCGGCCACCTGCCCGACGACCGCACCATCGTGGTCGAGCGCTTCCGCGACGAGCTCGGCGACTGGCGGATCGTCATCCACTCCCCCTTCGGCGCCCAGGTGCACGCCCCCTGGGCGCTGGCCCTCGGCGCCCGCCTGCGCGAGAAGCACGGCCTCGACCCGCAGGTGATGCACGCCGACGACGGCATCGTGCTCCGCCTGCCCGACGCCGACCTGCTGGACTTCCCGTCCGACAAGCCGACACCCGAGGAGGCCCCGGTCGGCGCCGACGCCGCCCTCTTCGACTCCGGCGAGATCGAACAGCTCGTCACCGACCAGGTGGGCGGCTCCGCTCTCTTCGCCTCCCGCTTCCGCGAGTGCGCCGGCCGCGCCCTGCTCCTCCCGCGCCGCAGCCCCGGCAAGCGCACCCCGCTCTGGCAGCAGCGCCAGCGCGCCTCCCAGCTGCTGGAGGTCGCCTCCGAGTACGGCTCCTTCCCGATCGTCCTGGAGGCCGTCCGCGAGTGCCTGCAGGACGTCTTCGACGTGCCCGGCCTGGTCGAGCTGATGGGCGATCTGGAGTCGCGCGCCGTACGGCTGGTCGAGGTCACCACCCCCGAGCCCTCGCCCTTCGCGCGCTCCCTGCTCTTCGGCTACGTCGCCCAGTTCCTGTACGAGGGCGACTCCCCGCTCGCCGAGCGGCGGGCCGCCGCGCTCTCGCTGGACTCCCGGCTGCTCTCCGAGCTGCTCGGCCAGGCGGAGCTGCGCGAACTGCTCGACCCGGCCGTGCTCGCCGAGCTGGAGGCGGAGCTCCAGCGGCTCACCCCCGACCGGCGGATCAAGGACGTCGAGGGCGTCGCCGACGCCCTGCGGCTGCTCGGCCCGCTGAGCGAGGCGGAGCTGACGGCACGTGGGGCCGAGCCGCTCTGGGCGCTCGAGCTCGAAGCCACCCGCCGGGTCATCCAGGTCCGGGTGGGCGGCGAGCAGCGCTGGGCCGCGATCGAGGACGCCGGACGGCTGCGCGACGCGCTCGGCACCCCGCTGCCGGTCGGCGTACCCGAAGCCTTCACCGAACCCGTCAAGGATCCCCTCGGCGATCTGCTGGCCCGCTATGCCCGCACCCACGGCCCGTTCACGGCCGCCGAGGCGGCCGACCGCTTCGGCCTGGGCACCGCCGTGGTCACGGGCACCCTGCACCGGCTGACGGCCGGGGGCCGACTGGTCCAGGGCGAGTTCCGGCCCGTCGAGGGCCATACCGCCACGGTCGAGTGGTGCGACGCCGAGGTGCTCCGCCGACTGCGCCGCCGCTCGCTGGCCGCACTCCGCCAGGAGGTCGAGGCCGTACCGCCGCGGGCGCTCGCCGCCTTCCTCCCGCAGTGGCAGCACCTGGGCGGCCACCGGCTGCGCGGCCTGGACGGGCTGCTGCGGGTGGTCGAGCAGCTCCAGGGCACCGCCCTGCCCGCCTCCGCCCTGGAGAAGCTGATCCTCCCGGCCCGGCTGACGGACTACTCGCCGGGCATGCTGGACGAGCTCACGGCGGCCGGCGAGGTCAGCTGGTCCGGCGCGGGCGCACTGCCCGGCAACGACGGCTGGGTCAGCCTGCACCTGCCGGACTTCTCCCACCTGCTGCGCCCGGAGCCGGTGCCGCCCGCCCTGACACCCGTGCACACCGCCCTGCTGGAGGCCCTCGCGGGCGGGTACGGCCTGTTCTTCCGTCAGCTGGGCGAGCGTCTGCCCGAGACCCCGGAGCCCGAGATCGTCGAGGCTCTCTGGGACTTGGTCTGGGCCGGGTACGTCACCAACGACACCCTGGCCCCGCTGCGCGCCCTGCTCGGCTCCGGCCGGACGGCGGGCTCGACCGCCCACCGCGCACCCAGGTCCGTCCCTCGCGGCCGGTACGGCGGCGCCGGGCGAGCCCTCGGCCGCCCGGCCGGGGCCCTGCGCTCCGGGCCGCCGACGGCCGCCGGGCGCTGGTCCCTGCTGCCCGAGTTCGCCGCCGAGCCGACCGCCAGGGCCGCCGCCCAGGCGCAGAGCCTGCTGGACCGGCACGGCGTCCTCACCAGAGGCACCGTGGCCGCCGAGCGGGTGCCGGGCGGCTTCGCGGGGGTGTACCGGGTGCTGGCCGCCTTCGAGGAGCGCGGGCGGGCCCGGCGGGGCTACTTCGTGGAGGGCCTGGGCGGCGCCCAGTTCGCCATGGACGGCGCGGCCGACCGGCTGCGCGCGGTCAACGGGCGCCTGGAGCGAGCCGGTGCCACCGAGTGGCCGGGTACGGGCTCCGCCGAGCCGCCGCAGGTCCTGGTGCTGGCCGCCGCCGACCCGGCCAACGCGTACGGCGCCGCCCTGCCCTGGCCCGAGCCGCCCACCGCGGCCGATGCCAAGGCCGCCGCGCACCGGCCGGGCCGCAAGGCGGGAGCGCTGGTGGTCCTGGTCGACGGCGAACCGGCGCTGTACGTCGAGCGCGGCGGGAAGTCCCTGCTGGCGTGGAGCGCGCAGGCCCCGGCGGTCGAGGCGCTGGCCGCGGCCGTACGTGAAGGCGCTCTGGGCCGGAGCGTGACGATCGAGCGTGCCAACGGCGAATCGGCGCTCACCTCACCGCTCGGCCAGGCCCTGGAGGCCGCGGGCTTCCACCCCACCCCGCGCGGCCTGCGCCTGCGCAGCTGAGGCAGTCGGCGCACCCACAGGGGCGCGTGGGGGCACCTCCCGGCCGAAGGCTGGGGGAGAACTGCGCGAAACCGGAAGGCCCCAGTGCCGAACTGTTCACGGGGCAGCAGGTTGCACCTTTGCCGCCGTTGCCGAGCAGTGGGTGGTCGCCTTCCGAGTTCGCGCAGTTCCCCGCGCCCCTACTGGGCCGGCCCGGTGCACAAGGTCAGCCCTGATCGAAGGACACGGGGCCCGGCTCGACGGGTTCACTCGTACGGCGTCGTGGCCCGGTCAGCAGACGGTTGCTGTGGACCGGGACGAGGCCGAGACCCCAACCACCGGCGGCCAGCAGGCCGAGTGCCGCTCCGCCCGTGCGGAGACTGCTGCCGAGCAGCAGCCACCAGCAGAGCGCGCACAGCAGACCGGCAAGGACGCGCCGCCATCTCGGGCACGACAACCACTGACTCCGCACACCGGCCTCCTTCTCTCGTCCCCGCAGCACGGGGAGGCGAGGTCCGGTCAGGCCGCTACCACGTCCACGGCGGCGGCCTTGGGCGAGATGGAACTCATCCGGTCACCGGGAGCCGGCAGCGGTACCGGTTCGAGCACCGGCCTCAGCAGCTCACCCTCCGAGAGGGTGGCCATCGCCGCAAGTTCGGCGAGCGACAGCTCGTCGCTGACCTCGCGCATGACCTCGGACATCCGGACATCGAGTGCGTCGCAGATGGCGGAGAGCAGCTCGGAGGACGCCTCCTTCTGCCCCCGCTCGACCTCGGAGAGGTAACCGAGCGAAACCCTGGCGGCCGCCGACACCTCGCGGAGTGTGCGGCCCTGGCGCTGGCGCTGCCGACGCAGTACATCGCCCAGTAGGCGACGGAGCAGGATCATCGGTGCCTCCCTCCTCGGACTGCGGATCGAGATGTCACGCCCCCACCGTACCGCCTTGTCCGCATCGCGTGCGGGGACCATGGTCGTGTTCACTCTGGGCTGCAATGCTGCCCCCTCCCCTGCTTGTTCCCCGCCCGGACCGTCCGCGCGCCCGCCTCAGGCGCGCGACCTGGGCCACGCGACTCGTCAGCTACCTGGTTTCTGCCCAACCAGGCCATCTGGTGTAACACGATCCTCCACCCCGGGCCGCTGCTTCAGCCATTTCCGACAAAGCTCAGCGCGAGTGGTCCTCAACCGCTACACGATCCAGCAGAAGCTCCAGTGCCGCGCTGACGGCGCCGCTGCGGATTGTGTCACGTGTCCCTGACAACTCGGGCGAGGCGACCAGACTTCCCCCCGGACCGGCCACCGCGACGTACACCGTGCCGACCGCCCGCCCGTCCTGGGGCTCCGGGCCGGCCACACCGGTGGTCGCGAGGCCGTAGGTGGCCCCGAGCAGCCTCCGCACGCCCTCGGCCATCTGGCGGGCCACCACGGGGTGCACGGGGCCGTGGACGGCCAGCAGGCCCTCGTCCACGCCGAGCACGGAGGACTTCACCTCGGTGGCGTACGCCGTGACCGAGCCGCGGAAGGTCGCCGAGGCACCCGGGACGTCGACCAGTGTGGCGGCCAGCAGACCGCCCGTGAGGGACTCCGCGACGGCCAGCGTGGCACCGCGCTCGCGCAGTGCCTGGTGCGCCTTCTCCGCCGCTCCGTGCTCGTTCACGAGACCTCCCCCTCCGTGCTCGTTCACGAGAACTCCCCCTCCTCGTTCACCGGGCCGCCCGCTCCTTCGCCATGCCCTCGCGGCGCAGCCTGATGGCCTGGTTCACGTAGTCCAGACCGGTACCGACGGTCAGCACGACGGCGAGGCCCATCAGCACGGCCCGGCCCGTGGCAAGCCAGCCGGTGAGCACGAGCACGTACATGCCGACCGCGATGCCCTGGGTGAGGGTCTTCAGCTTGCCGCCCCGGCTGGCCGGGATGACGCCGTAGCGGATCACCCAGAAGCGCAGCACGGTGATGCCCAGCTCGCGGGCCAGGATCACCGCGGTGACCCACCAGGGCAGGTCGCCGAGGACGGAGAGGCCGATCAGCGCCGCACCCATGATCGCCTTGTCGGCGATCGGGTCCGCGATCTTGCCGAAGTCGGTGACCAGGCCCTTGCGCCGGGCGATCTCGCCGTCGAAGAGGTCGGTGATCATCGCGATGGCGAACGCGGCCCAGGCCACCGAGCGCCACTTCGGGTTGTGGCCGCCGTCGGCGAAGAGCAGCAGCACGAACACCGGCACCAGCAGCAGCCGGACCATGGTCAGCACATTGGCGATGTTCCAGATCCCGGCCTGCGGGGGCGGCGCGGCCCCTGGGCGGCCGGGGCGGGCCGCCGCCGGGGCACCGGGCCCCTTGGTCATTCGCCGGCTCCAAGGGCTCCGGAGAGGGCCTCGGCGACGAGGTCGACGCCCTCGGTACCCACCACGCGGGCGCGGTAGAACTCGCCGACCTTGGCGTCGTCCGCGCCGAGCAGGGTGGTCAGGCCGTCCGTCTCCGGGGCCTGGTGGGCGGCCCGGCCCTCGACCACACCGTCCTCCACCGACTCGACCAGCACCTCGACCTCGCTGCCGATCCGCTGCTCCGCTCGCTGGGCGGTCAGCTCCTCGGCGAGCCGGGAGAGCTTGGCGAGCCGGTCGGCGACCACGTCCTCGGGCAGCTTGCCGTCGTAGGTGGCGGCCTCGGTGCCGTCCTCGTCCGAGTAGCCGAACACACCGATCGCGTCCAGGCCGGCCTCGGTGATGAACCGTTCCAGCTCGGCGAAGTCCTCCTCGGTCTCGCCGGGGAAGCCCACGATGAAGTTGGAGCGGGCGCCGGCCTCCGGAGCCTTGCCGCGGATGGTGCCCAGCAGCTCCAGGAACTGCTCGGTGTTGCCGAAGCGGCGCATCCGGCGCAGCACGGCCGGGGCCGAGTGCTGGAACGAGAGATCGAAGTACGGGACGACGCCAGGCGTACCGGTCATCACGTCGATCAGGCCGGGCCGCATCTCGGCGGGCTGCAGGTAGCTGACCCGGACGCGCTTGATGCCCTCGACGGCGGCGATCTCGCTCAGCAGCGTCTCGAGCAGGCGGATGTCGCCGAGGTCCTTGCCGTACGAGGTGTTGTTCTCACTGACCAGCACGACCTCGCTGACGCCCTGCTCGGCCAGCCACTGGGCCTCGTGGAGCACGTCGGAGGGGCGGCGGGAGATGAACGAGCCGCGGAAGGCGGGGATCGCGCAGAACGAACATCGGCGGTCGCAGCCGGAGGCCAGCTTGATCGAGGCCACCGGGTTGTCGTCCAGCCGCTTGCGCAGCGTGCGCGGGCCGGACGCAGGGGCCACACCCTCGGGCAGGTCCTCGGGGGCGCCGTGGCCGGGCAGGGCGACCTCGGCGGCTGCCGCCTGGCGCTCGACCGGGGTCAGCGGGAGCAGCTTGCGGCGGTCGCGGGGGAGGTGCGAGGCGTGGTGGCCGCCGGAGAGGATGGTCTGCAGGCGGTCGGTGATGTTGGCGTAGTCGTCGAAGCCGAGCACCGCGTCGGCCTCGGGCAGGGCGTCCTGGAGCTCCTTGCCGTACCGCTCGGCCATGCAGCCGACGGCGACGACGGCCTGGGTGCGGCCGTGCCCCTTGAGGTCGTTGGCCTCCAGCAGGGCGTCGACGGAGTCCTTCTTGGCGGCTTCGACGAACCCGCAGGTGTTGACCACGGCGACATCGGCGTCGGCGGCGTCGTCGACCAGCAGCCAGCCATCGGCCTCCAGTCGCCCGGCGAGTTCCTCGGAGTCCACCTCGTTGCGGGCGCATCCGAGCGTGACAAGGGCGACTGTACGGCGTTCAGGCATAGCGCCAAGATTAACGCGCGGCCCCCGGTGCCGTGGGCCCCGGAGGCCGCGAGCCTCGGTTTGCAAGATCCTCTTCGCCCGGTTCGGCCCGGGTTCAGCCTGCCTGGGGGTCGCCGGGGGTGTACGTGAGGTGCACCACCTGGCCGTCCTCGCCCGCCGGGCCCAGGTCCTTGCCGTTGACGTAGACGTGCACGGCGCCCGCGTTGCCGATCACCAGCTTGATCTGCTTGGGGTCCGTGAAGGTCTGGTCGGAGCCCTCTTCGAGGTTGTTCTGGAAGAGCGACTTGCCCTTGCCGTCCACCGCCGAGACCCAGCTGGTGTCCTTCTCCGCGACCAGCTTCACGGTGACCTTGTCCGCCGGGGCGGCCGCGACCGCGGCGACACTCGGCGCCGGAGCCGGCGGCTGGACGGACGGGGTGGCCGGGGCCGAGTTGCTGGGCAGCGGTGCGCTGGCCGTGCCGGCCGTCGAGTGGCTCGGCTTGCCGTTGAACAGGTTGAAGCCGATCAGGGCGACCACCGCGACGATGGCGGCGACCATCGCGGTCGTCCAGTTGGGGCGGCGGTGGTCGTTGATCTTGATCTGGCCGGTGTCGAGCAGCTGGGTGGGCCGCTTGGTGGCCGGGGCGCCGCCGTGCGCGGCGTCGTACTGGGCGACAAGGGCGTCGCCGTCCACGCCGACCGCCCTGGCGAGCGCGCGGATGTGACCCCGGGCGTAGAAGTCGCCGCCGCAGCGGGCGAAGTCGTCCTCCTCGATGGCGTGCACTATCGGCACCCGGACCCGGGTGCTGGCACTCACCTGATCGACCGTCAGCCCGGCCTCCAGGCGGGCCGCGGCGAGCACCCGGCCGATGCTCACCGCGTCGGCGGCGGGATCGCCGGGCTCCGCAGGGCCGAGCTGCCCCGGTACGGCGCCGGAGCCGCGGCCGGAGGACCGGCGGTTGTCGCGGTGGGGGGACTTGCCGATGGTCACTGGGCGCGCCTTTCGAGCGTTGGCCACCTGCTGAGAAGACAGTCTAGGGGCGGGGTCGGGACCTTTCTCAAGCGGAGCAGGCCCGAACGTGCGCAGCTGGGCCGATACGGCCTGACACGAGGTCAGCCGGCTCGGTGCACAGAGCTCCCCGCCCTGAGTGGACGCGCGAGCACCTCAACCGGTTCCCCGCCCGCCACCTTCCTCCGAACGAGTGAGACCCGCAACCGGTCACCCTCGGATGTCGAGGATGACCCCGTCCAACTCCTCCGGGGTGACCAGGACGTCGCGGGCCTTGGAGCCCTCGCTCGGGCCGACGATCCCCCGAGACTCCATCAGGTCCATCAGACGGCCGGCCTTGGCGAAGCCGACCCGCAGCTTGCGCTGGAGCATCGAGGTCGAACCGAACTGGGTGGAGACCACCAGCTCGGCCGCCTGGATCAGCAGGTCGAGGTCGTCCCCGATCTCCTCGTCGATCTCCTTCCTGGGCCCGCCGCCGACCGTCACGTCGTCGCGGTAGACCGCCGTCAGCTGATCCTTGCAGTGCTGGACCACCCTGGCGATCTCGGCCTCGGTGACGAAGGCGCCCTGCATCCGGACGGGCTTGCTGGCACCCATCGGCAGGAAGAGCGCGTCGCCCTTGCCGATCAGCTTCTCCGCGCCGGGCTGGTCCAGGATGACCCGGGAGTCGGCCATCGCCGAGGTGGCGAAGGCCAGCCGGGAGGGGACGTTCGCCTTGATCAGACCGGTGACCACGTCCACCGAGGGCCGCTGGGTGGCCAGCACCAGGTGGATGCCGGCCGCGCGGGCCAGCTGGGTGATCCGGACCACCGAGTCCTCGACGTCGCGCGGAGCGACCATCATCAGGTCGGCCAGCTCGTCGACGATGACCAGCAGGTACGGATACGGCGTCAGCTCGCGCTCACTGCCGAGCGGCGGGGTGACCTTGCCGGCCTTCACCGCCGCGTTGAAGTCGTCCACGTGCCGGAAGCCGTACGCCGCGAGGTCGTCGTAGCGCAGGTCCATCTCGCGGACCACCCACTGGAGGGCCTCGGCGGCCTTCTTGGGGTTGGTGATGATCGGCGTGATCAGGTGCGGGATGCCCTCGTACGCCGTCAGCTCGACGCGCTTGGGGTCGACCAGCACCATCCGCACCTCGTCGGGGGTGGCCCGGGCCAGCACGGAGGTGATCAGGCAGTTGATGCAGGAGGACTTGCCGGCTCCGGTGGCACCCGCGACCAGGATGTGCGGCATCTTGGCGAGGTTGGCCATCACGGTGTGGCCCTCGACGTCCTTGCCCATGCCGACCAGCATCGGGTGGTCGTCCTCGGCGGCGCTGCGCGAGCGCAGCAGGTCGCCGAGGTTGACCATCTCGCGGTCCCGGTTGGGGATCTCGACGCCGACCGCGGACTTGCCCGGGATCGGGCTGATGATCCGGACGTCCGGGCTGGCCACCGCGTAGGCGATGTTCTTCGCCAGCGCGGTGATCCGCTCGACCTTGACGGCGGGGCCCAGCTCGACCTCGTAGCGGGTGACCGTCGGGCCGCGGGTGAAGCCGGTGACCCTGGCGTCGACCTTGAACTCCGAGAAGACGAGGGTGAGCTGGGCGACCACGTCGTCGTTGAGCTTGCTGCGGGTCTTGCCGGGGGCGCCGCGCTCCAGCAGGTCGAGGGAGGGCAGGGCATAGGTGATGTCGCCGGAGAGCTGGAGCTGCTCCATCCGGGCGGGCGCCTGGCCGTGGTCGTCCGGCGCACCCGCCGTACGGGCGGCCGGGACGGCGGGCTCCTCCGGCGGGGCCGTACGGTCCTGGACCTGGTGCATCATGCTCGCCACGGCCGGGGAGGCGGGCACCCCGTAGAGCAGGGCGCCGTCCAGGTCGGCGGCGACCCCGGCGGCGAGGTCCCTGGTCTCGTAGGGGTCCTTGACGAACATGTCGGGGACGGCCGACTCCAGCTCGGGCTCGTCCAGCTGCTTGCGCCGACGGCGGCGCCGTCGGGCGCCCACCTCGTCCTCGGGGCTGCCCTCCACGATGAAGGGCAGCGCGGACGGGTCGGCGTCCTCGGGCGGGTCGGTGGAGAACTCGCGGGCCGGGGTCTGCATCTCGCCCGCGTAGGCGGGCTCGACGACGCCGAGCTTCTCGCCGAGCCCGCGCAGCCGCTCGGGGATGCGGTTGACGGGGGTGGCGGTGACCACCAGCAGGCCGAAGAAGGCGACCAGCAGCAGCAGCGGCACCGCGAGCGGCGGCCCTGCGGCGGCCATCATCGGCGTGGAGGCGGCCCAGCCGACGATGCCGCCGGCCTGCCGTATCCGGGTCGCCCCGCTGGACATCACGGGTGCGCCGCAGCCGATGTGCACCAGGCCGAGCACGCCGACCACCAGTGCGGTCAGGCCGATGGCGATCCGGCCGTTGGCCTCCGGCACCTCCGGGTGACGCATCAGGCGGACGGCGATGGCGCCGAGCAGCAGCGGGACGAGAACGTCGAGCCGGCCGAAGAGGCCGGACACGACGTTGGTGGCCGCCTCACCGAGCCAGCCCTGCGGGCCGAACCACGTCCCGACGGCGGTGACCAGGGCGAGAGCGAGCAGCAGCAGCGCCACGCCGTCCTTGCGGTGGGCCGGGTGCAGGTTCTTCGCGCCGTCCCCGAAACCGCGGAAGACCGCGCCGACACTGTGCGCGATACCGAGCCAGACGGCCAGCACGGCACGGAAGAGTATCGGCCGCGGCGAGGGTGGCGGCGGGGCCGCCGGGGGCTTCGCGGCGGCCTTCTTCGCGGGTGCCCTCTTGGCAGGTGCCTTGGTGGCAGTGGCCTTCTTGGCGGCGGCCGGGGCCTTTTTGGCCGGCCCGGGCTTCGGGTTGCGATGAGAGCTTCCGGGCGAACGTGTGGCCATGGGTCAGCAGCCTACCGGCGGCCGTCCTCGCCGGACATGTGAGCGAGGTCAATCCCGCGCGCGTGTCGCCGATACTCCGTCAAGCTGAATCCGTGCCACTCGCCCGGAGGAACCGGGGGCGCGCCTGGCTCAGCCCGAGCCGGGGCGGAGCGCGTCGAGCGCCCGGCGCAGGCCGGTCAGTTTGCGCTCCAGGTGCGCGGCGGTGGCCGCCGCGCCCGTCTCCGTCGAGCCGTCCAGCTGCTTGCTGAGGGCCTCGGCCTGCTCCTCGATCGCTGCCAGCCTCGCGGAGAGCTCGCCGAGCAGGGCACCGCCCAGGACCGGCGTCTCCCCCGCCTCCAGCTGCAGTCGCAGCAGTGCCGCCTGCTCCTTGAGCTGGCAGTTCTTCATGTAGAGGTCGACGAAGACGGAGACCTTGGCGCGCAGCACCCACGGGTCGAAGGGCTTGGAGATGTAGTCGACCGCACCGGCCGCGTAGCCGCGGAAGGTGTGGTGCGGGCCGTGGTTGATCGCGGTCAGGAAGATGATCGGGATGTCCCGGGTGCGCTCCCTGCGCTTGATGTGCGAGGCCGTCTCGAAGCCGTCCATGCCCGGCATCTGGACGTCGAGCAGGATCACCGCGAAGTCGTCGGTGAGCAGCGCCTTGAGCGCCTCTTCGCCCGACGAGGCACGGACGAGAGTCTGGTCCAGCGCGGAGAGGATCGCCTCCAACGCCAGCAGGTTCTCCGGCCGGTCGTCCACCAGGAGGATCTTCGCCTTCTGCACCAGGACCCGCCCTCCTACCGGTTGTTTTCCGAGGGAAGGCACCCGCGTGCCGCCCACCACTGCCCCGGTCATGCTAGCCGCACCCCCTCGCCCGCCACATCGCTCTGCGCGATAAGGCCTCGAGACACTGACGAACCGCACACCGGACAGCGGCCACCCGAGCGCCACGTCACCGTTCGGTCACTGTTCGCAACGATGGGTGACCCTACCGGGTTCCCGGCTCGACTCGCCAGTACGGTCCGTTTCTCGGTCGGCGGTTACCGGCCGGGCAGCCACTGGCGCATGACCGCCAGCAGATGGTCGGTCTCGACCGGCTTGGTGACGTGGTCGGTCGCGCCCGCCTCCAGGCTCTTCTCCTTGTCGCCCTTCATCGCCTTGGCGGTCAGCGCGATGATCGGCAGCCCCGCGAACTGCGGCATCCGGCGGATCGCCTCGGTGGTCGCGTAGCCGTCCATCTCCGGCATCATGATGTCCATCAGCACCAGCGCGACGTCCTCGTGCTGTTCGAGCACCTCGATGCCCTCCCGGCCGTTCTCCGCGTACAGCACGGTCAGGCCGTACTGCTCCAGCACGCTGGTGAGCGCGAAGACGTTCCGGATGTCGTCGTCCACGATCAGCACCTGCTCGCCGTCGAAGCGGCCGTGGAACTGAGCGGGGGTGGCCGGCCTGGCGGCGGGCTCGGCGGCCTGGCGGGGGATCGGCTCCTCCTCGGCGGCGGCCCGCCGCCGCTCGGCCGCACCCCTGCGGCGCTCCTCGGCGAGCTCGCGGACCTCCTGCGCCCAGTGCTCCGCGGGGTTCTCACCCACCGGTACGGGCGTTCCGGCCGGGGTCACCGCGACGGCGGCCCGGACCGCAGGACCGGCCGGACGGTCCTGGACGAGGGCGCCCGGCGCATCGCTGCGCAGCGGCAGGTAGAGCGTGAAGGTCGAGCCGCGGCCCAGCTCGCTCTCGGCATGGATCTCGCCGCCGAGCAGCCGCGCGATCTCCCGGCTGATCGAGAGCCCGAGACCCGTTCCGCCGTACTTGCGGCTGGTGCCGCCGTCGGCCTGCTTGAACGCCTCGAAGATCTCGCGCAGCTTGTTGTCGGGGATGCCGATCCCGGTGTCGGAGACCGAGAAGGCGATCAGCGGCTCGTCCGGGTCGGTGATGGCGTTGTTCTCCAGCAGCTGCTCGCGCACGTGCTGCGGGACGCCGCTGTCGGCCGACCGGATCCGGAGCTCGACCGCGCCGGAGTCGGTGAACTTGACCGCGTTGGAGAGCAGGTTCCGCAGCACCTGCTGCAGGCGCTGTTCGTCGGTGTGCAGGGTGACCGGGAGGTCGGGCGAGACCACCACGGCGAAGTCCAGGCTCTTGTCCACCGTGAGCGGGCGGAACGCCGCCTCGACGTAGTCGACCAGCTGGACCAGCGCGATCTTCGCCGGGCGGACGTCCATCTTGCCCGCCTCGACCTTGGAGAGGTCGAGGATGTCGTTGATCAGCTGGAGCAGGTCGGAGCCCGCGCCGTGGATCGTCTCGGCGAACTCGACCTGCTTGGGCGAGAGGTTGCCCTCGTTGTTGTCGGAGAGCAGCTTGGCCAGGATCAGCAGCGAGTTCAGCGGGGTGCGCAGCTCGTGCGACATGTTGGCGAGGAACTCGCTCTTGTAGCGCGAGGCGAGCGCGAGCTGCTCGGCGCGCTCCTCCAGGACCTGGCGCGCCTCCTCGATCTCGCTGTTCTTGATCTCGATGTCGCGGTTCTGCTGGGCGAGTTGCTCGGCCTTCTCCTGCAACTCCTCGTTGGTGCGCTCCAGCTCCTCCTGGCGGGCCTCCAACTCGGCGGACCGCATCGAGAGTTCGGCGGTGAGCCGCTGGGACTCCAGCAGCAGGCCCTCGGTCTTGGTGTTGACGCTGATGGTGTTGACAGTGACGCCGATCAGGTCGGCGATCTGGTTGAGGAAGTCCAGCGCGACGGTGGTGAAGGAGCTGAAGGTGGCCAACTCGATCACGCCGAGCAGCCGGCCCTCGAAGAGCACCGGGAGGACGACCACATGGGCCGGGGAGGCCTCGCCGAGGCCCGAGGCGATCTTGAGGTAGCCGGGCGGGGTCTCCTTGAGGATGATCGAGCGCTTCTCCACCGCCGCCTGGCCGACCAGACCCTCGCCAGGCCGGAAGGTGGTCGGCATCGCACGCCGCTGGTAGCCGTAGCTGCCGATCAGGCGCAGCACGGTGTCGTTCTCGTCGTCGTCCTCGGTGACCAGCTCGGCGGTCCGGCCGGCCGGCTGCGCGAGGAAGAAGGCGCCGTGCTGGGCGGAGACCACCGGGGTGAGCTCCGTCATGATCAGCGCGGCGACCGCCTCCAGGTCCCGGCGGCCCTGCAGCAGGCCGGAGATCCGGGCCAGGTTGGTCTTGAGCCAGTCCTGCTCCTGGTTGGTACGGGTGGTCTCGCGCAGGTTGGCGATCATCTGGTTGATGTTGTCCTTGAGCTCGTCGAGCTCTCCGGACGCGTCCACGTCGATCCGCAGACTCAGGTCGCCGCGGGTCACGGCCGTGGCGACCTGGGCGATGGCGCGGACCTGGCGGGTCAGGTTGTTGGCGAGCTCGTTCACCGACTCGGTGAGGTCCTGCCAGGTGCCGTCCACGCCGGGGACGCGGGCCTGGCCGCCCAGGCGGCCGTCGGTGCCCACCTCACGGGCGACACGGGTGACCTCGTCCGCGAAGGCCGACAGCTGGTCGACCATCGTGTTGATGCTGGTCTTGAGCTCCAGGATCTCGCCGCGGGCGTCCACGTCGATCTTCTGCGAGAGGTCGCCGCGGGCGACGGCGGTGATGACCAGGGCGATGTTGCGGACCTGCCCGGTCAGGTTGTTGGCCATCTGGTTGACGTTGTCGGTCAGGTCCTTCCAGATACCGGCCACGCCCGGTACACCGGCCTGGCCGCCCAGGATGCCGTCGGTGCCCACCTCGCGGGCGACGCGGGTCACCTCGACGGCGAAGGCCGACAGCTGGTCGACCATGGTGTTCAGGGTGCCCGCCAGGGCGGCGACCTCACCCTGCGCCTCGATGGTGATCTTCTTCGACAGGTCGCCTCGGGCCACCGCCGTGGCGACCTCGGCGATGTTGCGGACCTGGCTGGTCAGGTTGGACGCCATGAAGTTGACGTTGTCGGTCAGGTCCCGCCAGATTCCGGAGACCCCGCTCACCCGGGCCTGACCGCCCAGGATGCCCTCGGTACCGACCTCGCGGGCGACGCGGGTCACCTCGTCCGCGAAGGCCGACAGCTGGTCGACCATGGTGTTGACGGTCATCACCAGCTCGCGGATCTCGCCGCGGGCGTCGACGGTGATCTTCTTGGAGACGTCGCCGCGGGCGACCGCCGTGGTCACCTCGGCGATGTTCCGGACCTGGCTGGTCAGGTTGTTGGCCATCAGGTTGACGCTGTTGGTCAGGTCCTTCCAGGTGCCCGAGACTCCCGGCACGCTCGCCTGGCCGCCCAGGATGCCCTCGGTACCCACGTCACGGGCGACCCTGGTGACCTCGTCGGCGAAGGCGCCGAGCTGGTCGACCATGGTGTTGATGGTGTTCTTCAGCTCCAGGATCTCGCCGCGCGCATCGACCTGGATCTTCTGCGACAGGTCGCCCTTGGCCACCGCGGTGGTCACCTGGGCGATGTTGCGGACCTGACTGGTCAGGTTGTTGGCCATCGAGTTGACGTTCTCGGTGAGGTCCTTCCAGACCCCGGCCACGCCCGGCACCTGCGCCTGGCCGCCCAGGATGCCCTCGGTACCGACCGCGCGGGCCACTCTCGTCACCTGCTCGGCGAAGCCGGACAACTGGTCGACCATGGTGTTGATGGTGTTCTTCAGCTCCAGGATCTCGCCCCGGGCGTCGACCTCGATCTTCTGCGACAGGTCGCCCTTGGCCACCGCCGTGGTCACCTGCGCGATGTTCCGCACCTGGGCCGTGAGGTTGTTGGCCATGAAGTTCACCGAGTCGGTGAGATCCCGCCACACCCCGGCGACGCCCGGCACCTGCGCCTGACCGCCCAGCCGGCCCTCGGTACCCACGTCACGGGCGACCCTGGTGACCTGGGCGGCGAAGGAGTTCAGCTGGTCCACCATCGTGTTGACGGTGTTCTTCAGCTCCAGCATCTCGCCGGCCACGTCCACCGTGACCTTGTGCGAAAGGTCACCCTTGGCCACCGCCGTGGTCACCTCGGCGATGTTGCGCACCTGGGCGGTCAGGCGGCCGGCCATGGTGTTGACCGAGTCCGCCAGGTCCTTCCAGCTGCCGGTCGCGCCGCGTACCCGGGCCTGGCCGCCGAGCTTGCCCTCGGTGCCCACCTCGATGGCGACCCGGGTCACCTCGTCCGTGAACTCCGAGAGCTGGTCGACCAGCCCGTTCACCGTCCGGCCCACCTTGAGGTACTCGCCGCGCAGCGGGTGGCTGACCCCGTTGGTGTGAACCGAGCGCAGCTCCATCCGCTGGTCCAGGTCGCCCTCGGCGATCGAGCTGAGCACCCGGCCCACCTCGGCCATCGGGCGGGCCAGGTCGTCGATCAGCGCGTTGCAGTTGTCGACGGCCGCCATCCAGGCGCCCTCGCCGACCCCCGTCTCCAGCCGCTCGGAGAGCCGCCCCTCCCGGCCCACCGCCCGGCGGACCCGGGCCAGCTCACCCGTGAGGTGCTGGTTACGCTCGGCGACCTCGTTGAAGACCGCCGCGATCTCGGCCAGCGGTCCGTCCCCCGGCACGGTCAGCCGCCGCCGGAAGTTCCCGTCGCGCATCGCGGTCAGCGCGCCCAGCAACTTCCGCAGATCGGCCGGCTCGGCGCCGCGGTTGTGGTTCGGGCGCCGCCCGGAGGTGCCGCGCGACTGCGCCGCCACCCGGCCGCCGCGCGCGGTCGCCGGAGTCGTGCCGGGTACTTCTTTGGTGGCCGAACTCAACGGGGCCCTCCCACATCGTGACTGTCCAGTACCGCCCGGGAGCGGGCACCGGCTCACTCCCGAGCACCGCTGCGGTGCTGCGGGCAGCCACCGGCGCCGCATCGACCGTACTGTGTCGGCCGGGTGCTGCGGACCCCCCAGTCTGGCAGTACTGGCGCCGCGTGTACGTCCGGTTGCACAGGGTTGGTGACGGCCCGGCACAAAACGGTGGTCAGAATCACCCGCAGGTAGCGGTTTCGACGCCCCGGCCCCACGGGGTACCTAGCGGAAAGTAGGGTGGGACGCTGCATTGGGCCCGTGGGCGCTCGCGATCGGGATCCTGGGCGCTTGCGATGGCCCCTGGGCCCTCGCATCACCCGAACCCGGGCCGAGCAGCCGGGCCGGAGCAGAGTCGTCGACCTGATGGGAGAAGTGGCACGTGGTCACCGCGCGCGCAGCCGCCACCTTCGAACCGGTCGGCCGGTCGGCCGCCGCCGCGCGCGGCTTCGTCCGCGACGCCCTGCTCGGCTGGGGCCTGCCCGAGGTCGTCGACGACGCCGTCGTCCTGGTCAGCGAACTGGTCACCAACGCCGTGGTGCACGCCGGCACCGCCGCCGAGGTCCGCTGCCTGCGCGAGGAGGAGACGGTACGGATCGAGGTGACCGACCGTCACCCCGAACGCGGACTGCCCTCCTTCGCCAACGTCTCCACCGTCTCCTCCGACCGGTACGCCGACCCGGACGGCGAAGGCGGCCGCGGCCTGCTGATGTGCTCCGCGCTCTCCTCGTGCTGGGGCGTCGAGTACACGGCCGGCCGGAAGACCGTCTGGTTCCGGCTCACCCTGCCCGAGCACGTGATCGGCACCCGCTACGCCCTCCCGAGCCTCCCCGGCGGCGAACTCCCCTCCGCGGACGGGCCGGTGCACGTAGCGGTCGTCCAGGTGGACGAGCACGACCGGGTCCAGGCGTGGAACGCCGACGCCGAGGCCCTCTTCCAGTACCCCGCCGAGCAGGTCCACGGCCGGCCCTGGGCCGACCTCGCCGCCTGGCCGCAGTCGGCCGGGATCGGCCTCGGCCTGAGCGAGACCCTGCGCCTGGCCCGCTGGGAAGGCAGCTTCGGCCTGCGCCGCGCCGACGGCCTGGTGGTCGAGGTGTACGGCCTGCAGGTGCGCGTACGCGACACCCACGGCACCCCGTCCACGCTCTGTCTGCTGGTCCGCGAGCCCGACCGGAGCATCCTGCGCTCCCCCGGCACGGCCGCCGAAACCCCCTCGGCCGTCGAACCCCTGGACCTGCTGGTCGGCCCCGTCGCCCCCGACGACCTCGGCGCGCTGCTGCAGCGGATCGTCGAGCGGGCCCGCGACCTGCTCGACGCCGACGCCGCGTACCTGCTGCTCACCACCGACGACGAGACCGAGTTCGAGGTCCGCGCGGCCACCGGCCTGGCCGTCGCCGCGGGTCGCTTCGCCCGGCAGCCGATCGAGTCCGGCGGACGCTTCGACTCCGCCCGGCTGCCCTCCGTCCACGAGGACCTCGCCGTGCGGCCGACCGCCGCGCCCATGCTCACCGGCACCGGCCTGCGCTCGCTGATCACCGTCCCGCTCAAGGTCGAGGGCCGGCTCACCGGTTCGCTGGGCGTCGCGGCCGCGACCCCGGGCCGGTACGACAACGAGGACGCGCTGCGCCTGCAGTTCGCCGCCGACCGGATCGCGCTGGCGCTGGAGAGCGCCCGGCTGACCGAGCTCGAACGCCTCCGCCGCGGCTCGCTCTCCTTCCTGGTCGAGGCCTCCGACCTGCTGGCCGGCACGCTGGAGCACGAGCAGACGCTGGCGCTGATGGCGCAGATGGCCGTGCCCACGCTGGCCTCCTGGTGCGCCGTCTACACCACCGTCGAGCAGGGCACCGGGGCCGGCCTGGCCTTCGTCCTGCACGAGGACGAGGACCGGATCGACCAGCTGCGCGCCCTGCTCGACAAGACCCCGGCCCCGGACTCCGGCCCGGCACCCGGGGCGGCCCCCGGCGCGCGGTTCTGGAAGGCACCCTCCGAGACCGCCCGCGCCTCCGGCCTGACGGACAGTCCGGAGCTCTCCGGGCTGCTCGGCGAGACGGTGGTGCTTCCGCTGGCCGCCCGCAACCGGGTGATCGGGCTGCTGGTGCTCGGCGTCGGCTCGGGCGTGCGGTTCCGCCAGGAGATCCTGGAGCTCGCCGAGGACCTCTCACGCAGAGCCGCCCTCGCACTCGACAACTCCCGGCTCTACTCGGAGCGCACCGCCACCAGCCAGGCCTTCCAACGCGCGCTGCTTCCCCCCGAGTTGCCGAAGATCCCGGGCGTCGAGGTGGAGGTCTTCTACCAGGCCGCCGGCGAGGGCAACGAGGTCGGCGGCGACTTCTACGACATCTTCCCGATCCGCGAGGGAACGTACGGCTTCGCGATCGGCGACGTCTGCGGCACCGGCCCCGAGGCCGCCTCGGTCACCGGCCTGGCCCGCCACTCGCTGCGCCTGCTCGCCCGCGAGGGCCTGGACGCCCCCCAGGTGCTCACCCGGCTCAACGCCGCGATCCTCGACGAGGGCACCCGCAGCCGCTTCCTCACGCTGCTGTACGGGGAGTTGACGCCCCGCCCGGACGGCAGCACGGCGCTCTCTCTGGTCTGCGCGGGCCACCCGCTGCCACTACGGCTGCGCACCGACGGCCGGGTCGACGCGGCCGCCTCGCCCCAGCCGCTGCTCGGGGTGATGGACGATCTGGAGCTGACGGCCGAGGAGTTGGTGCTCCAGCCGGGCGAGGTGCTGCTCTGCGTCACCGACGGCGTCACCGAGCGGCGAGAGGGTCGACGGATGCTCGGCGACGACGGGCTCGCCCAAGTCCTCACCGGCTGTACGGGGTTGACGGCCGGAGCGGTCGCCGCCCGGGTGCAGCGGGCGGTCGAGCGCTTCGCTCCCGAGCCGCCGTCGGACGACATGGCGATCCTCACGCTGCGGGTGCCGGCCCAGCGGGTGGGGTGATCCCGGGCGGGGTGATCCGGGGTGGCTTGACCACCTTCGACACCTGGATGCTCACTCCCGTTCAGCAACCGTCCAATCATCGCCGCCCTACAGCTGACGACTGTACAAATTGTGAGATTCACAAGGGTACAAGCGTGTCGGAGCCGGGTACACCGGATTCACCGGGGAATCCCCCGGAGGGGACATCGACCAGCAGCTGACCTGCTGGTTCTTCACCGGCCGCAGCCGCCCGCACGCTACTTCCGTGCGCCCACGGCCCGGCATCGCGCATCCACCTTCACCGAACTGCAGCCGCCATCCCGGCACACAGAGTGAAAGGAGCCTCCGGTGAGCAATGAAGCTACCGGGGCGAACGCCCGATCCACAGGAGCCGACGCGGGTCCGCTCGGATACCTGGCACTCGGACTGACCCTACTCGCGTACGGCCTGCTGGCCACCGGCATCTTCAGCGGTGCCGGAGTCAAGGACGCAGCCTCCCTCGCCCACCTCGTCGGCGGACTCGTACTGTTCATCGCCGGCCTGTGGCAGCTCCGCGGCGGCGAGGCCTTCACCGGCATCGCCTTCACCAGCCTGGGTGCCTTCTGGGCGACCTGGTCGGCCGCGGGCGGAGCGGGCAAGAACGCCGCCGGCCTCTTCTTGCTCCTCTGGGCACTGCTCGCACTCACCCTGACCGCCGCGAGCTGGCAGTCCGGGCTCTTCAGCCGCGCCGTGTACGGGCTGCTGACGGTCTCGCTGCTGCTCAGCGCATTCGCCACCTTCGGCAGCAACGACGGGCTCGCCAAGGTCGCGGGCTGGGTCGCCGCGGCTTCCGGCCTGGTCGCCTGGTACTGGGCCACCGCCACGCTGACCAACAGCGGGTGGGGACGGGCCGCGCTGCCGGTGAAGTAACGCACACGCAAGGGTGGTTGGCCGGGCCTCGTCCGCGAGGCCCGGCCCACCACCGTGCGTACGCTTCTCTGCTCAGCCACCGACGGAGGTCCGCTGAGGCTCCGCCTCCCGGATGCCTCCGGCGTCCCCCTGCCCGCCGGAGCGCCAGCCACTGAAGGCATGCTGGACGAGGTAGGCGATCAGGAGGAGCGCGACGGCCACCAGTCCGTCCGCCCAGAAGTGGTTGGCGGTCACCACGACGACGAAGACCGTGAGGAGCGGGTGCAGCACCACCAGCCAGCGCCAGGGCCCTCGGGCCACCTTCACCACGGCCACAGCCACGATCACGCACCACGCGACATGGACGGAAGGCATCGCGGACAGCTGATCCGCCACCACCCCGCCCACCGCCCCGCCGTACACCGACTGCCCGTACTCGGCCGCCACGTCGACGAACCCGTTGCCCGGCAGCATCCGGGGTGGCGCCACCGGGATGAACTGGATGGTCAGACAGGCGGCGGTGGTCAGCACGACGGTGGTCCGCACCCAGGAATAGCGTTCCCGATGGCGGGCGAAGACCCAGACCAGGAGCGCGATCATCACCGCGAAGTGCATGGTGGCGTAGTAGTAGTTGCTCGCCGCGATCAGCCACGCGTGCGGAGTGACGGCCCGCTGCCAGGCCGCCTCGTCGGGGAAGCCCAGGCGCAACTCCGTGCGGTGGATCCAGTCCGCCCGGTCGAGGGCGTGGTCCGGGCTCACCAGGGAGAGATGGCCGACCAACTGCCAGAGCGCGAAGAGCGCAAGCAGGGTGCCCGCCTCACGCAACACGGTGGCGGCAGGCAGGCGATTGGCGCGCTTGACCGCATACGCCGCGCCGAACAGCGCCGCGGACGCGCCGCCGGCGGTCTGCCACGTGAGGGTCAGGTTCTGCATTGGCAGAGGTTAACGCAGGCTGCGTTCAGCACCCAGGGCGTTCCACCCATCGGCCCTGCCGGCGGGGTGGGGGGCGCGGGCCGGCCTTACGGCCGGCTCCGGAAATGCAGAAAGCCCCCTCCCGTTCCCGGGAGGGGGCTTTCTGTGAATGATTGTTCGGCGACGTCCTACTCTCCCACAGGGTCCCCCCTGCAGTACCATCGGCGCTACGAGGCTTAGCTTCCGGGTTCGGAATGTAACCGGGCGTTTCCCTCACGCTATGACCACCGAAACACTATGAAACCGTTGACCGCACCACACCGTGACCTGGTGTGGGGTCGTTGTTTCAGAACAACACAGTGGACGCGAGCAACTGAGGACAAGCCCTCGGCCTATTAGTACCGGTCAGCTCCACCCCTTACAGGGCTTCCACATCCGGCCTATCAACCCAGTCGTCTACTGGGAGCCTTACCCTCTCAAGGAGGTGGGAGTGCTCATCTCGAAGCAGGCTTCCCGCTTAGATGCTTTCAGCGGTTATCCCTCCCGAACGTAGCCAACCAGCCATGCCCTTGGCAGGACAACTGGCACACCAGAGGTTCGTCCGTCCCGGTCCTCTCGTACTAGGGACAGCCCTTCTCAACACTCCTACGCGCACAGCGGATAGGGACCGAACTGTCTCACGACGTTCTAAACCCAGCTCGCGTACCGCTTTAATGGGCGAACAGCCCAACCCTTGGGACCTACTCCAGCCCCAGGATGCGACGAGCCGACATCGAGGTGCCAAACCATCCCGTCGATATGGACTCTTGGGGAAGATCAGCCTGTTATCCCCGGGGTACCTTTTATCCGTTGAGCGACGGCGCTTCCACAAGCCACCGCCGGATCACTAGTCCCTGCTTTCGCACCTGCTCGACCCGTCGGTCTCACAGTCAAGCTCCCTTGTGCACTTACACTCAACACCTGATTGCCAACCAGGCTGAGGGAACCTTTGGGCGCCTCCGTTACTCTTTAGGAGGCAACCGCCCCAGTTAAACTACCCACCAGACACTGTCCCTGATCCGGATCACGGACCCAGGTTAGACATCCAGCACGACCAGAGTGGTATTTCAACGACGACTCCACCCAAACTGGCGTTTGGGTTTCAAAGTCTCCCACCTATCCTACACAAGCCGAACCGAACACCAATATCAAGCTATAGTAAAGGTCCCGGGGTCTTTCCGTCCTGCTGCGCGAAACGAGCATCTTTACTCGTAATGCAATTTCACCGGGCCTATGGTTGAGACAGTCGAGAAGTCGTTACGCCATTCGTGCAGGTCGGAACTTACCCGACAAGGAATTTCGCTACCTTAGGATGGTTATAGTTACCACCGCCGTTTACTGGCGCTTAAGTTCTCAGCTTCGCCCGACCGAAATCGGACTAACCGGTCCCCTTAACGTTCCAGCACCGGGCAGGCGTCAGTCCGTATACATCGCCTTACGGCTTCGCACGGACCTGTGTTTTTAGTAAACAGTCGCTTCTCGCTGGTCTCTGCGGCCGGCCCCAGCTCAGGAAGCAAGTCCCCTCACCAGATCCGGCCCCCCTTCTCCCGAAGTTACGGGGGCATTTTGCCGAGTTCCTTAACCATAGTTCACCCGAACGCCTCGGTATTCTCTACCTGACCACCTGAGTCGGTTTGGGGTACGGGCCGCCATGAAACTCGCTAGAGGCTTTTCTCGACAGCATAGGATCATCCACTTCACCACAATCGGCTCGGCATCAGGTCTCAGACTATATGTCGTGCGGATTTGCCTACACGACGTCCTACACCCTTACCCCGGGACAACCACCGCCCGGGCTGGACTACCTTCCTGCGTCACCCCATCGCTCACCTACTGCAGACTTGGTCCGGCGGCTCCACCACGTCCCTTTGTCCGAAGACTCCGGGCCGGCTTCGCGGCCTTAGCATCACCTGGTTCAGCGTTGGCGCTTCAAAGCGGGTACGGGAATATCAACCCGTTGTCCATCGACTACGCCTGTCGGCCTCGCCTTAGGTCCCGACTTACCCTGGGCAGATCAGCTTGACCCAGGAACCCTTGGTCAATCGGCGCAAGAGTTTCCCACTCTTGTATCGCTACTCATGCCTGCATTCTCACTCGTGTACCGTCCACAACTGGTTTCCACCGCTGCTTCACCCGGCACACGACGCTCCCCTACCCATCACAGCAGGCGTTGGCCCTATTGCTGCAATGACACGACTTCGGTGGTGTGCTTGAGCCCCGCTACATTGTCGGCGCGGAATCACTTGACCAGTGAGCTATTACGCACTCTTTCAAGGGTGGCTGCTTCTAAGCCAACCTCCTGGTTGTCTCTGCGACTCCACATCCTTTCCCACTTAGCACACGCTTAGGGACCTTAGTCGGTGTTCTGGGCTGTTTCCCTCTCGACCATGGAGCTTATCCCCCACAGTCTCACTGCCACGCTCTCACTTACCGGCATTCGGAGTTTGGCTAAGGTCAGTAACCCGGTGAGGCCCATCGCCTATCCAGTGCTCTACCTCCGGCAAGAAACACGTGACGCTGCACCTAAATGCATTTCGGGGAGAACCAGCTATCACGGAGTTTGATTGGCCTTTCACCCCTAACCACAGGTCATCCCCCAGGTTTTCAACCCTGGTGGGTTCGGTCCTCCACACGGTCTTACCCGCGCTTCAACCTGCCCATGGCTAGATCACTCCGCTTCGGGTCTTGGGCATGCAACTCAGACGCCCTATTCGGACTCGCTTTCGCTACGGCTACCCCACACGGGTTAACCTCGCTACACACCGCAAACTCGCAGGCTCATTCTTCAAAAGGCACGCAGTCACGAGACACACAGTAAACTGCATGTCCGACGCTCCCACGGCTTGTAGGCACACGGTTTCAGGTACTATTTCACTCCGCTCCCGCGGTACTTTTCACCATTCCCTCACGGTACTATCCGCTATCGGTCACCAGGGAATATTTAGGCTTAGCGGGTGGTCCCGCCAGATTCACACGGGATTTCTCGGGCCCCGTGCTACTTGGGAAATGAGCAAGCAAGCCGCTGATGTTTCGTCTACGGGGGTCTTACCCTCTACGCCGGACCTTTCGCATGTCCTTCGACTACACCAACGGTTTCTGACTCGCCGACCGGCCGGCAGACCGATCAAGCTCACTCCCACGACCCCGAAACGGCAACCCCTGCCGGGTCTCACATCATCTCGGTTTAGCCTCATCCGGTTTCGCTCGCCACTACTCCCGGAATCACGGTTGTTTTCTCTTCCTGCGGGTACTGAGATGTTTCACTTCCCCGCGTTCCCTCCACATACCCTATGTGTTCAGGTATGGGTGACAGCCCATGACGACTGCCGGGTTTCCCCATTCGGAAACCCCCGGATCAAAGCCTGGTTGACGGCTCCCCGGGGACTATCGTGGCCTCCCACGTCCTTCATCGGTTCCTGGTGCCAAGGCATCCACCGTGCGCCCTTAAAAACTTGGCCACAGATGCTCGCGTCCACTGTGCAGTTCTCAAACAACGACCAGTCACCCACCATCAACACGCACACGCGCATCTCAAGTAGGACCGGCATCTCTGAAGCAACGACCATGACGGCCGTTCCCTCAGGACCCAACAACGTGCCCGACACACCCGACCCATGAACCGTCTTCCACGCACCGAAGTGCAGTACTGGCGGCCATCAACCGAGCGTGCCGAATAGTCAACGTTCCACCCATGAGCAACCGTGCGAGACATTCGCTCGCAGTCGGCTATTGCTCCTTAGAAAGGAGGTGATCCAGCCGCACCTTCCGGTACGGCTACCTTGTTACGACTTCGTCCCAATCGCTGGTCCCACCTTCGACGGCTCCTCCCCTTACGGGTTAGGCCACCGGCTTCGGGTGTTACCGACTTTCGTGACGTGACGGGCGGTGTGTACAAGGCCCGGGAACGTATTCACCGCAGCATGCTGATCTGCGATTACTAGCAACTCCAACTTCATGGGGTCGAGTTGCAGACCCCAATCCGAACTGAGGCCGGCTTTTTGGGATTCGCTCCGCCTCGCGGCATCGCAGCCCTTTGTACCGACCATTGTAGCACGTGTGCAGCCCAAGACATAAGGGGCATGATGATTTGACGTCGTCCCCACCTTCCTCCGAGTTGACCCCGGCAGTCTCCTGTGAGTCCCCATCACCCCGAAAGGCATGCTGGCAACACAGAACAAGGGTTGCGCTCGTTGCGGGACTTAACCCAACATCTCACGACACGAGCTGACGACAACCATGCACCACCTGTATACCGACCACAAGGGGGCGACTATCTCTAGCCGTTTCCGGTATATGTCAAGCCTTGGTAAGGTTCTTCGCGTTGCGTCGAATTAAGCCACATGCTCCGCTGCTTGTGCGGGCCCCCGTCAATTCCTTTGAGTTTTAGCCTTGCGGCCGTACTCCCCAGGCGGGGAACTTAATGCGTTAGCTGCGGCACCGACGACGTGGAATGTCGCCAACACCTAGTTCCCAACGTTTACGGCGTGGACTACCAGGGTATCTAATCCTGTTCGCTCCCCACGCTTTCGCTCCTCAGCGTCAGTAATGGCCCAGAGATCCGCCTTCGCCACCGGTGTTCCTCCTGATATCTGCGCATTTCACCGCTACACCAGGAATTCCGATCTCCCCTACCACACTCCAGCCTGCCCGTATCGAATGCAGACCCGGGGTTAAGCCCCGGGCTTTCACATCCGACGCGACAGGCCGCCTACGAGCTCTTTACGCCCAATAATTCCGGACAACGCTCGCACCCTACGTATTACCGCGGCTGCTGGCACGTAGTTAGCCGGTGCTTCTTCTGCAGGTACCGTCACTTGCGCTTCTTCCCTGCTGAAAGAGGTTTACAACCCGAAGGCCGTCATCCCTCACGCGGCGTCGCTGCATCAGGCTTTCGCCCATTGTGCAATATTCCCCACTGCTGCCTCCCGTAGGAGTCTGGGCCGTGTCTCAGTCCCAGTGTGGCCGGTCGCCCTCTCAGGCCGGCTACCCGTCGTCGCCTTGGTGGGCCGTTACCCCACCAACAAGCTGATAGGCCGCGGGATCATCCTGCACCGCCGGAGCTTTCCACCCACCCCCATGCGGAGGCAGGTCATATCCGGTATTAGACCTCGTTTCCAAGGCTTGTCCCAGAGTGCAGGGCAGATTTCCCACGTGTTACTCACCCGTTCGCCACTAATCCACTCCGAAGAGCTTCATCGTTCGACTTGCATGTGTTAAGCACGCCGCCAGCGTTCGTCCTGAGCCAGGATCAAACTCTCCGTGAATGTTTACCCGTAATCGGGTGAGACACTCGCGTTGAGCGGCACGGCAACCACCGGAATAGGGTGATCCCGCGCACTGCGTCCTCGCTGTGTTTTTACTTCAAAAGGAATCTCCAACCCGGACCGAAGTCCAGGCCAGGGATGTCAACATATCTGGCGTTGACTTTTGGCACGCTGTTGAGTTCTCAAGGAACGGACACTTCCTTCAAAACACTCTCGTGTCTCTCCGGGCGCTTCATTCTTTCGTGTTTCAAGCTTATCAGACGATTTCCGCTCCGTTTTCCGGAGTTTCACTCACCAGACTTACTCTTGCCTTTCGGCGCTCCCGAACTCTAACAGAGTTTCTCGGGCTGGTTTCCCCTCTCGAATTCCATTCGAGAGCGTCCCACCTGCCGTTGGGGCAACCCGGAGAACATTACGCACCGGGTCGCCCCACGTCAAATCGGGGGTCAGACCTCCACGACGACCGGCAGGATCATCGGGCGGCGGCGGTAGTTGTCCGCCACCCACTTGCCGATCGTGCGCCGGACCAGCTGCTGGATCTGGCGCACCTCGAGCACACCATCGCTGGCCGAGCGCTCCAGCGCCTCCTGCAGCTTCGCGACGACGGGCACGAAGGCGCTGTCGTCGATACCGGAGCCGCGGGCCTGGATGGTCGGGCCGCTCACGATCTTGCCGCTGCTGGAGTCGACCACCACGAAGACGGAGATGAAGCCCTCCTCGCCGAGGATCCGCCGGTCCTTCAGCGATGCCTCGGTGATGTCACCCACCGAGGAGCCGTCCACGTACACGTAGCCGGCCTGGACCTTGCCGACGATCTTCGCGACGCCGTCCACCAGGTCGACGACGACGCCGTCCTCGGCGATGACCGTGCGCTCCTTCGGGATGCCGGTCTTGATGCCCAGGTCCGCGCAGGCACGCAGGTGGCGCCACTCGCCGTGTACCGGCATCAGGTTGCGCGGCTTGCAGATGTTGAAGAAGTACAGCAGCTCGCCGGCCGAGGCGTGACCCGAGACGTGCACCTTCGCGTTGCCCTTGTGGACGACGTTGGCGCCCCAGCGGGTCAGACCGTTGATGACCCGGTAGATCGCGGTCTCGTTGCCGGGGATCAGCGACGAGGCGAGCACGACGGTGTCGCCCTCGACGATCCGGATCTGGTGGTCGCGGTTGGCCATCCGGGAGAGCGCCGCCATCGGCTCGCCCTGGGAGCCGGTGCAGATCAGCACCACGTCCTTGTCCGGCAGGTCGTCCAGCGTCTTCACGTCGACGATCAGGTTCCCGGGAACCTTCAGGTATCCGAGGTCCCGGGCGATGCCCATGTTGCGAACCATGGAGCGGCCGACGAAGGCCACCTTGCGCTTGTACTCGTGCGCGGCGTCCAGCACCTGCTGGATCCGGTGCACGTGGCTGGCGAAGGAGGCGACGATGATGCGGCGCTCCGCGTTCGCGAAAACGTTTCGCAGGGCGGCCGAGATGTCCCGCTCGTGCGGGATGAAACCGGGGACCTCGGCGTTGGTGGAGTCCACCAGCAGCAGGTCCATGCCCTCCTCGGCCAGCTTGGCGAAGGCCGGCAGGTCGGTCAGGCGGCCGTCGAGGGGCAGCTGGTCCATCTTGAAGTCGCCGGTGGCGACGACCATGCCCGCGGGGGTGCGGATGGCGACGGCCAGCGCGTCCGGGATGGAGTGGTTGACGGCGATGAACTCGCAGTCGAAGGGGCCGATGCGCTCGCGCTCGCCCTCCTTGACCTCCAGCACGTACGGACGGATCCGGTGCTCGGCGAGCTTGGCCTCGATCAGTGCCAGCGTCAGCTTCGAGCCGATCAGCGGGATGTCCGGGTTCTCGCGGAGCAGGTACGGGACGGCCCCGATGTGGTCCTCGTGCCCGTGGGTCAGGACGATGCCGTCGATCTTGTCCAGGCGGTCCCGGATCGACGAGAAGTCCGGCAGGATCAGGTCGATGCCGGGCTGCTCGTCCTCGGGAAAGAGGACACCGCAGTCGACGATGAGCAGGCGGCCGCCGTACTCGAAGACCGTCATGTTGCGGCCGATCTCGCCGAGGCCGCCGAGCGGAGTGATACGGAGGGCGCCCTCCTTCAGGGCGGGCGCCGCGCCGAGTTCGGGGTGCGGGTGGCTCAAAAGACTCTCCTCACGACGCACGCCATATGCCCGGGGTCCTCCCCTGGAGACATATGGCGTGCGTACTTCGTTGGTTACCTGCTTACTAGGTTTTTGTGCTCTCGCGCCTTGTCTCCGGTCCAGCGGCAGACCCGAGGGGGGTCTGGCGAGCCGGGGCGCGCACGTCTGTGTCTGCTACAGGTGTACCCCGCCGGCGGCGAGATCCTCCTTCAGTTGCGCAATCTCCTCCGTCGTGGCGGAGACCAGCGGCAGCCGGAGCGGTCCGGCCGGGTGTCCCTGGAGGTTCAGCGCGGCCTTGCTGAGAATGACGCCCTGGGTGCGGAACATACCGCTGAAGACCGGCAGCAGGCTCTGGTGGATCGCGGTCGCCTTGGCGACGTCACCGGACAGGTAGGCGTCGATCATGGACCGGAGCTCCGCCGAGACCACATGGCCGACCACGCTGACCACACCGACGGCCCCGACCGACAGCAGCGGCAGGTTCAGGATGTCGTCACCCGAGTACCAGGCCAGGCCGCTGCGGGCGATGGCCCAGGAAGCCGCACCCAGGTCGCCCTTGGCGTCCTTGTTGGCGACGATCCGCGGGTGCTCACCGAGCCGGACCAGCGTCTCGGTGCTCAGCGCGACACCGCTGCGGCCCGGGATGTCGTACAGCATCACCGGCAGCTCGGTGGCGTCCGCGATCGTGACGCTGTGCTGGTAGAGCCCCTCCTGCGGGGGCTTGCTGTAGTACGGCGTGACGACCAGCAGCCCGTGCGCACCGGCGGCCTCGGCCTGCCGGGCGAGCTCGACGCTGTGGTGCGTGTCGTTGGTCCCGACGCCCGCGACGATGTGGGCCCGGTCCGCTACCGCCTCCACCACCGCGCGTACGAGCTGGGCCTTCTCGGCGTCGCTGGTGGTCGGGGACTCACCGGTGGTGCCGTTGAGCACGAGTCCGTCGTTGCCGGAGTCCACGAGGTGCGTGGCGAGGCGCTGCGCGCCGTCGAGGTCGAGACCGCCGTCGGCGGTGAACGGGGTCACCATCGCGGTCAGGACCCGGCCGAAGGGCGTCTGGGAGGTGGAGGTCGGAGCCATGCGTCCAAAACTACTCGTAGGCGGCCGGGGGGTACCTAAGCCGGTCCAGGGTTCGGACAGGTGGGGGGACGACTGCCGGGCAAAGAATGGGATTCCGGTGCTGCATGCTCGGGGGTTCAAGCAGCACCGGAATCCGTGACTTGAGCCTAGGGAGCGGCCCTTCAAGCCGCAATCCAGACATGCCCGGCAAGCCGTCCATATGCCTATCGGCCCAGGTCAGGGCGCGACGCGGCCATGGGTGTTGAAGGCCGCATGGGTGAGCGGCATGAGCTTGGCCCACTCCGCCTCCATCTGCTCGGCGACCATCTCGATCTCGCGCTGCGGGAAGGACGGCACGGTGGCCCGCTCGTCCTTGGTCCGCAGCGAGAGGAAGTGCATCAGCGAGCGCGCGTTGCAGGTCGCGTACATCGAGGAGAACAGGCCGACCGGCAGGACGGCGCGGGCCACCTCGCGGGCGACACCGGCGTCCAGCATCTCCTGGTAGGCCTGGTACGAGGCCCGGTAGGAGGCCTCCATCGCCTCGGAGACGACCTTGGTCTGCTCCGGGGTGCCGTCGACGAACTCGTACCGGCCGGGGCGGCCCTGCTGGACGAGCTTGCGCTCCTCGCCCGGGACGTAGAAGACCGGCTGCAGCTCGCGGTAGCGGCCGGACTCCTCGTTGTAGGACCAGCCGCTGCGGTGCCGGTGGAACTCGCGGAAGACGAAGATCGGCGCGCTGATGAAGAAGGTCATCGAGTTGTGCTCGAAGGGGGTGCCGTGGCGGTCCCGCATCAGGAAGTTGATCAGGCCCTTGGACTTCTCCGGGTCCTGCTGGAGAGCCTCCAGGGACTGCTCGCCCGCCGTCGAGACCCGGGCCGCCCAGATCACGTCCGAGTCGGCCGCGGCGCTGCGGACCAGCTCCACGGTGACGTCGCTACGGAACTGCGGGACCGATCCCACTTCGTCGCTCATGCGCCCGCCTCGCTGCGCTCAGCGGTCGCTTCGCGAAACGCGCACCGCTTGATTGTTCGCTCGCTTCGCTCGCTCACGCGAAGATCCTCCAGAGATAAACCGTCTGTGACGGGCGCAAGCCTAGCCCGCCGAGGGGTGGAGCCTGATGGCGTGCTGCATGGTCTTGCGCGCCCGCGGCGTGTCGCCGGCGTCGGCGTACGCCACCGCAAGCCGGAACCAGACCCGCCAGTCCCCCGGCTGGGACTCTGCCTCGGCCCGGCGCCTGGCGAAGACCTCGTCGGCCGAGGACCGGTCGATCCGGCCGCCGGTGGTGCGCTTGAGCTCGTCCACGGGGAGGCCGCCCTCGGCCTCGAGTTCGCGGGCCAGCTGTTCGCTGGCCCGGCCGAAGCGGACGGTCTGGCGCAGGAACCAGACGCCGATCGCCGGGATGACGAAGGCGCAGAGCCCGATGCCGATGCCGAGCGGCTTGCCGGTGGCGACCAGCTGGACGCCCTCGCCGACGCAGAGCACGGCGACCACCAGCAGGACGCCGGAGAGCAGGAAGAAACCGGTACGCGAGGTCATGCGAGGCTCACAGGTCCAGGAAGTGCTCGAGGCCGAGGGTCAGACCCGGCTGGGCCACGACCTTGCGCACGCCGAGCAGGATGCCGGGCATGAAGCAGCTGTGGTGCAGCGAGTCGTGACGGATCGTCAGGGTCTCGCCGGTGTCGCCCAGCAGGACCTCCTGGTGGGCCAGCAGGCCGCGCAGCCGTACCGAGTGCACCGGCACGCCGTCCACGTCGGCGCCGCGCGCGCCCTCCAGGCCGTGGGTGGTCGGGTCGGACTGCCGGGGCAGGCCGGCCGCGTCGCGGGCCGCCGCGATCAGCTGGGCGGTGCGGGTGGCCGTACCGGACGGCGCGTCCGCCTTGTTGTTGTGGTGCAGCTCGACGACCTCGACGGTCTCGAAGTACTTGGCCGCCTGCTGGGCGAACTGCATGGCGAGCACGGCGCCGATGGAGAAGTTCGGCGCGATCAGGACGCCGATCTCGGGTGCACCCGCGAGCCAGTGGTCGAGTTCGGCGAGCCGGATGTCGTCCCACCCCGTGGTGCCGGTGACCACGTGGATGCCGTTGTGGACGCAGAAGTCAATATTCCGCATCACGGCATCCGGGTGGGTCAGCTCGACGGCGACCTGGGCACCGGACTCGACCAGGGTCTCCAGCTTGGACCGGCTGTCCAGGGTGGCGACCAGCTCCAGGTCGGGAGCGGCCTCGACGGCCTTCACGGCCTCGGAGCCGATCCGGCCGGTGGCGCCGATCACGGCAACGCGCAGAGTCATCTCAGGTGTCCTCTCAGACCAGCAGGTCGGCGAGCCTGGCGGCCCGCTTGTCGTTGATCGGGCCGATCAGCGCGAGCGACGGCCGGTACGCACCCAGCACATCACGCGCCACCGCCTGGACGTCGTCCAGGGTCACGGACGCGATCTTCTCCAGCATGTCGTCGACCGACAGGTGGTGGCCGTAGCAGAGCTCGGCCTTGCCGATCCGGTTCATCAGCGAGCCGGTGTCCTCCATGCCGAGCACGGTGGAGCCGGAGATCTGCCCGATCGCCCGGTGCAGCTCCTCCTCGGTGATGCCGCTCTCGACCACCCGCGCGAGCTCCTCGCGGCAGATCTTCAGCACCTCCTCGACCCGCTTGGGCTGGCAGCCCGCGTAGATGCCGAACAGACCGCTGTCGGCGTACGAGGAGGAGTACGAGTAGACCGAGTACGCCAGGCCGCGCTTCTCCCGGATCTCCTGGAAGAGCCGCGAGCTCATTCCGCCGCCGAGGGCCGCGTTGAGCACGCCCATCGCCCAGCGGCGCTCGTCGTGCCGGGGCACGCCGGGCGTGCCGAGGACCAGGTGGGCCTGCTCGGTGGGGCGGTTGAGCACCTCGATGCTGCCGGCCGTACGGAGTGCCTTGACGCCCTTGCGGACCTCGGCCGGGTGCCCGGTGGACTTGGCGAGCACTGGCGCGAAGGCCTGCTCGACGAGCCGTACGACCTTCTTGTGGTCGAGGTTGCCGGCCGCCGCGACGACCAGCTGCTCGGGCTTGTAGCGGCGGTGGAAGAAGCCGGCGATCTGCTCCCGGGTCAGGGCCTTGACCGTCTCCTGGGTGCCCAGGATGGGCCGGCCGAGCGGCGAGGAGCCGTAGATGACCTTGGCGAAGAGGTCGTGGACCACGTCGCCCGGGTCGTCCTCGGCCATCGCCATCTCCTCGAGGATGACGCCGCGCTCGGCCTCCACGTCCTCGGGCCTGATCAGCGAGCCGGTGAGCATGTCGCAGACCACGTCGATGGCCAGCGGCAGGTCGGTGTCGAGCACCCGCGCGTAGTAGCAGGTGTTCTCCTTCGCGGTGAAGGCGTTCATCTCGCCGCCGACCGCGTCCAGGGCGGCCGAGATGTCCAGCGCGCTGCGCCGCTCGGTGCCCTTGAAGAGCAGGTGCTCCAGGTAGTGCGTGGCGCCGTTCAGCACCGGGGTCTCGTCCCGGGAGCCGACGCCGACCCAGATCCCGAAGGTCGCGGAGCGCACGGTCGGCAGGGTCTCGGTGACGACCCTCAGCCCGCCGGGCAGGACGGTGCGGCGCACCGTGCCGGCGCCGTCGACGCCCTTGAGCAGGGTGCGGGTGGTGCCGGGGCGCTGGTTCGCCGCCGAGGCCTGAGCCAAGGGGGTGGTCCTTTCAGAAAAGCAATGACAACAGGGTGCGGCCCGCACGCTCCGCGAGGGAGGGTGCGGGCCGCGACAGCCTAGCGGCGGATCGTCACTCGGACGCCGAGGAGGCCGCCTCGCCGCCCTCTTCGCCCTCGATGACCGGGATCAGCGAGAGCTTGCCGCGCGGGTCGATCTCGGCGATCTCGACCTGGACCTTGGCGCCGACGCCCAGCACGTCCTCGACGTTCTCCACGCGCTTGCCACCGGCGAGCTTGCGGATCTGCGAGATGTGCAGCAGGCCGTCCTTGCCCGGCATGAGCGAGACGAACGCGCCGAACGTCGTGGTCTTCACCACGGTGCCCAGGTAGCGCTCGCCGACCTCCGGCATGGTCGGGTTGGCGATCTGGTTGATCGTCGTACGGGCAGCCTCCGCCGAGGGACCGTCGACCGCACCGATGTAGATGGTGCCGTCGTCCTCGATGGTGATGTCCGCGCCGGTGTCCTCCTGGATCTGGTTGATCATCTTGCCCTTGGGGCCGATGACCTCACCGATCTTGTCCACCGGGATCTTGATGGTGATGATGCGCGGCGCGTTCGGCGACATCTCGTCGGGCGCGTCGATGGCCTCGTTCATCACATCGAGGATGTGCAGACGGGCGTCCTTGGCCTGCTTGAGGGCAGCCGCGAGGACGGAGGCCGGGATGCCGTTCAGCTTGGTGTCGAGCTGGAGGGCGGTGATGAAGTTGCGGGTACCGGCGACCTTGAAGTCCATGTCGCCGTACGCGTCCTCGGCGCCCAGGATGTCGGTCAGCGCGACGTAGTGGGTCTCACCGTCGATCTCCTGCGAGATCAGGCCCATGGCGATGCCGGCGACGGCGGCCTTCAGCGGCACACCGGCGTTCAGCAGCGACATGGTCGAGGCGCAGACCGAGCCCATCGAGGTGGAGCCGTTGGAGCCGAGCGCCTCGGAGACCTGGCGGATGGCGTACGGGAACTCCTCACGGGTCGGCAGCACGGGCAGGATCGCCCGCTCCGCCAGCGCCCCGTGGCCGATCTCGCGGCGCTTGGGCGAGCCCACGCGGCCGGTCTCGCCGACCGAGTACGGCGGGAAGTTGTAGTTGTGCATGTAGCGGCGACGCGTCTCCGGGGAGAGCGTGTCGAGCTGCTGCTCCATGCGGAGCATGTTGAGGGTGGTGACGCCCAGGATCTGGGTCTCGCCACGCTCGAACAGGGCCGAGCCGTGCACCCGCGGGATGGCCTCGACCTCGGCGGCCAGCGTACGGATGTCCGTGACGCCACGGCCGTCGATGCGGACCTTGTCCTTGATGACGCGCTCGCGGACGATCTTCTTGGTCAGCGCGTTGTACGCGGCGCTGATCTCCTTCTCGCGGCCCTCGAACTCCGGCAGGAGCTTCTCGGCGGCGATCGCCTTGACGCGGTCGATCTCGTTCTGGCGCTCCTGCTTGCCGGCGATGGTGAGCGCCTGGGCGAGCTCGTCCTTGACCGCGTTGGTCAGGGCGGCCAGCACGTCGTCCTGGTAGTCCAGGAAGACCGGGAACTCGCCGGTCGGCTTGGCAGCCTGGGCGGCCAGCTGGGACTGCGCGGCGCACAGCACCTTGATGAACGGCTTGGCGGCGTCGAGACCGGCGGCCACGACGTCCTCGGTCGGGGCGTCGGCACCGTCGGCGACCAGCTTGATGGTCTTGTCGGTGGCCTCGGCCTCGACCATCATGATCGCGACGTCGCCGTCCGGCAGGACGCGGCCGGCCACGACCATGTCGAAGACGGCGTCCTCGAGCTCGCTGTGGGTCGGGAAGGCGACCCACTGGCCCTTGATCAGCGCGACGCGGACGCCGCCGATCGGGCCGGAGAACGGCAGACCCGCCAGCTGGGTGGAGGCGGAGGCGGCGTTGATGGCCACCACGTCGTACAGGTGGTCCGGGTTGAGGGCCATGACGGTCACGACGACCTGGACCTCGTTGCGCAGGCCCTTCACGAAGGACGGGCGCAGCGGGCGGTCGATCAGGCGGCAGGTGAGGATCGCGTCCTCGGAGGGCCGGCCCTCACGACGGAAGAACGAGCCGGGGATCCGGCCCGCGGCGTACATCCGCTCCTCGACGTCCACGGTCAGCGGGAAGAAGTCGAAGTGCTCCTTCGGCTGCTTGGACGCGCTGGTGGCCGACAGCACCATGGTGTCGTCGTCCAGGTAGGCCACGGCGGAGCCGCCGGCCTGACGGGCCAGACGCCCGGTCTCGAAGCGGATGGTACGGGTGCCGAAGCTGCCGTTGTCGATGACGGCCTCGGCGTAGAACACGTTCTCTTCCACCTGGAAGATCTCCTCTTTCGTACGTCTCCCAAGGAGCGTCCCTGCGCTTGCCTGCCGGCAGCCCGGGCAATCTGGGCCGGTCTTCGATCGAAGCCTCCGGGCGTCCTCTCGTGGGACTCCCGGCGGCCACTACCGAGGACCGGCGCCTCTCGGCTGCCTGGTCGGCGGTCGCGTGTGGACGCTCCTCCGGATGCGGGCGGCTTCCGTTTGAAGCCTGCAGCCCGCTCGGTGATGTCGGTACTGCCTCGGTTCTGTCGGCGTTGTGCCGACGCCATGACCGGGCATGCCCTTCACCTTACAAATTCACACCCTACAGAGGTCGTCATTACCACGCGTGTGGAAATACTTCTGTGCGGGGGAACGCTTGTGGAACAGCTTTGCGGATAGCAGCGAGGGGCGGCTCCCCTGGGAGGGGAGCCGCCCCTGCACGGCGGTCTTAGCGGGCGCCACCGGCGGCACCGCGGCGGATGCCAAGGCGGTCGACGAGCGTACGGAAGCGCTCGATGTCCTTCTTGGCCAGGTACTGCAGCAGACGACGACGCTGACCGACCAGGATCAGCAGGCCACGACGGGAGTGGTGGTCGTGCTTGTGGAACTTGAGGTGCTCGGTCAGGTCCGAGATACGGCGGGAGAGCATGGCGACCTGGACCTCGGGAGAGCCGGTGTCGCCCTCCTTCTGGCCGAACTCGGCGATGATCTGCTTCTTGACAGCGGCGTCGAGAGCCACAGCAACTCCTTCAAGGATGTTCCGAGCGATCCTGGTCTACGGCACAGGATCTGAGAGGACTCGGTGTCGTACGTGGAGCGCCGCCGTCCGCGGCATCGGAGCCTGGGGCTCCGGGGCAGGACACGGCTGCGCTCAATGGCCAAGCGTACCAGTGCCCGCCGGTCGGCCCCTCGGTGCCCCTCCCGCCACGGTCCGTGGCGGGAGGGACGAGGGCCGGCGGCGGGCACCGGTCGGGCGGGTCAGGGTCAGACGGCGCCCCGGACCAGGCCGTAGATGTCGAGCACGGCCAGCGCCAGCGGAACGAGCGAGATCAGCATGATGCCGTCCACCAGGTCCAGGATGCGACCCCAGAACGGCGAGACGCCCAGGCGCGGCACGACCAGCGCGATGGCGGTCAGCACGGCGGCGCCGAACGCGATCGAGGCGGACAGCCAGATGGTGCGCAGGTCGGTCTGGGTGCTGCTGGTCGCCGTCACGATGAACAGCGGGGTGTGCAGCGACAGGCCCAGGATCAGCAGGCCGAGGCCCACCAGGCCGGCGATGGTGAGGCTGAAGACCTGCGCGGTGTAGCGGAAGAGCCGGGCCCGCAGCATGGTCGAGACGCCGAGGCCGAGGGCCAGCAGCTCGCCGTACATCTTGTCACTGAAGCCGAGCACGGTGCAGGCGCCGACGATGGTGGCGGAGCAGCCGCCGACCAGGCCGACGAGGACCTCGTGGCCGCGGCGGGCCTGGTGCGCGATCCGCTCGTACTGGACGGTCTCGGCGCGGTTGGTCTCCTCGCCGTAGTTGCGGCCGCGGGTGCGGGTCTGGCCGGGGGCGCTGAAGCCGACGGGCAGGCGGGCGAAGCGGGCCGAGAGCGCGGGCAGGAAGCCGATCGCGGCGACGGCGGCGACGCCGGTGACGGCGGCGATGTGGGTGGCCGGGGTGCCCTCGAGCAGCACGGCGGCGAAGGTCGCCAGGGTGCCGGCGGCGGCCAGGAAGGAGGAGGCGACGAAGACCGAGTCCTTCTCCGGCAGCAGGCCGACCAGCAGGACGGAGACCACCAGAACGGCCACACAGCCGACCAGGAACTGCAGACGGCCGGGGCCGTCGCCGGTGTGGGCCACCGCGATGATGCCGCTGCCGGCGATCAGGGTGTGCGGCAGGGCGCCGAGGCCGAGGGCCAGCGCCGCGTCGTGGTCCTCGTAGACGCGGGCGCGGACACCCGCGAAGGTGACCAGCACGACGGCGGTGACGCCGGAGAGGATGCCCGGCAGGCTGTGCATGTCGTGGCGCAGGTCGGAGAACCAGAGCGCGAAGCCGAGCAGCGCGAGCAGCACGCCGGCACCGATCAGGCCGAAGGCCCGCATCAGGTCGGGGCTCCAGAAGCGGCGGTCGGCCTCGACCGCGCTGGCGATGGCGTCCGCCACGTCGTCGTAGACGGCGGGCGGCAGCGACTCGGCGAACGGGCGCAGGCTCAGCAGGTCACCGTCCCGGACCTGCTGGGCCGCCAGCGGCAGTCCGCTGTCGAGCACGGTGCCGTCGCGGCGGACCAGGTGGAAGCCCGTCGGGGCACCGTCCACCTGGGTCTGCCCGGACAGTCGCAGCACCTCGGGGTAGACGTCCGCGAGCGGGACGTCCTCCGGAAGTGCGACGTCGATCCGGCTGTCCGGCGCCACGACGGTGACCCGGCAGAATCCGGTCGTTGCGTTTGCGCTCACCGGCGCTTCCCCCTCGTTGACTGTGTCTGTAAGTCAGCTAGGCGCCGACCCGGCCGGTCCGGAACTGACACGATCCGGCCAAGAGTTGGCGCGGCGTTACCCTACCGCCCGACAAGACGGTGCTGACTACTGGCCCCCTGCTCCGCCGGGAGACGTTCCGCAAGTCTGCACAACCCCTGCACGCTGCGGTGACAGTCCGCCAGGAGAGGTGCGGACCGCGGGAATTACCGACATCCGGTGAGCTGTCGGTGGAGGCGTACACCGGCTCGTCCCGAAAGCTCCTCAACCTGCCTGACCGGTTTGAACCCCTTCTTCCCGATCACCGAACCGCGGCCGTCACGGGCGAACGCCCCCGTGGTCGAACCGCCCGGGCCGACCAGTAGGATCGGCCCCTGCGCAAGGCGTACGGGGGCGGATTCGCGCAACCCCGAGGACGCCTGCGGTCGGCGGAGCGGGGGCGGCGTCATCACACGGGGCGCCCTCACCCGTACGTATCCAGTTGCGTGAGGGCTGATGCCGTTGTGAGTGTGGTAACCGTCAAGCGTCCGGCCCGGGCGTATCCGCCCGCAGTGCCGGACGAGCCGGTGGAGCTGGTGACTCCGCCCGAACTGCCCCGTACGGGCGGCGAGGACTGGATGATGTCCCTGCTGCCCCTGCTCGGCATGGGCGGCTCAGCGGCGTTCTTCTTCTCCCCTGGTGCTCAGGGGCCCATGAAGATGATGGGTGTCCTGATGGTCGCCTCCACCGCCGGTATGGCGGTGGCTCAGGTCATCAAGGCCCGTAAGGGCGGCAGTGCGGGCACCGCGGACGAGCGCCGCGACTACCTGAAGTACCTGCAGCAGATGCGCCGTCAGGTCCGGCGTACCGCCGAGCGCCAGCGCGGCGCGCAGCTGTTCCTGCACCCGGAGCCGGACCAGCTCTGGTCGATCGTGGCCGAGGGCCGTCGCCTCTGGGAGCGGAGGCCCAGCGACCCGGACTTCGCGCAGATCAGGCTGGGCCGGGGCCCACAGCAGTTGTCGACTCCATTGGTGGCGCCGCAGACCGCGCCGCTGGACGAGTTGGAACCGCTGGCCGCCGAGGCCATGAAGAACTTCCTCACCGCCCACGGCACCCTGCAGGACCTGCCGTTGGCCGTCTCGCTGCGCGCCTTCTACCACATCACGGTGTGCGGCGACCCGGACACCGTCTACGGCAACGTCCGGGCGATGATCGCCCAGTTGACGACCCTGCACTCGCCCGACGACCTGATGGTCGGCGTGGCCGCCGCGCCCGGCGCGGTGGACGAGTGGGAGTGGGCCAAGTGGCTCCCGCACACCCAGCACCGCAAGGAGAACGACGGCGCCGGTTCGCGCCGTCTGATCGCCGCGGGTCTGGGCGAGCTGGAGTACCTGCTGGAGAACGAGCTGGCGGGCCGCAAGGGCTTCGCCCGGGACACCGTCCCGTCGCCGGACCAGCCGCACATCATCGTGGTCATGGACGGCGCCTCGGTGCCGCACGACTCGGTGCTGGCAGGGGCCGAGGGCGTCGAGGGCGTCACCATCATCGAGGTCGTCCCGGGTGACCTGGACGAGCCCAGCGGCCACCTGGTCATCACCCTCGGCAAGGACGAGCTGCTGCTGGAGTCCGCCTCCGGTGCCTCGTACTCCGGCAAGCCGGACACGCTGTCCTCCTGGCAGTCCGAGGCGCTGGCCCGCCAGCTCGCCCCGTACCGGATCTCGGCCGGCGGCGACGACGGCGACCCCTCGCTGGTCAGCATGGACTTCACCGAGATGATGGACACCGGTGACCCGGGCGCCTTCGACCCGGCCCGCCACTGGCGGCCCCGGCCGATCCGCGAGAAGTTGCGGGTGCCGCTCGGTGTCGGCTCCAACGGCGAGTACGTCTGGCTGGACATCAAGGAGGCCTCGCTGGAGGGGATGGGGCCGCACGGCATGTGCGTCGGCGCCACCGGTTCCGGCAAGTCCGAGGTGCTGCGCACCCTGGTTCTGGCCCTCGCGGTCACCCACTCCTCGGAGATCCTCAACCTCGTCCTCGCCGACTTCAAGGGTGGTGCGACCTTCGCCGGTATGGCGGAGATGCCCCACACCGCGGCCGTGATCACCAACCTGGAAGGTGAGGCCACCCTCATCGACCGGATGCGTGACTCGATCGAGGGCGAGATGAACCGCCGTCAGGAGCTGCTGCGCTCGGCGGGCAACTACGCGAACATCAACGAGTACGAGCGGGCCCGCGCGGCCGGCGCCGCGCTCGACCCGCTGCCCTCGCTGCTGCTGATCATCGACGAGTTCTCCGAGCTCCTCACCGCCAAGCCGGACTTCATCGACCTGTTCATCCAGATCGGCCGAATCGGCCGTTCGCTCGGTATGCACATGCTGCTCGCCTCGCAGCGTCTCGAAGAGGGCAAGCTGCGCGGTCTGGACACCTTCCTCTCCTACCGCCTGGGTCTGCGCACCTTCTCGGCCGCCGAGTCGCGCGCCGCGATCGGTGTCCCGGACGCCTACCACCTGCCGCCCATCCCCGGTGTCGGCTACCTCAAGTTCGGCTCCGACGTGATGGAGCGGTTCCGGGCGGCGTACGTCTCCGGTGCCTACCGTCCGCCGGGCCAGCAGCGGGCGACCGGTGGCCGGGTGGTCACCGCTCAGCCGGTGCTGTTCACCGCGGCCGAGGTGCCGGTCATCGAGCCGGTGGTCGAGGAGATCATCGAGGAGGTCGAGGAGGTCGACGACTCCCTGCTCGACACCATGCTCGACGTCTTCGTCAGCCGGATGATCGGCCAGGGCCCGCCGGCCCACCAGGTCTGGCTGCCGCCGCTCGAGGCGGCGCCCAGCGTCGACCAGCTGGTTCCGCCGCTCCAGGTCACCCCGGAGCGCGGTCTGACCTCGCCGGAGTTCGGCGCGCTCGGCCGGCTCGTCGTGCCGGTCGGCATCGTGGACAAGCCGCGCGACCAGCGCCGCGACGTGCTGTACCAGGACTACTCGGGTGCGGCCGGTCACGGCCTGATCGTCGGTGGTCCCCGCTCCGGCAAGTCGACGCTGGTGCGCACCATGGTGGGTGGCTTCGCCGTCACCCACACGCCGGGCGAGGTCCAGTTCTACATGCTGGACTTCGGTGGTGGTGGCTTCCAGGGCCTGCAGGGCCTGCCGCACGTCGGCGGGGTCGCGGGGCGTCTGGACGTCGACAAGGTCCGCCGCATGATCAGCGAGGTGCACGGCGTCCTCAACCGCCGTGAGGAGCTGTTCCGCTCGACCGGCATCGACACCGTCGCCACGTACCGCACCAGGCGGGCCAACGGCCAGCTGCCGGACGAGCAGTTCGGCGACGTGTTCCTGATCATCGACGGCTGGCTCACCTTCAAGCAGGAGTTCGAGTCCCTCGAACCGGTCATCTCCGACATCGCCCAGCGCGGTCTCGGTTACGGCGTCCACGTCATCCTGACCGCCGCCCGCTACGCCGAGGTCCGCCCTGCGCTCAAGGACCTGCTGCAGAACCGCACCGAGCTGCGGCTCGGTGACTCGATGGAGTCCGAGATCGACCGCAAGGTCGCGCAGAACGTCCCGGCCGGCCAGCCCGGCCGTGGCATCACGGCGGACAAGCTGCACTTCCTGTGCGGCCTGCCGCGTCTCGACGGCTCCTCGGAGCTGGAGGACCTGGGCGACGGCACCGCCGACATGGTCCAGCAGATCGATGCCGCCTGGACGGGCCCGCGGGCCCCGCAGGTCCGCATGCTGCCGCAGGTGCTGGACGGGAACTCGCTGCCCAAGGGCTTCGAGCACCCCGAGCTCGGTATCGCCTTCGGTGTCGACGAGGTCGAGCTCGCGCCGGTCTTCCTCAACTTCGAGTCCGACCCGCTGTTCATCGTCTTCGGTGAGAGCGAGTCCGGTAAGTCGGCCGTTCTGCGGATGCTCATCAAGCAGATCACCGAGCGGTACACCCCGGACCAGGCCGGCATCGTGATCGGCGACTTCCGCCGCTCGCTGCTCGGTGTGGTGCCGCCGGAGTACCTGGTCGAGTACGCGGCGGCCGCGCCCGCCATGACGTCCATCGTGGAGATGCTGCGCGGGGCCTGCTCGCGCCGCCTGCCGGGACCGGACGTCACGCCGGAGCAGCTGCGCAACCGCAGCTGGTACAGCGGCAAGGACATGTTCGTCATCGTCGACGACTACGAGCTGGTCGCCACCCAGTCGGGCAACCCGCTGGCGCCGCTGGCCGAGTTCCTGCCGTTCGCCCGTGACATCGGCCTGCGCGTGATCATCGCCCGCAGCGCCGGTGGTGCAGGCCGCTCGCTGTTCGAGCCGGTCATGCAGCGGATGCGCGAGCTGGGCGGCCAGGGCCTGATGCTCTCGGGCGACAAGGGCGAGGGCGCGCTGCTCGGTACGGTCAAGCCGCAGCCGCTGCCGCCGGGCCGGGGTGTGCTCGTCACGCGCCGGATCGCGAGCGGTCAGATGGTCCAGACGGGCTGGCTGCCGACGCCGTAACGCCGAGTCACACCAGAAGGGGCCGGGTTCGATCGAACCCGGCCCCTTCTGCATCCCATGTGCTGAAACGTTATCCAGTTTCTTGTATGGCTTTGCTGCGGTTCTCGTTGCCGGGCGGACCCCGTCGGGCCTCTTGGAGGCCCACCTGAGCGAGGCGCGCCCCAAGCGGCCACATGCCTTTGATTTATCGGGCGCAATCTCTTGTTTACCTTGGATTCAAGTGCAATGTGGCAGAGGTAACAAGTCGGACATACTTGACAATTGCCGTTGGTGACCATCGGATCCTGCGTTTATGCATGGCAGAGCTACGGATTCCGAAGCAGATCGGCCGTTGACGCAATCAATACGCACGATGTTCCATGGCGGACCGGGAGCGACAGGACCAGGATCACGCAACAGCCAGCGGAGGCGATACCGCTCCCTCCCCCAGGACCGCACAGAGCCGATCGGAACGTTCATGACCGACACGCTTCGCCCGCCACTCGCCGCAACCCCCGATGCGGCGACCGACAGCCCCTCCGGCGCCCCGAAGAAGCTCAGCCGCTCCATCGGTGTCGTCGGCGGCACGCTGCTCACGCTGTCGTGCGTGACGCCCGCTTCCTCCCTCTTCGTGATCGTGCCGGACCTGTTCAACGCGCTCGGCACGTACACCGCGATGGCCATCGCGATCGGCTCGATCATCTGTATCGCCGTCGCCTTCTGCTACTCCGAGCTCGGCACGCTGATCCCCAGCGCCGGCGGCGAGTACGCGATGGTCGGCACCCTGGCGGGCCGCTTCGCCGGCTGGCTGGTGTTCATCCAGTCCCTGATCGTCGTGATGATCGTGCCCTCGCTGATCGCGATCGGGACCGCCGACTACCTGGCACCGATCGTGAACGTCGACCCCAAGATCGCCGGCGCAGCCGTGATGATCGCGGCCACCGTCGCCGGTCTGCTCGATCTGCGGGCGAACGCCTGGATCACCGGTATATTCCTGGTCCTCGAGGTCATCGCCTGCGCCATGGTCTCCTTCCTCGGCTTCGCGCACAGCGAGCGCGGCCTGGGCAGCCTGCTGCACGGCATCACCGCCGACGACAGCGGCGCGACCAGCGCGGTCGGCATGGGTGCCATCGTCATGGCGATGGGCACCGCGCTCTTCGTCACCCAGGGCTTCTCCACCGCGATCTACCTCTCGGAGGAGCTGGAGAACCCGCGCAAGAACGTCGCCCGCACCGTGCTCTGGACGCTGGCCCTGTCGGTCGTCGTCATCCTCGTCCCGGTCGTCGCGATCACCGTGGGCGCCCCGGATCTGACCAGCCTGACCGCCGGCGACATCTCCGCTCTGGTGTCCGGCTGGGCCGGCTCCGCCGTCGGCACCTTCATCAGCCTCTGCATCGCACTGGCGATCATCAACGCCGGCATCGTCATGGTCATCCAGAACTCCCGGGTGCTCTTCGCCTCCGGCCGTGACAAGGCCTGGCCCGCGTCGGTCAACAAGTCCTTCGGCACCCTCAACAAGTTCAGCGCCCCCTGGGTCTCCACCCTGGCGGTCGGCATCCCCGGCGCGGTGCTCTGCTTCGTCCCGCAGGACACGCTGATCGGCATCACCGGTGTGGCCGTCGCCGCCCTGTACCTGCTGGTCGCCGTCGCCGCGCTGCTCTCCCGTCGCAACCAGCACAAGCACGCCCCGGCGTGGCGTCAGCCGCTGTGGCCGGTCCTGCCGATCGTGCTGATCCTCGCGCTCGTCTGGGTGCTGTTCCACCTGGACCCGAGCGCCCTGGCCTGGACCGGCGGCATCACCGCCGTCGCCTCCCTCTACTGGGTCTTCTACCTCCGTCCCCGCCAGGACACCCGCTGGGTGATCACCGTGCCCGAGGACGAGCAGGTCTGACCCACCGACCCGCTGGTCCACTGGTCCACTGGTCCACTGATCCACGGCAAACGGCCCGGCTCCCCGTAAAAGGGGAGCCGGGCCGTTTCGCGTACTCTCAGCCGTCCTGGCGGCGGCGGAAGTCCCGGACCACGATGGCGCCACCGGCCAGCGCCGCGACCAGCAGGCCGCCCAGGCCGAGGGCGTAGGTGCCGGTACGGCGGTCGCGGTCTGCCTGGGTCTCCTCCAGGCCGAGCGGCTGGGCCACGAGGGGCGCCGAGGCCAGCTTCAGCGTGGCGTCGGGGTGCGGCGAGGCCTCCGCCTTGGCGGTGCTCTTCACGGCCTTCACCGGGTCGACCACGCCCCAGCCGATGAACTTGTTCGGCCCCCGCTCGGTCCGCTGAGCGGTCTGCTCGATCCGGGCCCGGATCTGCGCGGCAGTCCAGTTCTTGTACTTTCCCTTCAGCAGCGCGGCCACGCCCGCCACGTACGGGGCCGAGAAGCTGGTGCCGTTGTCCACGCACTGCCCGCCCTTGGGCACCGTGGAGAGCATCTCGACCCCCGGCGCGGCGACGGAGACGAAGTCGCCGTACTGGGAGAAGGAAGCGCGCTCGTTGTTCCGGTCCGAGGCACCCACCGCCAGCACGGTCTTGAACGCGGCGGGGAATGTCTCCCCCTCCCGCCCGTCGTTGCCGGACGAGGCCACCACCACGATGTCGTTGTCCTCGGCCTTCTTGATCACCGCCTCCAGCTCGGGCTTCTTGGCAAAGCCGCCGTCCGGGTCGGTGGCCCGGACGTCCTGGGAGATGTTGATGACACCGACCTTCTTGTCGATGGCGATCTGGATGGCCTCGATCAGCGAGTTGACGTCGCCGTTGCCCTGGCTGTCGTTCTGCCGGATCGCCAGGATCCTGGCGTCCGGCGCCAGACCGACGAATCCGGTCTTGGCGTACGGCCTGGCCGCGATGATGCCGGCCACCTTGGTGCCGTGACCCACGGTGTCGGTCTTGCTGTTTCCGTCCACCGGCTTGCCGGTCGACTTGTCGACCAACAGCGACTTGCCCTCGTCGACCTTGTTGGCCAACTGCGGGTTCTGGTCGTCCACTCCGGTGTCGATCACCGCGACGGTCACGCCGGCGCCGGTGGTCTTCCCGCCCTCCCACAGCTGGTCGAGCAGCACCCGCTGCAGCGCCCAGGGAGCACTCGGGATGTCCTGCGACGGGAAGGTGCACTCACCTGCGGCGGCTATCCCCAGCGGGGACCAGTGCACCTCCGACGAGGAGGGCGAGGGCGTGGGCGTGGCCGCGTACGCCGGCGTCGCCGCCAGGCCGCCGATCACCCCCAGCGCCACGGACGCGGCAACGGCCCTGCGGTACGTACCCAACGACACCTGTCTTCCCCTCTGATCCACGCGATGTCGTGCGCGTGCCTCCCACGCGCGAGGGCGGGCGCCCGACCGGACGCCCGCCCCACTACTCATGCTGTGCACCGCCGGAGGCGGCAGACGGCTCAGGCCCCCCAGACACCGGCGTTCTTGCGCTCGGTGTCCTGGTAGCTCTGAGCGGCGTTGTCCAGCGAGGTCGCAATCTGGGACAGGGCCTGCTGCAGGTCAGCGGCCTTGGTGTCCCACTCGCGCTGGCGGGCCTGGTAGCCCTCCTGCGCCGAACCCTGCCAGCTGCTGGCGATCCGGGTCACGCCCGCCTTGAGGTCGTCCAGCTGCTGCTGGATGCGCGAGGCGGTCTGCTTCACCTCGGAGCTGGCGTTCGTGATGGTAGAGAAATTAACGAGAATGCCGTCGGCCATGATGTCTCCTTGTCGATGAAATCGTTTCGGTCCCTAGAGCAGGACCGGCGAGTGGCGTCTGCGGTACGAACCCCGCAGGGCTCAGAACGAACCCCTCATCGACGACTGCTGCTCCTGCTCGGTCGCGCTGTACGCCTTGGTGGTGGCCTCGATCGCCTGCTTGATCTCGTCGAGCACCTTGTTCAGCGCCTGCGCGTCCTCGTTGAAGCGGGTCTGCAGCTGCTGGTAGGCGGTGGCCGCCTGACCCTGCCAACCGGCCTTGATCTCGTCGACGAGCGTGTTGAGCCTCTGAATCTCGCCGTGGATCTGCGCGTTCACGTCACCGATACGGTTAGCGAATGCCTGCATTTCCTCAGCGGTCGTCGTGAACTGACCAGCCATGATCCACCGTCCCCCATGAGACAGACTTCCGACGGATAGTCCTGGCACGGCCTACCCGTCGACACCACGGTGTGATGTCCTCCAGCACTTTAGCCTCCGACTGCAAGTCACCCAACACCGGGAGTCGGGTAGTTACCAGACCATGACACTGGGACCACACTTGCGACCTGAGGAAGCGTCAGGCGGTCTGGGCCTGAAGTGCCGTCTTGGTGTTGAGCACCGGACCGGCCGGCACCAGGTCGGCCCACCAGTGCGGCACCAGGGTCGGCTGGACCTTCTCGAAGCCCAGGCGTGACGCCGCCTCGTTCGCCTGCTCCTGCTGCTGTCCCTGCGGCGCCTGCGGGTCCGCCGAAGGCGTCGCCGCACCCTTGCCGTCGTTGTTGCTCGGCACCGAGTAGCGCAGCCCGGTCTCGGTGATGAGGAAGTTGGAGCCCGAGCTGTCCGCGCCACTGCCGTCGACCGAGCGGAACAGCAGCCCGTGGCCCGGCGAGACGTGAGCGGTGGCCGCGCCGCTGGTGACCGGCGCCGGGTAGTCGGTGCTGGCCCAGACCGAGCGCTTGATGCTCTGGCCCTCCATGCCCTCGAAGGTGCTGCAGAGCACCGTGCGGCCCTTGCCGGAGCCGTTGAAGTTCACCGGGTGGTCGGCCGGCTTCTCCTGCGGCATCTTCTTGGGGTCGTCCTTCAGCGTCTTGCTGTCGATCTGGCCCTGCAGCTTCGCGTAGTCACCCGGCGAGAGGTCGGCGAACTTCGGCGTACCGTCGTAGATCGTGCGGAGTTCCGGGTTGTATCGGATCAGTTCGGCCTGGAATGCGGAGATCTCGAAGAGCTTGTTCACGCCGACCACGTAGAAGCTGTTGTTCTGGAACTGCAGCAGCCGGCCGACCTTCCGCTCCTCCTTCGGGGTGAGCCCGACCTTCGAGGCGACCCCCTTGGGCAGGAAGTCCGGAATCTTCGGGAACAGGATCGCGTCCCCGGCGTCCAGCGTGTCCAGCCAGTCCTTGGTGACCTGCTGCGGCTTGGCATCGCTGCCGAACAGGGCGGCCCTGAGGTTCGTGCGGTCGTCGGCGCTGGTCCCCACGTTGCCGACCGCGTGCTTGCGGCCCTGCGGGTCGATCAGGTACTCGCTGCCCGGGTCGTCCTCCGACTCCTTCGGAGCCTGGACGTAGAGCGACTGACCGGTGCTCAGCACCAGGTCGGGGCTGGCCAGCTTCTTCGCCTCGGCGTCGGCGGCCACGAAGACGGCCTGGTTGATGGTCGCCTGGATCTCGCCCTTGCCGGGGCGGTCACAGACCGACCACTTCTTGGCCACACCCGCGTCGTCCGACTTGGGGAGCTTGTCGGGCGCGTACGGGATGCCGATGGTCGCCCCGTGGTTCGGGTAGGCGTCGAGCACGGAGTCGGCGACGGGCACCACCTTGGAACCGGCCGGCAGCACCAGCTTCGCCGAGGACATGTTCAGGACCTGGTGAAGCACCTTCTCGTGGGTCTCGGAGTCGATCAGCACCACGTAGCGGGTGGTCGAGTCCTTGCCCTGGATGATGTTCTTGCCGTCGTCCCAGCCCTTCGGGGCACTGGGCTTGATGACGCCCCACATGCCGAAGCCCGCCACGATGACGGCTGCCACCACGACGCTGGGCAGCACCGCACGCACCGGCTTGGGCGCGTCCTCGTCGTTGCCGCCGCCGCTGGGCTGCAGGAAGGCGCCTACTGTCCGCTTGCGTGCGAATGTGTAAGCGTTCAGCTCATCCCTGCGTGATGCCATGCTCGTCGTCTCCCCTGTTTTGACCGACATCTGTGCGTACGTCAGCACGATTCGTCCATGCGCGAGTCTGCCACCCGCCGGGCGGGAGCCACAGCCAACCCTCTACGATGCGGCAGCAGACGGTGAGTACGGTACGGGTACGGTTTGCCGACCAGCCAACCGGGCCGTGATATCTGATCAGAGAGGGTCACTCGGGGGATGCCAAGCCAGACCGCTCCAGAGCGACGAAGCACATCGCACGGCAGGGGAGCCGGCCACCGCAGCCGGCGGGCGCAGCCCGCTCAGGCCCGCCCCACCTCGCCGGTGGGGCTGAAGATCCACCCCCGGCCGGGTCTCCTCGGCACCCGGCTCCAGCTGCAGCAGGTCGTGCTGCTGGAGGTCGCGGTGGCGCTGGTGGCGGTCGGCTGGACGATCAACAAGGCGATGGCCGGCGCGTTCGCCGTGCCCGCCGTCGTCCTGGTGGTGATCGCACTGCTGCCGATGAACGGACGTAGCGTTCCGGAGGGCCTGCGGGTCCGTTCCGCGCTGAACGCCCGCCGCAAGCAGGCGCAGCTCAACGTGCCGCCGCCGGGCACCGATCCGGCGCTGGCGCCCGCGCTGGAGCTCGAGCCCGCCCTGCGCACCTACACCCACGCGACCGAGGCCGACCTCGGCGGCGGGCGGCCGATCCGCCGCGAGACCGGCATGGTCGGCGACGGTACGTTCCTCACCTCGGTGCTGCTGGTGCAGGCCAAGGACCAGCCACTGCGGCCCAACCGCACCGCACTGCCGCTGCCACTGGACGTGATCTGCTCGGCGCTCCAGGTGGACGACATCGCCCTGGAATCGGTCCAGTTGGTCCAGCACACCCAGCCCGCGCCGGCCCCGCACCTGCCCGACCAGTCGCTGGCCTCCCGGGCGTACCACCAGCTTCCCGGCGGGATCGCCACCCCGGGTCTGCGGCTCACCTGGGTCGCGCTCAAGCTCAACCCCGAGCAGAGCAGCACCGCCGTGCTGGCGCGCGGCGGCGGCGAGGAGGGCGCCCGCAAGGCGCTGCAGCGCGTCACCGACCAGGTGGCCGGCCGGCTGAACGCCGCAGGCTTCACGGCGACGACCCTGGACGAGCGCGAGCTGATCGCCGCACTGGCCATCTCGGTCTGCGCCAACCCGATCGCGGTGGCGGGCCGTCAGGGCACCGGCGGTGGCGGCGGCAACGGCCGCCGTACCCAGGAGAGCCGCAAGTTCTGGCGGATCGACGACCGCTGGCACAGCACGTTCTGGATCTCCAAGTGGCCCCAGCTCAGCCGTCCGGGCGGTGCGCCGGGCCGGATCGCCGCTCCCGACCTGGTCAACCTGGTCACCGGTACGCCGGCCCTCGCCAGCACCTTCAGCCTGACCGCGAGCCGCGGCACGGGCGGTGCGGTCGCGGTCAGCGGACACGTCCGGGTGACCGGCCGCAGCGAGAGCGAGGTCGCCCAGGTCGGGCGGCTGGTGGAGTCCCGTGCGCAGAGCGCCGGAGTGGGCCTGACCAGGCTCGACCTGGAGCAGGCACCCGGCCTGCTCGCCACGCTGCCCCTGGGAGGGACGTCCTGATGGCCTATCAGACCTACCCCGGACATGCGCCCCAGCCGGGCGCCGAGCAGTCCCGTGCCACGCTGCGGATCCGTCCCGGCTTCGGTCTGCGCGGCCCGCGCCGCGAGCGGCACGTGCTCTCCGCCGAGGACATCGGCGCGCTGTCCTTCCCGGTCGGCGACGACGGCGTGGTGATCGGCGTCGACCCGCAGCAACAGCCCGCCGTGCTGGGCCTGTTCCGCCCCAGCTCGTACGAGCTGGTGCTGGTCGGCGGTATGTGGACGGCCCAGGTGATCGCGCTGCGCGCGGCCGCCACCGGCGCCCGGATCGCCGTCGAGACCGGCCGTCCGCAGGCCTGGGCCTCGCTGGCGCAGGCGGCCGGCGGCGGCCAGCCCTGTGTGACGGTGCACCAGGTCGGACGGCTCGGCGCGCAGGGTGCCTCGGTGGCCTCGCCGGTGCTGGTCGTCCGCGACCTCGGTGCCCGTCCGCCGCGCAGCCGGCTCTCGGCCACCCCCTGGCAGACCACGCTCACCCTGCTTCCGTACCTGGGCCCGAACGCGTCCCGGGTGCTGAACGCGGCCGACCTGGTCGGCGTTCAGCGGGTCTCGCCGCAGGAGGCGGAGATCCTCGCCCGGATCCTGTCGCTCGGCGACCAGGACGTGGCCGCACTCCCGACGCTCGGCGACAACATCACGCTCTGGGCGACCAGGATGCGGCGGCAGTTCGTGATGACCAACCCCGGCGAGGCGGAGGCCCAGGTCCTGGGCGGCCCGCGCCGGATGGACTGAGCGGCTTTCCGCTCCGAGCACTGTGCGAGGAGGTCCGTGTCCCGGCGCTCCGGCGGAGCGCGGGCGCGGGCCTCTCGTCCGTGGTTGTGGCCGCGGGCGGGCGACAAGGTGAACACCAGGTGAGGTTCACTCCAAAGACGGTTGTCGTCACCCGGCCGAGGCCCGCCAACCCTGGCGTGAGATGAGGCACCGCCTTCAGGTGACCGCCAATCACGTCCTAGTCTTGTTGCCCGACGGCACCGCGAACAGCGGCGGCGAACACGAGGGAGCCCAAGTGAGCAGCGATCGGGACGGCGTCTACGTCGGCGACAACGCGGCGGAGGACGACGACGACTGGTCGGACGTTCCTGACTACTCCCCCCCGTCCTGGTACACGCAGAGCGAGACCCCGCAGGCTGCGCCGCCGGCCCCGGCCCCGGCTCCTGCGCCCGCGCCTGCCCCGGTACCGCCGCAGGTCCAGGCTGCGCCGCCCGTGCCGGTGCCCGCTCCGCCCGTGGCTCCCCAGCCCGTTGTCGAGCAGCCGCCGGCACCCGTGCCGCCGCAGCCTCCCGTCGAGCAGCCTGCTCCCCCGCAGCCCGTGGTGGCCCAGGCACCCGCGCCGGTCGCCGAGCCGGCTCCGGCTCCCGTAGAGGTCCAGGCGGCCCCCGCGCCCGTACCTGCCCCTGCCCCGGCTCCCGCGCCCGCCCCCGAGCAGCAGGCGCCCCCGCAGGCCTGGCCGCCCGCCGACCAGGCGCCGCCCCAGGTGCCCCAGCAGGCTCAGCCCGCACAGGCTCAGCCTCATCAGGCCCAGCCCCAGCAGGCCCAGCCCGCGCCGCCGCAGCAGCAGGTCCCGCCGCCACCCGGCCCGTGGCCCCAGCAGGCCCAGGCACCCGCCCAGGCCCCGGCTCCCGCACCTGCGCCCGCCCCGGCGGTGGACCCGCGCCAGGGCGGCTGGCCGCAGCCCCCCGCGTACCCTCAGCCACAGCAGCCCGGTTACCCGCAGCAGGCCGTCCCGCAGGCCCCGGCGGCGTTCCAGCAGCCCGGCGGTCAGCAGCAGATGTCGCACGGCGCCGCACTCGGCTACACCGCCGCCGTCGAGCTCTCCTCCGACCGTCTGCTGCGCGGCCAGCCGAAGCAGCAGCGCGAGTCGCGCCTCAAGTTCGGCGGCAAGGCGGCGCAGGCCGACCGGGCCCGCCGGCTGGAGGTCATCCGTACGCCGGTGATGAGCTGCTACCGGATCGCGGTGATCAGCCTCAAGGGCGGCGTCGGCAAGACCACGACCACCACCTCGCTCGGGGCCACCCTGGCCAGCGAGCGCCAGGACAAGGTCATCGCGATCGACGCCAACCCGGACGCCGGCACCCTGGGCCGCCGGGTGAAGCGCCAGACCGGCGCGACGATCCGCGACCTGGTGACGGCCATTCCGCACCTGCGCAGCTACATGGACGTCCGCCAGTTCACCTCGCAGGACCTGCACTCGGGCCTGGAGATCCTGGCGAACGACGTCGACCCGGCCGTCTCGACCACCTTCAACGACTCGGACTACCGCCAGGTCATCCAGGTGCTCGGCCAGCACTACCCGATCATCCTGACCGACTCCGGCACCGGCCTGCTCTACAGCGCCATGCGCGGCGTGCTCGACCTGGCCGACCAGCTGATCATCGTCTCCACGCCCAGCGTGGACGGCGCCAGCAGCGCCAGCACCACGCTGGACTGGCTCTCCGCCCACGGCTACGCCGACCTGGTGCAGCGCAGCATCACGGTGGTGTCGGGGGTCCGCGAGACCAGCAAGATGATCAAGGTCGAGGACATCGTCGCGCACTTCCAGACCCGCTGCCGCGGTGTCGTGGTCGTGCCCTTCGACGAGAGCCTAGCGGCCGGTGCCGAGGTCAACCTGGCGATGATGCGGCCCAAGGTCAGGGACGCGTACTTCGAGCTGGCCACCCTGGTCGGCGAGGACATCGCCCGCGCCCAGCACGCGGCGGGGGGCTGGGCCCAGCCGCAGCAGTACCCGCAGCAGGGCGGCTACCCCCAGCAGCAGCCGTACCCGCCGCAGGGCGGCTACCCGCCGCCGCAGCAGGGCGGTTACCCCGGGCAGCCCGCGCCGGGCGCCCCGTGGGCCCCGCAGCCCGGCCAGGCCCCGCCGCCCGGGTACGGGCAGCCGCCGCAGCAGGCGGCGCCCGGCGCGCAGCCGCTGCCCCAGGAGTGGTCGCAGCAGGGCCAGCAGCCCGGCTACGGCTACCCGCCGCCGCAGCAGGACGGCCAGCAGCCTCCGCCCCCGCCGGGGTACGGCTACCCGCCCCAGCAGTGACAACTGCACTACACCGCTGATGAGTTCGGCCCGTCGGGTGTTCGCACCCGACGGGCCGAGGCGTTTTCGTGGGGCGACACCGAGTTCGACCCGTACCCCGACATCGTCTGCCATGAGCTGCCGGAGTACTGGGCGTACGGCCTCTACTACGGCGACGTGCCGTACTGGGACGAGAACGCGGACCGCTCCCGGTGGCGGCCCCACCCCGGCGCCGCCTGCCGACTCCCCGGCCTGGACGCTGCCTCAGGAGCAGTGAACGCGGACGCCCCGGGCCCCGCCGTTCGGCGGGGCCCGGGGCGTCAGGGGTTCGTCAGACCGCGGCGTCGGTCAGCTCGCGGGCCCGCTTGACGTCGTCGGCCATCCGGTCGAGCAGCGCGTCGATCGAGTCGAACTTCTCCATCCCGCGCAGGTACGCGAGGAACTCGACCGCCACGTGCAGCCCGTACAGGTCCAGGCCGACCCGGTCGATCGCGTAGGCCTCCACGGTGCGGCTGGTGCCGTCGAAGGTCGGGTTGGTGCCCACCGAGATCGCGGCCGGCATCCGTTCGCCGCCCGCCGTCAGCCACCCCGCGTACACCCCGTCCGCCGGGACGGCGCTGTGCGGGACGGTGTCCACGTTGGCGGTCGGGAAGCCCAACTCCCGTCCGCGCTGGGCCCCTCGGACGACGATGCCCTCCACGCGGTGCGGACGGCCGAGCACCTCGGCGGCACCCGTCATGTCCCCCTCGGCCACCAGCCGCCGGGCCAGGGTGGACGAGAACGGGTCCCCGCCGCCCGCCGCGCCGCTCACCTGCAGGTCGACCACGTCGACCTCGAAGTCGGCCGCCCGGCCCAGCTCCGTGAGCAGCGCCACGTTCCCGGCCGCCTTGTGTCCGAAGCGGAAGTTCGGCCCCTCGATGACGACCTGGGCGTGCAGCGCGTCCACCAGCACCTGCTGGACGAAGAACTCCGGCGACTCCCGGGAGAACTCCAGGGTGAACGGCAGCACCAGCACGGCGTCCACGCCCAGCGCCTCGATCAGCTCCGCGCGGCGGGCGTGCGGGGCCAGCAGCGGCGGGTGGCTGCCCGGGCGGACGACCTCGCTGGGGTGCGGGTCGAAGGTCAGCACGACCGACTTGGCGCCCAGCTCACGGGCGCGCCGCACCGCCCGGTTGATGATCAGTTGGTGGCCGCGGTGCACACCGTCGAACGATCCGATGGTGACGACGCTGCGCCCCCAGTCCCCGGGGATCTCCTCCAGGCCACGCCAGCGCTGCACCCTGACCGCTCCTTGTTCCGTACGTCGCGCACTCCACGTGCGCTCAAACGCTCCAACCTGAACCCCTATAGCGTGCCATGCGCCCGTCCCTGCTTCGGCACCGGAAGGCCACCTGAGCGCGGCGGGGGCCGCAGTGCACCGCGTTCCGCCTCGGCCGCCGCGTACTGGGGGTCGCGGCCGGCCGCCACCAGGGCCCGCATCCGGGCCAGCAGCGGGCCCGGGCCGAGCGCCGGCTCGGCGGCGGGCCACTCGGCGAGCAGCCGGGCGAAGTCCGCGGACCGGCCGGCGCAGCGGACCAGGACGGCCTCCTCGCAACCCTCGACGACCCGGCGGAGCAACGCGCGGAGCCGGCCGGGCTCGAACTCCGTACAGCTCTCGGCCAGCCGTTCCAGCACGGCGGCCAGGACGGAGGCGTCGCACTCGGTGGCCAGCAGGGTGTCCAGCAGGCTCGGCGGTCTCCCCGGCGCCGCCAACAGCACCGCGAAGACCCGGCGGACCACGGCAGGCTGGCCGGTGACCACCTCGTCCAGCAGCGGGCCGGGGTCCGCCTCCCGGGCGAGCAGCCGGTCCAGGTACTCGGCGACCTGGGCCGCCCGCTCCGGGCGCTCGCGCAGCAGCTCGGCGGCGAGCTCCATGCCCCGGCGGGCCACGGCCGGGTCGGCTGCCCCGGCCAGCACCCGCAGCCCCTCGGCGACCGCACCGCCGGGCGCCGCCAGCCGCCGTCGGAACGCCGCCAGCACGAGGTCAAGATCGCCGTCCAGCGCCGGGGCGAGGACCTCGGCGGTGACGAACGGGTCGTCCTCCTCGTACGCGGCGAGCGCGGCGGGCAGGTGCTCGGTACGGGTCTGCGGATCGCGCACCAGCAGGGCCAGCGCCGCACCGTGCAGGGCCGGCTCGTCCTCCCGGGCCAGCAGGGTCACGGCGGTGAAGTGCAGCAGCTCCGACCCCGGCCCGGCGGCGTGCGGCGCGGTGCGCAGCGCGTGCACGGCGGCGGCGACGTGCCGCTCCGGCCTGGGGTCGTGGCTCCAGCGGTCGACGGCGCGGCAGAGTGCGGAGGGCTCGTCCTCGGCGAGCAGCGAGAGCAGCGCGTCGGCCCTCGGGTGCGCGGTGTCGACCAGACACTCCGTCAGATCGTCCAGGGCCAGGCGCCGGTGTGCGTGGAGCAGGTCGTGGGCGACGTCGGCGACCGTCGTTCCCGGGCGGGCGAGCAGGCGCCGGCTGTCCTCGAACCACCGGCAGACCAGCGGGATGACGGCCTGCGGGTCCGCGGCGAGCAGTTCCGCGGTGGCGGCCCGGAAGGGCTGCCCGGCGCCGTCCGTACGGACCAGGCGGCGGAGCAGGTCCAGCCGGGCGGCGGGCGCCAGCGGCAGGGCGGCCCAGAAGGCGGGGCCGAAGCCAGGAGGCTGCTCGCGCTCGGCCAGCCGCTCCAGCAGCACCCGGTGGACGGTGAGGTCCGGGCCGGTCACGAGGGCTCCGGCGAGCAGCCGGCCGGCCCACCAGGCGGGCTCGCTGCCCGGTGGGGCGGTCTCCAGGGCCCGCCACAGCCGGTGCAGCCACGGGTCCAGCGCCGTCGCGCCCCAGGTCCGGCCCAGCCGCTCCAGCGCGGCTGCCACCGGCCGTACCCGGTGCCTCGGCACCCCGTGCCCGGTCGTCCCGTCCACCGGCCCGTCGGCGGGCGCCCACGGCCCTGGCACCGCTGTTCCTTCGTCGGCCGGCGGCTGCGTCTCGCCGAGGAGCAGCCGCAGTGCCCCGTCGAGGTCCAGGTGCAGCCCCTGCAGCCACTCGCCGAACTCCTCGTACGCCGGCCGGTACCCGCCGCCCGCCGGGACGAGGAGCCGCTCGCCGAGCACCGCCCGGGCCCAGGCTCCCGGGAACAGCGTGTCGAACGCGGCCGCAGTGAGCCCGCCGTGCCCCGACCCGAGCATCTGCCGGGCCGCCTCGTGCAGCCGCCCGGCCGCCACCGCGGCCAACCTCCGCACCCGCCCCGCGTCGTTCGGCGGTACGGCCTCCGCCGTCGGCCGCGTCCCGCCCCGCCGGTGGGTCCCGGGCCGCCGTACCTGCGTCCCGTCCACCATCCGCTGCCCGATCCGCAGACAGCACAGGTCCAGGTACGCCGCGAACAGCTCGCTGCGCCGGGGCGCCGGCCCGTGCACCCCGGCCGTCCGCAGCTCCCCTGCCAGCCGCAGCGCGAGCGGGTGCCCGGCGTCCGAGGGGGCGAGCCAGGCGGCGGGCAGTCCGTACCGCCGGGCCGCCCGCTCGGCGGCCTCGTCCGGCAGCGGGCCGAGACCGTGCACCTGGGCTCCGTCCGGCCACGGGGCCGGCGACCACTCCTCCGACCGACAGGCCGTCAGCAGCCTGGCCCCGGTGCCGTGCAGCCACTCGGTACTCGCGCGCAGCCAGGCCGCGGAGACCGCCGCCGGGGCCTCCTCCATCGCGTCCAGCACCACCAGCAGGGGTCGCCCCGCCGCCGTGCAGAGCCTCGCCACGGCATCCGGTCCGGGGGCCTCGACGGCCAGCAGATCGGCGGCCCGCGCCAACTCCCGCCCCACGGCACCGGCCAGCGAGGTGTCCGTCACGGCGAGGTCCGCGCCGCGCAGCCACAGCGTGGGCAGCGGGTGGCGACCGCCCGCCCGGCGGACCGTCAGCGCCGCCAGCTCGGTGGTGCGGCCGCTGCCGGGCTCACCGACCAGGACGGTGACGGTCTCCTGCGGCTCCTCCCCGGTCAGCCCGTCCGGGCGGTCCACCCGGTCGGCGGCCAGATCCGCGATCCGGCCGGACCCGGCGCTCGCCGAGCCGAGCTGCACGGAGGCCAGTTGCAGCACTCCGCCCAGGTTGAGCGCCCGCCCGTACGCGGGCACCACGGCGGCGTTGCGCGCCAGTACGGCCGCCAGCGGTCCCCTCGGGACCAGCGGCGCGGCGCTCACCCCGGTCCCGTGGCCGCTGCGCAGCCCGGGGGCGAGCACCCCGATCACGGCTCCGGTCTCGGCGTCCAGCACCGGGGCGCCCGGGGTCGGCACGGCACCGAGCTGGGGCAGGTCGAGCAGGAGCGCCCCCTCGACCAAGTGGAACTCGTCGGCCCACGGGTACATCGCGGTGTCCACGGCCAGCACGCCGCCCTGGGCCGGCACCGGTTCACCCTGGTCCGGGCGCAGCTGCGGGACGGCGACCAGCCTGCTGCCGCCTGCGGGGGCGATCGCCAGCGGCGGGACGGGCAGTCCGCCCACGCCGTCCGTCCACAGCAGGGCGAGGGCGTGGCCGGGGAGCGGTTCGATGCAGTCCGGGCCGAGGACCCGGGTCTGGCCGCCGGGGGTGTGCAGCACCAGCCGGGACAGGCCGGCCACGGTCTCGTGCGCGGTGAGCACGGTGCCGTGCAGGTCGGCCACGAAGCCGAGACCGCGGACCCGTCCGTCCGGGTCGCAGATCCTCAGCAGCGCCTGAGCCGGGTCCGCCGCCACGTCGGCGGCCCCTGCCGCCTCGGATCGCTGACCATCGGCCATCCGCCCCGCCCTCCCAGCCGGGCCGGGCAGACCGCCCCTGCGGGGAGGCCCGTCGCGGCTGCCGTACACGCCGCGGGGAGCCTGCCCTCGGGCGCGGGCATGCCACCGCGCCCGCGCCGTTCACCACACCCCTTCACCTCGCGCGCTCGCCCACCCGAGTGAACCCAGCGGGCAGCCTTCGGGGGCGCGAGGAACCGCGCGAAACGGAAGGCTCCCACCTCAACCGGCCCCCTGGAGCAACCGGGCACCCCGAAATCCCCCTGCGCAACGGGGTGCCACCAACGCTCAGCGCAGCAGCAACGGCGACGGGACCTTCCGTTTCGCGCAGTTCCCCGCGCCCCTGAGAGCTCGCCCTTTCAGCCCCAGTCTGCGCAACGGGTGCCACCAACGCTCAGCGCAGCAGCTGGAAGCTCGCCCTTTCAGTCCCAGAGGCCGGCCTTCAGCCGACGAAGACGGCTACGGGCTTGGCGTGGCCGGCCTTCTCCTCGACCAGGGCGAGGAAGCGGCCGTCCGGGTCGAAGACGGCGATCGGGCCGTCGACACCCAGTCCGGGGGCTGCCAGCTTCATGCCGTTGGAGAGCAGCTTCGCCTGGTCCGCGTCGATGTCCCAGCGCGGGAACGCGGCCCCCGCAGCCTCCGCGATCGGCAGGACGTCGAGCTTCTCCTCCAGCTGCTCCAGGGTGTGCGCCGACTCGATCCCGTACGGGCCGACCTTGGTGCGCCGCAGTGCGGTGAGGTGCCCCCCGACGCCGAGGTCCGCCCCGAGGTCGCGGGCCAGCGCGCGGATGTAGGTGCCGGAGGAGCACTCGACGGTGACGTCCAGGTCGATCACCGGCGTGCCGTCCTCGGCGACCGCGGCCCGCTGCTCGTGCACGGTGAAGGAGTGGACGGTGGTCGGCCGGGCCGGGATGTCGAAGTCCTCGCCCTCCCGCACCCGGTGGTACGAACGCTTCCCGTCGATCTTGATGGCGCTGACCTTGGACGGCACCTGCATGATCTCGCCGGTGAGCTTGGCGATCCCGGTGTCGATCGCCTCCCGCGTCACGGCGGAGGTGTCGGCCGAGGAGGTGACCTCGCCCTCGCGGTCGTCGGTCACGGTGTCCTGCCCGAGCCGGATGGTCGCCTCGTAGGTCTTCGCGGTGAGCATCAGGTGCCCGAGCAGCCTGGTGGCCCGCTCGACGCCGATCACCAGCACCCCGGTCGCCATCGGGTCCAGCGTGCCCGCGTGCCCGACCTTCCGCGTCCCGGCCAGCCACCGCAGCTTGGCGACCACCCCGTGCGAGGTGAGGCCCTCGGGCTTGTCGACAATGACCAGGCCGTTGGGGGCCCCCGCGGCGGAGCCGCTGGTCGATCCTGCCTTGCGCTTCATCAGATCTTTCCGTCAGAGAGACGCGAGCGCCGCCCGGAAGCGGGCGATCGTCGCCGGTACGTCCTCGCGGGCGGAGAACCCCGCCGCGAACTGGTGCCCGCCGCCGCCGAGCTCGGCGCAGACGGCGGCCACGTCGACGGCGCCCTTGGCGCGGCAGGAGCCGCGCAGGGTGCCGTCCGGGTCCTGCTTCAGAACGAGCGCGACCTCCGCCTCGGCGGGTCGCCGCAGCACGTCGATCAGGCCCTCGATCTCCTCGACCGTCACGCCGAAGAGCACCAGGTCCTGGTACGGCACCCAGGTCCAGACGAGCCCCCGGCCGCCGGCCGCCTCGGGCTCGTACACGGCGCGGTCCAGCGCGGCGGCGAGCACCTTGAGGTAGCCGAAGGAGCAGGTCTCCCAGAGCTGCCGGGAGATCAGGTCCTGCCGGATGCCGGTGGCCAGCAGGCGGCCGGCCAGCTCATGGGTGGCCGGCGTGGTGCCCGCGTACTTGAAGGAACCGGTGTCGGTGGCCACCCCGGTGTACAGGCAGGTGGCGAGGTCCTGGTCGAGCGGTACGCGCAGCCGGCGCAGCAGCTCGTCCACCAGGACGGCGGTCGCGGGCGCGCCCGGGTCGATCAGCCGGTGCGTGCCGAAGCCCGGGTTGGAGGCGTGGTGGTCGACCACGACCAGCGTCGGGGCCGCGAAGGCCTTGTCGTGCAGCAGCCCCAGCCGGCTCTCGGCGGCCACGTCGAAGCAGATCACCAGCTCCGGGGTGTCGGGCACGGAAGAGGCCGGGACGATCAGCTCCTGCCCGGGCAGGAAGGAGAGCGACTCGGGGATCACCTGCGGGTCGTCACCGAAGGAGACCCGCACCTCGCGCCCGAGCGAGCGCAGCGCGATGCCGGCCGCGAGGGCGGAGCCGAGCGCGTCGCCGTCCGGGTTGATGTGGCAGATCAGGTCGATCGACGAGGCCTGCCCGATGGCGGCGATCACCCGCTGCCATTCGGATTCGAACCGCCCGGAGCCGCCCGGTGACCCACTGCGAGGCCCTGGAAGCACCGCGAGGGCACCCTCCACCGTGTCGGTGGAAGATGCCCCCTGGCCGGCCTGCGCCGGCTCGGCGGTCATGACTACTCGTCCTCGTCGTCGCGCTCGGCGGCCGGGACCTTGTACGGGTCCGCGTCCCCGGCGAAGGTCGCGCCGGCGGCTGCCGTACGGACGGCCGCGTCGGAGAGCCTCGCCTTGTCGAGCAGATCGTCGATGTTGCGCGCGTTGTCCGGCAGGGCGTCCGCAACGAAGGTCAGCGTCGGGGTGAAGCGCACCCCGATCTTGCCGACCTCGGAGCGGATCACGCCCTTGGCGCTCTCCAGCGCGGCGGCCGAGGCCTCGCGCTCGGCCTCGTCGCCGTAGACGGTGTAGAAGACGGTGGCCTCACGCAGATCACCGGTGACCCGGGTGTCGGTGATGGTCACGTAGCCCAGGCGCGGGTCCTTGATCCGGCGTTGCAGGGTCTCGGCCACGACCACCTGAATGCGGTCGGCGAGCTTGCGCGCCCTTGCGGTGTCGGTCACGTTGCCTCCTCGTGCGGTGAGCAGGGTACCCGGGTCATTGGCTCACCCGTGGGGCCCACGCCCCAACGTACCTGCCCGCGCCCAGCCTTGTGGGCGCTCTCGGTCCTCGTCGGTGTGACGGTGATGACGTTCCACCGCCGCCCCCGCTCTCAATCATCGTCGCCGTGGTAGCGCCTCCTCGCGGAGAGCAACTGCACCTCGGGGCGGCCGGCGACGAGCCGCTCACAGCTGTCCAGGATCTCGGTGACGTACCCGGCCTCGCCGGACACCACCGCCAGGCCGATCTCGGCCCTGCGGTGCAGATCCTGGTTCCCTACTTCCGCTGCGCACACGCTGTACTTGCGCTGCAGCTCGGCCACGATGGGCCGCACGATCGAGCGCTTCTCCTTCAGCGAGTGAACGTCGCCCAGGAGGAGGTCGAAGGTGAGTGTTCCTACGAACATGTGTGACAGGTCAAGCCGACCTGAAGGCCTCGGGAAATCCCCTGACCGGGGTGTACCGGGACCCTACACAGCGAGACCGGGGCCGGTCGACGGGAATTCCCCGCCGACCGGCCCCGGCAGCCGACGCTTACGCGCGCGGCTTCTCGCGCATCTCGTAGGTCTCGATGATGTCGTCGACCTTGATGTCGTTGAACGACCCCAGGGTCACACCGGCCTCGAAGCCCTCGCGGACCTCGGTCGCGTCGTCCTTGAAGCGGCGCAGACCCTCGATGGTGAGGCTCTCCGCCACGACCTTGCCGTCGCGCAGCAGGCGGGCCTTGGCGTTGCGGCGCAGCAGGCCCTCGCGGACCAGGACACCGGCGATGTTGCCGAACTTGGAGGAACGGAACACCTCGCGGATCTCCGCAGAGCCGAGGCGCACCTCCTCGTACTCCGGCTTGAGCATGCCCTTGAGGGCCGACTCGATCTCCTCGATCGCCTGGTAGATGACCGAGTAGTACCGGACGTCCACGCCTTCCTTCTCGGCCGCCGTACGGGCGCGGCCTTCGGCGCGCACGTTGAAGCCGATGATGATGGCGTCCGAGCCCATCGCCAGGTCCACGTCGGACTCGGTGATGGCACCCACACCGCGGTGCAGGACCCGGAGCTCGACCTCCTCGCCCACGTCCAGCTTGACGAGAGCGTCCTCGAGGGCCTCGACCGAACCGGAGACGTCACCCTTGATGATGAGGTTGAGCTGCTCGATGGAGCCCGCTGCGATGGCCTTGTCCAGGTCCTCGAGCGAGATCCGGACCCGACGCTGCGCGAACGCGGCGTTGCGGTCACGGGCCGAGCGCTTCTCGGCGATCTGACGGGCGGTGCGGTCCTCGTCGACGACGATGAAGCTGTCGCCGGCGCGGGGCACGGAGGTCAGACCGAGCAGCAGCACCGGGCGGGACGGGCCGGCCTCTTCGAGGTGGTTGCCGTTCTCGTCCAGCATGGCGCGGACGCGACCGTAGGCGTCGCCGACCACGATCGAGTCACCGACGCGGAGGGTACCGCGCTGGACCAGGACGGTCGCCATGGCGCCGCGGCCCTTGTCGAGGTGGGCCTCGATCGCAATACCCTGCGCGTCCTGCTCCGGGTTGGCCCGGAGGTCGAGCGAGGCATCGGCGGTGAGGACGACGGCCTCGAGCAGCTGGTCGATGTTCAGACCCTGGCGCGCGGAGATGTCGACGAACATGGTGTCGCCGCCGTACTCCTCGGCCACCAGACCGAACTCGGTCAGCTGACCGCGGACCTTGGTCGGGTCGGCGCCCTCGACGTCGATCTTGTTGACCGCGACCACGATCGGCACACCGGCGGCCTTGGCGTGGTTCAACGCCTCGACCGTCTGCGGCATGACACCGTCGTTGGCCGCGACCACCAGGATCGCGATGTCGGTGGACTTGGCACCACGGGCACGCATGGCGGAGAACGCCTCGTGACCCGGGGTGTCGAGGAAGGTGATCGGGCGGGGCTCGCCGTTCACCGTCGCCGCGACCTGGTAGGCACCGATGTGCTGGGTGATGCCACCCGCCTCACCGGCCACCACGTTGGTCTTGCGGATGGCGTCGAGCAGTCGGGTCTTACCGTGGTCGACGTGACCCATGACGGTGACGACCGGCGGGCGCGGGGCCAGCATCTCTTCGTCACCCTCGTTGGCACCGAAGTCGATGTCGAACGACTCCAGCAGCTCACGGTCCTCGTCGTCGCGGCTGACGATCTCCAGGACGAAGCCCATCTCGCCGGCCAGCAGCTCGAGGGTCGCGTCGGAGACCGACTGGGTCGCGGTGACCATCTCACCGAGGTTGAACATCACCGAGACGAGCGCGGCCGGGTTGGCGTTGATCTTCTCCGCGAAGTCCATCAGCGAGGCACCACGCGACAGGCGGACGGTCTGTCCGTTGCCGCGAGGCAGCATCACACCGCCCACGGACGGGGCCTGCATGGCCTCGTACTCCTGGCGACGCTGACGCTTCGACTTGCGGCCACGGGCCGGGCGACCGCCCGGGCCACGACCGAAGGCACCCTGCGTGCCACCACGGGCACCCGGGCCGCCGGGACGGCCGCCGAAGCCACCGGGACGCGGGCCGAAGCCACCGCCGCCACCGGGGGCACCGCCACCGGGACGGGGGCCGCCGAAGCCGCCACCGGCCGGACGCGAGCCCGGACCGGCCGGACGACCGGCGAAGCCCGGACGGGCGCCACCGGCACCCGGACCACCCGGACGGCCACCGGGGCCACCCGGACCACGGCCACCGGGGCCGGGACGGGCACCGGGGCCCGGAGCGGGACGCTGCGGCATCATGCCCGGGTTCGGGCGCGGCATGCCGGACGGGCTCGGGCCACCGGGACGGGGGCCGGCCGGACGGGGCATGCCGTCGGGACGCGGACGGTCACCACCGGGACGCGGAGCGCCACCGGGACCGGCTGCCGGACGCGGACGGTCGCCACCGGGACGCGGGGCGCCACGGTCGGCACCGGGAGCGCCGGCCGGACGCGGACGGTCGCCACCGGGACGCGGGGCGCCACGGTCGGCACCGGGAGCGCCGGCCGGACGCGGACGGTCACCACCCGGACGGGCGGCACCCGCACCGGGAGCACCGGCACCCGGACGCGCGGCACCGGGAGCAGCCGGACGGCGCTCGCCGGGGCGGCCCATGCCGGTCGCACTGCCGGAGGTGAAGGGGTTGTTGCCCGGACGCGGGCCGGCCGGACGCGGGCCCGGACGGGCGCCGGGGGCAGCCGCTGCCGGACGCGGGGCCGGGGAGGCCGGACGCGCCGCCGGAGCGGCGGCATCACCGGCGGGGGCCGGCGAGGAGAACTCGGCCGCCGGAGCAACCGGGGCGGCCGGGGCGGCCGGAGCCGGTGCAGCGGGACGCGCCGCCGGGCGCGGGCCCGGAGCAGCAGCGGCCGGCTTGGCGGCGGGGGCGGCCGGGGCGGCGGGAGCCGCGGCGGCCGGCATGGGACGGGGACCCGGGGTCGCGGCGGGGCGCGGACCCGGGGTGGGGGCACCCGGCTTGGGTGCGGCCGCACCGGCGGCAGCGCCACCGGCGGGCTGGGGCGCCGCGGGCTTCCGCGGGCCAGGCTTGGCAGAGGAACCACCCGTAGGGGCCACTCCCAAAGCGTCAGTCAACTTGCGCACGACCGGCGCCTCGATCGTCGAGGACGCCGAACGGACGAACTCACCCAGCTCGGTGAGCTTGGCCATGACGGCCTTGCTCTCCAAGCCAAGTTCCTTGGCGAGCTCGTATACCCGGACCTTAGCCACTTCACTCCTGCTCTATGAGTCCGGGGCAATCGTCCGCCGGACTGTCGCTACTTCATGGGCGTACTCATCGCGTACTCATCGAGTGCTCATCGCAATCTCGACCTACTTCCAACTCGCGAGGTACCTGACGTGTGCACACTGCGCGCGTCGCATCCGCGCGCTGTGCTTGTTGCGGTGGTTCTCCGCCGTACGTGACGGCACTGCTGCGAGCGCCGCTCCCCTCCAGACGCCCCTGAGAACTCAGGGCGCCGGGGTGCCGCCTGCCCGCTCCTCGACGTACTCACGCAGAGCGTCCGTGTCGAGCGCCCCCTGGAGCCGGAAGGCCCTGGGGAACGCCCGGCGGCGTACCGCGAGGTCGAGGCAGGCCGGATCGGGGTGCACATGTGCGCCCCGGCCCGACAGTGCGCCGCGCGGATCGGGGACACATACGCCCTCGACCGCCACGACACGCAACAGCTCGTGCTTGGCCGCTCGCTTGCGGCAGCCCACGCAGGTGCGTTCGGGGCGTGCTCGGACACGCGTCCGGCCAGACAACCTCAAGTCTACCCCTCCGGAGGGACATGGCGCCGCCCCGCCGATCTCGGCAGGACAGCTACAACGCCTGTTACTCGGCCGAGGATTCCCCGTCGGGAGCCTCGGTGTCCGGGCGGATGTCGATCCGCCACCCCGTCAGGCGGGCGGCCAGGCGGGCGTTCTGGCCTTCCTTGCCGATCGCCAGCGACAGCTGGTAGTCGGGAACGATCACCCGTGCGGAGCGCTGGTTGTAATCCACGATCTCCACCTTCGTCACCCTCGCGGGGGACAGCGCGGCGGCGACCATGTCCGCCGGGTCCTCCGACCAGTCGACGATGTCGATCTTCTCGCCGTGCAGCTCGCCCATGACGTTGCGCACACGGCTGCCCATCGGGCCGATGCAGGCGCCCTTGGCGTTCAGGCCCGACTTGCGGGACCAGACCGCGATCTTGGTGCGGTGACCGGCCTCGCGGGCGATCGCGGCGATCTCGACGCTGCCGTCGGCGATCTCCGGGACCTCCAGGGCGAAGAGCTTCTTCACCAGGTTGGGGTGCGTACGGGAGAGCGTGACGGACGCCCCGCGCACACCGCGGCGGACGGCCACCACGTAGCACTTCAGGCGGGTGCCGTGGCGGTAGTCCTCGCCGGGCACCTGCTCCTGCGGCGGGAGGATGGCCTCCAGCTTGCCGATGTCGACCAGGATGTTCTTCGGGTCGTTGCCCTGCTGGACGACACCGGTGACGATGTCGCCCTCCTTGCCGGCGTACTCACCGAAGGTCTGGTCGTCGGCGGCGTCACGCAGACGCTGCAGGATCACCTGCTTGGCGGTGCTGGCGGCGATCCGGCCGAAGCCGCTCGGGGTGTCGTCGAACTCCTTGGGCTCGACGCCCTCCTCCAGCTCGGCCGGGTCCTCCAGCGCCCACACCGTCACATGACCGGTCTTGCGGTTCAGCTCGACGCGCGCGCGGCGGCGGGAGCCCTCGGTGCGGTGGTAGGCGATGAGGAGGGCCGACTCGATCGACTCGACCAACAGGTCGAACGGGATGTTCTTCTCGGTAACCAGCCCACGCAGGGCGCTCATGTCGATGTCCACGGCTACGCCTCCTCTTCTCTCTTCACGTTCATGGTGCGGCGGATGGATGTGGTGGTCAGTGCTCTGCACCTTCATCGTCGTCCGCAATGTCGTCCACGACGTCGTCCGCGATGTCGTCGGCAACGTCGTCGGCAATGTCTTCGGCGTCGTCGAGGAGCTTGTCGTCCTTACGGCTGAACTCGACCTGCACACGCGCCCTCGCCACCTCGGCGTACGCCAGGCGGCGCTCCTTGGCCTTTCCGCGGCCCTTGACCGGCTGCACCTCGACCAGGGCGCCGTCCTCATCGGTCTCCAGGACCCGGGCGACGATCTCGCCGCCGTCCGCCAGATGGGCCTTGACCAGACGGCCCTCGGCCCGGCGCCAGTGGCGGGGCTCGGTGAGCGGGCGGTCCACGCCGGGCGAGCCGACCTCCAGGACGTACGGGGCGCTGCCCATCACGTCGGACTCGTCGAGCTCCTGGCCGACCCGGCGGCTGAACTCGGCGATCGCATCGAGATCCACTCCGCCGTCGGCGTCCACGTCGATCTGCACCTGGCGGCGGCTGCCGGCCTGGGTGACCTTGACGTCCTCGAGATCGAAACCGGCCTCCGCGGCCAGCGGCTCCAGCAACGCGCGCAGCCGGTCGGTGGGGGTGGTGCTCATCCGGGTGACTCCTCGGCCGCGTCTGCTGTTGTCGGTAGCTGCTAACTCAAGCGGAAGCCTAGCCGGTCAACCCCCGAACCGCCGATTCCGCCCGGCGCACGCGTCGGCCCGGCACACCCCGCCACCTGGCCCGCGCTCACCCCGCTGCGAGCAACGTCACAGTGTCCGTATAGCGTCCCCCAGGGCCCCGGAAGGTGTGGGTTCTGTAATGATGCACGGCAGCGGGGGCTGAACGGCTCCCCCATGATCTCTGCGGGAGCGCGTCGATGCTGTCCCCCACCCGGCGGACCTTCCTGGCCCTCGGTGCGCTCAGCGGCGCCCACCTGCTGTGCGGCTGCTCGGACGACGGCAAGGACGGCGACCACCACAAGCCCGATCCCGACCTTCCGCTGCGGGCTCGGGCTGTGGCCGCCACGGACGCGCTGCTGGCCGCCTACGACGCGGTGATCGCCGGACCCGGGGCCGCGAAGGCGGACACCCTGCAGCCGCTGCGCGCCGACGTGGTCAAGCACCGGGCGGCACTGGCCTCGGGGCAGGCCTCCCCGTCCGCCTCCGCCTCCGCCTCTGCTTCCGGAGCCACGAGCACGGCCGCCGTGTCCTCGGTGGCGGCACTCGCCGCCCTCGAACGGCAGACCGCCGGCGCCCGGCTCGCCGACCTGGACGCCGCCTCGCCCGCCCTCGCCAAGCTGCTGGCCGCGGTCTCGGCCTCGGACGCCCTGCACGCGGCGGCCCTCGGTGACACCGGCCCGATCGCCGCGCCGACGTCGGCCGCATCGCCGGGCACGTCCGCCTCCCCGTCGGCATCCGCCTCCCCCTCCGCCTCAGCGACCACCACCCCGCTGCCCACCGCGGCGGCCGCCGGCCTGCAGGCCGCGCTCGCCGCCGAGCACGCCGCCGTCTACGGGTACGGCGTCGTCGGCGCCCGGCTGCCCAGCGGGGCGAGACGCGGGGACGGCCACGCCTCGTACGCCGCTCACCAGGCCCAGCGGGACGCCTGGCAGCGACTGCTCAGCACCGGCGGCGCGACCCCCACGGCCGCCGCGGCCGGGTACCAGCTCCCGTTCGCGGTCACCAGCGCCGCCTCGGCGGGCGAGCTCGCCGCGCACATCGAGACCCAGCTCACCGCCGTGTACGCCAACCTGGTGGCGGCCTGCACCGGGCCGCTCCGGGCGACCGCCGCCGAGGCTCTGCGGGAGACGGCGCTGCGGGCGGCGCACTGGGGCTCCGACGTTCCCGCGCTGCCCGGCCTGCCGGACTCGGACGGCGCCACGCCGTCCGCCACCGCGAGCGCCTGACCAGCAGTTTCCCTCCCATGGCCGACAATGGGCGGGCAACACCACCCGGGGGAAGTACCGACCGAGAGGCCAGCATGTCGGCAGCATCAGGGCAGATCACCGTCCCCGAGCGCCTGGCGGAGACCGCGCGCGCCATGGAGGGCGAACGGGCCGAGGCGTGGCTGGCCACCCTGCCGGCCACCTTCGCCGAACACCTCACCCGCTGGGGTCTCACCCTTGAGCGGATCTTCGAGCCGGGCGGCCGGATCAGCCTGATCGGGTACGTCCGCCACAGCGACGACCTCACCCCCGCCGTCCTCAAGGCCGGGCTGATCACCCCCGAGACCGCCCAGGAGCACGCGGCACTGACCCACTGGGCCGGCCGCGGCGCCGTCCTGCTGCTGGACTCCGACCCCGCCGCGGGTGTGCTGCTGCTGGAACGGCTGTACGGCGACATCCCGTTGCGCTCGCTCGCGGAGGCCAAGGCCATGCTGGAGGCCACCAGCCTGCTCCAGCGCCTCTGGGTACCGCCGGCTGCCGGCCACCCGTTCACCTCGGTCGCCGACCACGTCGCCACGCTCTCGGCCGGCCTGCGCCGGCGCCGCGCGCTGCCCGGGGCCGCCGAGGCCCTGGCCCTGGTCGACGAGGCCCTGGAGACCGCCGAGGGGCTGCTCGCCGACCGGAGCGAACAGCTGTTGCTGCACGGCGACTTCCACCACGGGAACGTCCTCGCGGCCGACCGCGCGCCCTGGCTGGCGATCGACCCCAAACCGCTGGTCGGCGAACGCGCCTACGACCTGGCCTGGCTGGCCCAGGACCGGATGGACACCCTGGCCGGCTCACCGGGACCACGCGGCGCCGCCCGACGACGGCTGCACCAGCTCGCCGACGCCGTCGAGGTCGACCACGACCGGCTGCGCGGCTGGACGCTGTTCCGCACCGTCGAGGCCGGCCTGTGGAGCCTGGAGGCTGGCGACACCGATGCCGCCGAGCTCTACCTGGAGTTCGCCGACTGGCTCTGAGACCCTCCGGTCCGGCCTGGCAGCAACGGCAGTTGAGCACCCATCACGGCGTACGGCCGGATGGTGTTGGGGAACCGCACCGCCCGCGCCAGGTCGTGGTAACCGAGGGAGCGGTACAGCCGCCGGGCCGGGGTCTCCGCGTCGATCGCCGACAGGATGCTGCGCGGCCGGCCCGAACGCTCGCAGAGCGTCCGGATCAGTGAACTCCCCACACCCCGCCCCTGGAACTCGGGCAGTACGTGCAGCTCGGTGACCGCGAAGACGTCGTCCAGCCAGTCCCCGTACCCGCGCGCCTGCAGGTACGGCTCGATCACCGTGCTCCACCAGTGCTCACGCCGGTTGGGCATGCCGTACCCGAAGCCGACCAGCCGGCCACCGCTCAGCGCTCCCAGCGCAATCACCCCGGGCTGCAGCGCATGACGCCCGACGATCTGCAGCCGGACCGCCACCTCCTCGGGCGTCAGCCCGAAGGCGACCGCCTGGACGTCCAGCGCGTACGGGGCCCACGCCGCCAGGTCGATGGCCTCGATCGTCACCTCGGTCAGCTGCTCCATGACCCCGGACGTTACTACCCCGCCCCGCGCCCCGGGGCGGAGCCCGGCCCACTGCACGTACGGCGGCGGAAAAGCCGAGAGTTCGCCGTCACTTCACCCGGATCGACTGGTCGAACGCCTGTGTAGGATGCGGAACGCTACCCGGACCGGCCGGGGACACAGGGGCGGGAATGAGAAGGCGCACGCTACTGATCGGGGCGGGCGGCCTGCTCGGAGCCTGGGGTATCGCCGAACTGGTGTGGGTCCGCACCTCTTCCGCCGCCCGGAACACCTCGGTCTTCAACGTCCGGGACTACGGCGCCTCGGGGGACGGCTCCCAGGACGACACCGACGCCTTCAAACTGGCCTTCAAGGCGGCCCGGGACGCGGGCGGCGCCGTTCAGGTGCTCATCCCGCCGGGCCACTACCCGGTGTCGACCTCGCTGATCATGTCGGCCGGGATGACCGTCACGGCCTACGGCGCGCGGATCGTCCGGGGCACCGACTCCGGGGCGCTGCTGAAGAACTTCGACGGGAAGTCCAACGCCCCGGGGTACAGCGGCCCCGGCGGACTGGTCGTCCAGGGCGGGACCTGGGACATGGCGGGGGGTCAGTACACCGATCGCTGCGACGCCATGGCCTTCGGCCACGCCGAGGACATCCGGATCGAGGACTGCACGATCCTCGAAGTCCCGTCCGCGCACGCCGTGGAGCTCAACGGGGTGCGCAAGGTCCGCGTCGTGAACTGCGTCTTCGACGGCCTGGACACCACGCACGCGCCCCGCGCGGAGAAGGAGGCGGTACAGATCACCGCCGCCACCAGCAACGCCAACCTGCCGTTCGGGCCCCATGACGACACCCCCTGCGACGACATCGAGCTGACCGGCTGCACGCTGCGCGCCTCGGCCTCCGGCAGCGGTCCGTTCGGCTCGCTCTGCGGCGACCACGGCGGCAGGGAAGGCGTGCTGCACAGCCGCATCCGGGTGATCGGCAACCACGTCGAGGCGGCGGCGGGCAACGGTGTCCGGGTCGCGGACTGGCAGGACTCCACCATCCAGGACAACACCGTCGAGGGGGCGCAGCTGGCCGGCATCGAGATCCACTCGCTCGGCGGAAACGCGATGTCGGACATCCGGGTGGAGCACAACACCATCCGCCGGACCGGACGCGCGGGGATCGCCGCCGCCGGGACCGAGGAGACCCCGGTGACCGGACTGATCGTCACGGGGAACACCGTCGCGCCGCTCACCGGGCAGCCCGGCATCCAGCTCGAGTACGCCCCCCGGGCCGTGGTCTCGGGGAACACCACCAGGACGGGCCTCTCGCCCGGTGTCCAGGTGCAGCACTCCCAGGGCACCCGGCTCACCGCCAACAGCGAGGCGTGAGCGCCGGGCACGCCGCCCGCGCACCGGAGGTCAGAAGAGGACGCTCATGAAAGCGCCGACCTCACGGAAGCCCACCCGCTGGTACGCCGCCCGGGCGCGGACGTTGAAGTCGTTGACGTAGAGGGAGACGACCGGGGCGACCTCGCGCAGGGCGACCTCCATGACGGCGGCCATGCCCGACTCCGAGAGGCGGCGGCCCCGGTGCTCCGGTGCCACCCACACGCCCTGGATCTGGCACGCCCCGGCCGTGACGGCGCCGATCTCCGCTTTGAAGACCACCTCGCCGTCGTCCGAGAAACGGGCGAAGGAGCGTCCGGCTCCGACCAGTTCGGCGATCCGGGCCTGGTAGAGCAGGCCGCCGTCCCCCGCCAGCGGCGAGATGCCGACCTCCTCGGTGAACATCGCGACGCAGGCCGGCATCAGGGCCTCGATCTCGTTCTTGCGGACCCGGCGGACCAGCGGGTCGGGGGCCACCTCGGCGGAGGGCGCGGTGGTGGCCATCAGCGGCTGGTGGCCCCGTACGTCGCGGGCCGGGCCCCAGCTGCGTTCCAGCAGTGCCCAGAGCGCCGCCGTGGGCCCGGCGGGGCCGACGATCGAGGAGCAGCGGCGGCCCTGCCTGCGGGCGCGCTCGGCGAACGCCCGGACGGCCTCCGGGCCCGCGTTGACCAGGACGAGGTTGGCGCCGGCGTAGCAGAGCGACTCCAGCTGCCCGTCCTCGTCGAACCAGCCCCACATCTCGCCGCCGAGGCGCCACGGGTCCAGCCCGACGGCCTCGACCCTGGTGGCGACGAAGGCGTTGGCCACCGGGTCGCGGTGCAGCACCTCCAGGGTGTCCTCGAGATCCGGGGCGTCCAGGACCCGGGTGGTCGCCAGGGCGCGCGCGACCGCGAAGGGACCGGGGAGCATCACACCTCGATCGAGCACAGCCACCTCACCAATCGACTCTTGCCTGTCGGTCGCCTCCGGGCGCTCGACCCTACTCCCCACCCTCACCGGAGAAGACTGCGGGGCCGTCCGTGGACGGACGACCCCGCTTGAGCCAGTTCGTACTACTCGGCGGCGACCACGGTCGGCACACCGGACTCGACGCCCTCGGCCTGCATCTGCTCGGCCAGCTTGAGGGCCTCCTCGATCAGGGTCTCGACGATCTTCGACTCGGGGACGGTCTTGATGACCTCGCCCTTCACGAAGATCTGGCCCTTGCCGTTGCCGGAGGCGACACCGAGGTCGGCCTCGCGGGCCTCGCCCGGGCCGTTGACGACGCAGCCCATGACCGCGACGCGAAGCGGCACCTCCATGCCCTCCAGGCCGGCGGTGACCTCCTCCGCGAGCTTGTAGACGTCCACCTGGGCGCGGCCGCAGGACGGGCAGGAGACGATCTCCAGGCCGCGCTGGCGCAGGTTCAGCGACTCCAGGATCTGGTTGCCGACCTTGACCTCCTCGGCCGGCGGGGCCGACAGGGAGACCCGGATGGTGTCGCCGATGCCCTCGGCCAGCAGCGCACCGAAGGCGACGGCCGACTTGATGGTGCCCTGGAAGGCCGGGCCGGCCTCGGTGACACCGAGGTGCAGCGGGTAGTCGCAGGCGGCCGCGAGCTGGCGGTAGGCGTTGATCATCACGACCGGGTCGTTGTGCTTGACCGAGATCTTGATGTCGCGGAAGTCGTGCTCCTCGAAGAGCGAGCACTCCCAGAGCGCGGACTCGACCAGCGCCTCGGGGGTGGCCCGGCCGTACTTCTCCAGCAGCCGCTTGTCGAGCGAGCCCGCGTTGACGCCGATCCGGATCGGGACGCCGGCGTCCTTGGCCGCCTTGGCGATCTCGCCGACCTTGTCGTCGAACTGCTTGATGTTGCCCGGGTTGACGCGCACCGCCGCGCAGCCGGCCTCGATGGCCGCGAAGACGTACTTGGGCTGGAAGTGGATGTCGGCGATCACCGGGATGCCGGACTTCCTGGCGATGATCGGCAGCGCGTCGGCGTCGTCCTGCGAGGGGACGGCGACGCGGACGATCTGGCAGCCGGAGGCCGTCAGCTGAGCGATCTGCTGCAGCGTGGCGTTGATGTCGGAGGTGACCGTGGTGGTCATCGACTGCACCGAGATCGGGGCGTCACCGCCGACCGGGACGTTGCCGACCATGATCTGCCGGGAGACGCGACGCGTGGCGAGCGGCTTGAGCGGCAGGGACGGAATACCGAGCGAGATCGCGGTCATGTGCGCAGGGTTCCCCAGGTTGAGGTGTGAGAGCCGGCCGGTGGCTCTGGCCGGGCCGGGCGCGCCGACGTACGCACGCCCGGCGTCCAACGGTACGGCACGGGTACGGGCGCGGGCACATCAGCCGTACCCCATCAGGCGCATCCGGGGGGCGCGCCCGGCCGGTCCGTTGCCTCCGAGCGACCGGTCTCAGTTGAGCTTGATCGGGTTGACGACGTCGGCGACCATGACGAGCGCCGTGAAGCAGATGAAGATGCCCGCCACCACGTACGCGACCGGCATCAGCTTCGCCACGTCGAACGGGCCCGGGTCGGGGCGGCGGACGAGCGCCGCGGCCTTGCGGCGCAGCGACTCCCAGAGCGCACCGGCGATGTGCCCGCCGTCCAGCGGCAGCAGCGGCAGCATGTTGAAGAGGAAGAGCGAGAGGTTGATCCCGGCGAGCAGCTGGACCATGAAGGCGAGCTGCTGGGTGGCCGGGAGGTCCATCGCGAAGACGTCCCCGCCGAGGCGGGCGGCGCCGACCATGCCCATCGGGGAGTCCACCGGACGCGGGTCGTCGCCGACGATGGCGTGCCAGAGGCCGGGGATCTTGCCGGGCAGGGCGATCAGCGAGGAGATGCCGTGCTTGGCCATCTCGGTCATCTGGTGGGCGCTCTGGCCGAGGCTCAGGTGGACCACGCCGGTGGCGGGCGAGAAGCCGAGGAAGCCGGCGGTGACCGGATCGCCGTTCACGGGCCGGCCGTCCTGGTCCACCCGGTTGACGGTGTTGCTGGTGATGGTGGCGGTCAGCGTCTGCCGGGCACCGCCGCGCTCGACCACGATCGGCACCGTCTGCCCCGGGGACTTCCGGATGTCGGCCTGCAGCTGCTTGTAGGTGCTGATGCCGTCGCCGTTGAACGACACGATGGTGTCGCCCGGCTTGAGGCCCGCGAGCGCGGCCGGGGACTGCGGCGCGTCCTTCGGACAGGTGTCGGTCGGCTCGCCCACCTTCACCACGCACTGGCTGACGGTGGCCACCGTCGGCACCGACATCTGCAGGCCGATGCCCATGAACCAGCTCAGGTAGAGCGCGACCGAGAGGATCAGGTTCATGAACGGGCCCGCGAACATCACGATGACGCGCTTCCACGGCTTGCGGGTGTAGAAGAGCCGGTGCTCGTCGCCGGGCTGGAGCTCCTCGTAGGAGGCCTCCCTGGCGTCCTCGATCATCGAGCGCCAGGGCGAGCTGCTGCGCTTCGTTATCCGCCCGTCCGCGCCCGGCGGGAACATCCCGATCATCCGGATGTACCCGCCGAGCGGGATCGCCTTGATGCCGTACTCGGTCTCGCCCTTCTTGCGGGACCAGACGGTCCGGCCGAAGCCGACCATGTACTGCGGGACGCGGATGCCGAAGAGCTTGGCCGTGGAGAGGTGGCCCAGCTCGTGCCAGGCGATCGAGAACAGCAACCCGACCACGAACAGCAGGATGCCGAGCACCCACATCACGTTTGTCACTGCTCGTCCTCCGTCATGCCGCTCCGCTCGTGGGTCGTGCTCAGCCTGCTGCCAGCTCCTGCGCGCGCGCCCGGGCCCAGCCCTCCGCGTGGAGGACGTCCTCCACCGTCAGGGAAGTTCCCGCTGCGGGGGTGCCGTGCTCGGCCACCACCTTCGCCACAGTGTCCACGATTCCGGTGAAGGCGAGGCGGCCCTTCAGGAATGCCTCGACACATTCCTCGTTGGCGGCGTTGAACACGGCCGGGGCGGTCCCGCCGAGCGTACCCACCTCGCGTGCCAGCGCCACGGCCGGGAAGGCCTCGTCATCGAGCGGGAAGAACTCCCAGGTGGCGGCCTTGGTCCAGTCGCAGCCGGGGGCCGCGTCGGGGACGCGGTCGGGCCAGCCGAGCCCGAGTGCGATCGGCATCCGCATGTCCGGCGGGCTCGCCTGGGCCAGCGTCGAGCCGTCCGTGAATTCCACCATCGAGTGGACGACCGACTGGGGATGGACGACGACCTCGATCCGGTCGAAGGGCACGTCGTACAGCAGGTGGGCCTCGATCACCTCGAGGCCCTTGTTCACCAGGGTGGCGGAGTTGACGGTGACCACCGGGCCCATCGCCCAGGTCGGGTGGGCGAGCGCGTCCTCGGTGGTGACGCCGGCCAGCTGCTCACGGGTACGGCCCCGGAACGGGCCGCCGCTCGCGGTCACCACGAGCTTGCGGACCTCGGCGCGGGTACCGCCGGCGAGCGCCTGGAAGAGCGCGGCGTGCTCGGAGTCCACCGGCACGATCTGGCCGGGCTTCGCCACCGCCTTGACCAGCGGGCCGCCGACGATCAGCGACTCCTTGTTGGCCAGCACCAGCACCCGGCCCGCGCGCAGCGCCGCCAGGGTGGGGCGCAGGCCGATCGAGCCGGTGATGCCGTTGAGCACCGAGTGGCACTCCATCCCGGCGAGCTCGGTGGCCGCGTCGGGGCCCGCCAGGATCTCCGGCAGCGGGCGCCCCGCGGCCTTCGCGGCCAGCGCCTCGCGCAGCGCGGGGGCGGCGTCCGCGTTGGCGACGGCCACCGTGGGCACGCCCAGTTGGAACGCCTGCTCGGCGAGCAGGTCCACCCGTCCGCCGGCGGCGGAGAGGGCGACCACCTTGAAACGGTCCGGATTGCGCAGCACCACGTCGATGGCCTGGGTGCCGATCGAACCGGTCGAGCCGAGGATGACCAGTTCCCGTGGGCCGGAGGGGTTCTTCACGACGGGAGTGAAGCGCAGCTGCGGGTGGGCGAGCGAGTTCATGGGCTCCATTGTGGCTTGCCCACCCCTGTGCTCACTTCCAGGCCCAGACCTGGCCGCCCACCTTTCCGCTCGGGTCCTGCTGCCACTCGTAGACACCGGCGGCGCTCGCCAGCCCGGCAAAGGCGGAAGAGTCGGACTCGTAGATGATCGAGCCGCGCCAGCTGATCGTGCCGTCCGCGCCGAACGTTCCGACGCCGTGGCCGATCCAGCTCGCGTGGTCGCCGCTCGGGGTCGTCAGGATGCCCGCGCCCTGGCCGTAGAGGCGGCCGTCGGACCGCATCCGGCCGGTGTACGACCCCATGTCGCGGACCTGGACGCCCAGTATTTCGCCGGACGCCTGGTATGTGGTCTCCACCGAGGGCGGCAGGCCGTGCTCGCCGGGGATCACCCGGCGTACGACTATCTGGCCCTCTTCGTGTCCGAGCAGGTCGCCAAGCATGATGCTCTCCCTTCGACACCCCCTCATTCCGGAGTACGCCGGGGTCAGGGTGCTGTCAATTCACGACCACCGTTCACCGGTGGAGGCCGGCACCTCGGCGTCCCGGCTGGTGAGCGCCGCCCAGCAGCCCTGCCGGGCCGTCAGAATTCCTGGCAGTCGACCCTGTTGCGAACAGCAGGAACCCCCGCCTCCGACAAGCGGGGGCGGGGGTTCCGAGGGGCTGTGACTAGAGGTCAAGACCCGTCAGGACCAGGACGCGCTCGTAGGTGAAGTCGTCCATCGCGTACTTGACGCCCTCACGGCCCACGCCGGAGTCCTTGACGCCGCCGTACGGCATCTGGTCGGCGCGGTAGGAGGGCGCGTCGCCGATGACCACGCCGCCGACCTCCAGCACCTGGTGGGCCTTGAACGCGGTCTGCAGGTCGTGGGTGAAGACGCCGGCCTGCAGACCGAACTTGGAGTCGTTGACGGCGGCGAAGGCCTCGTCGGTGGAGTCCACCTTGTGCAGCGACAGGACCGGGCCGAAGGCCTCGGCACCCGCCAGGATCGCGTCGGCGGGCAACTCGGCGAGCACGGTCGGGGCGTACGCGGCGCCCTCTCGGGTGCCACCGGTGAGCACCTTGGCGCCCTTGGCGACGGCGTCCTCGACCCAGGCCTCGACGCGCTTGGCGGCGTTCTCGTCCACCAGCGGGCCGACGTCGGTCGCGTCGTCGGTCGGGTTGCCGGTCACCTGGGCCTCGACCTTGGCGACGACCTTCTCGACCAGCGCGTCGTAGACGGACGCGTCGGCGATCACGCGCTGCACCGAGATGCAGGACTGGCCGCCCTGGTAGTTGGCGAAGGTGGCGATACGGGTGGCCGCCCACTCCAGGTCGGCCTCGGAGGACCAGTCGGCGAGCACGACGGCGGCGGCGTTGCCGCCCAGCTCCAGGGTGACGTGCTTGCGCGGCACCGAGTCCATGATCTGGTAACCGACCTTGTCCGAGCCGGTGAAGGAGATCACCGGCAGGCGGTCGTCCTGGACCAGGGCCGGCATCTTCTCGTTCGGCACCGGGAGCACGCTCCAGGAGCCGGCCGGGAGGTCGGTCTCGGCCAGGATCTCGCCCAGGACCAGCGCGGAGAGCGGGGTGGACGGGGCCGGCTTGAGGATGATCGGGGCGCCGACGGCGATCGCCGGGGCGACCTTGTGGGCGACCAGGTTCAGCGGGAAGTTGAACGGGGCGATGCCGAGCACCACACCGCGCGGGAACTTCCGCACGACCGCGAAGCGGCCCACGCCGCCCGGGTCGGTGTCCAGACGCATGGTCTCGCCGTTGGTACGACGGGCCTCCTCGGCCGCCCAGCGGAAGACGGAGACGGCACGGCCGACCTCGCCACGGGCCCACTTGATCGGCTTGCCGTTCTCGGCGGTGATCAGCTGGGCGATCTCCTCGGTGCGCTCGGCGAGACGCTTGGAGACGTGGTCCAGGGCGCCGGCGCGGACGTGCGCGGGGGTCGCCGCGAAGACCGGGGCGGCGGCGACGGCGGCGTTCAGCGCCTCCTCGACCTGGGCGTCGGTGGGGACGCTGACCTTGCCGACCAGGCTGCCGTCGAACGGGTGGTGGACCTCGAAGGTCGCGTCGCCGCTCGCCCGGCGGCCGGCCAGCCAGAAGTCGTGGGTGGTGGTCACGGTCGTACCGGCCCTCTCCTCGTCGTGTGCACCCCACGGACGTGGAGCCTGCAACCACGGTAGGGGGACTCGCCCACGAACCGGATTGGACACCACGGAGCGGTTACCCGCCGGGGCACTACACGACGGCGGGGTGCCTGCCAGAGCGGGGTTCTTTTCAGGGGCGCGGGGAACTGCGCGAAACGGAAGGCGACGACCCGTGCCCTACCGCCTCGCGCAGTTCCCCGCGCCCCTGGTGGTGCGCCCCACGCGCAGGGTCCGCGCCCTGCTAGTCCTCGCCGGAGCGGAGGGCGAGCCAGAGCTCCATGCGGACGTCGGTGTCGTCCAGCGAGCGGCCGAGCAGTTCCTCGACGCGCCGCATCCGGTACCGCAGCGTGTGCCGGTGCACACCCAGATCCGCGGCAGCCGCGTCCCACTGACCGTGCCGCGAGAGCCAGGCCCGCAGCGAGGCGACCAGGTCACCCCGCGCGGTGCGGTCGTGCTCGCGCAGCGGCCGCAGCAGGCCCTCCGCAAAGGCCGTCACGGCCTCCTCCCCGAGCAGCGGCAGCAGCGAACCCGCGCCGACCTCCTCGTGGTCCACCGAGCGCCGGCCGCCCCGCAGCGCGACCGCCAGGGCCCGCTCGGCCTGGGCGTACGCGGTGCCCGCCTCCTCAAGCCCTGCGGGGGCCGAGACACCCAGCGCCAGCCCCTCGTGCTCCTCTACCGCGCCCAGGCAGGCCCGGTGAGCGGCACCGTTGTCCAGCGCCAGCACCATCAGCCGGGGCCCGTGCGCACCGTCCTCGCGGGAGACCAGCAGCCGCTCGCCGACCCGGCCGCCGGCCTGCTCGGCCCGGTCGCCCAGTTCGCTGAGCGCCTCCGCGCTGTCCACGCCCGGCCCCGCGCCGGCGACCAGCACTCTTATGGTCCCCTCGGGCAGGCCGCCGAAGAGCCCCGCGGCCACCTGACGGGCCGTCGCCACCTCACCCGCCAGCACCATGCCGAGCAGCGCCGCGCCCATCCGCTCCTCGGCCTGCCGCAGCTCGCGCGAGCGCTCCAGGGTGAGGGTCAGCAGGGCCACGGCGGCGTTCAGTACGTACCGCTCGGTGGGCGTGATCCGGTCCTCGGTGCCGACCGCGAGGAAGCCGCGGGCCCGCCGGTCGGCGCCCAGCGACTGGACCACCACGTAGTCCTCGTCCGCGGTGTCGATGCCCGGGGAGCGGCCCTGCAGGGCGGCGCTGGACGGGGCCGGTCTACGGCGGAGCCGGTCCACCTCGGCGGCCAGCCGGCCGGCCCGGCGGGCCGCCCAGTCGGGGGCCACCGCGGAGAGCGCACCGGAGCCGTCGTACAGGGCGGCCCAGCCACCGAGCCGGGCGGCCAGCCGGCGGACCACGGCGGTGGTGCCGTCCTTGCCGAGGGCCGCCCGGGTGAGCTCCTCCTGGGCCTCGAAGCTGGTGGTGACGGCCTCGTACTGCTCGGCGGCGAGGGCGGCCGAGACGGCCTTGCTGATCGCGATGAACGGCGTCGCCTCGGGGACCCGCAGCAGCGGCAGCCCGCGCTGGGCGGCGGCGTCGACCAGAGCCTGGGGGACCTCGGTGTGCGAGAGGCCCACGCCCAGCCCGAGCCCGACCACTCCTGCGTCGGCCAGCCGGTGCACGTACGCCTGCAGTTTCGCGGCGGCCTTGCCCAGCTTGATGCCGGTGGTGAGCAGCAGTTCCCCGCCCTCGAGGAACGGGGTGGGGTCGTCCAGCTCGCTGGTGTGCACCCAACGGACGGGCCGCTCCAGATGGTCCGCACCGGCGAGGACCGTCAGATGGAGCGAGGTGTTGCGGACGACGGAGGCGAGTGTGGGGGGCATGGCACCTTCGGTGGTTCCGACCCGGTCGCGCCATTGCGACCGGCGAGGAGGGGGATCTCCCCCCATTATGTACGCCCCGGACAAGCGAAGAGGCCGAATCCACCGCTGCGGAGTCAGGACCTGAGATCCACCAGCAACGGCGGGACCTGTTCGCCTGCGACCGTGCTCAGCGAGATGACCGCGTGCCCGGTGGGCAGCGCATGGGCGAGCTCGGACGGCGACCAGCGGTGGCGCTCGACGTCCCGTGTGGTGACGCTCTCGGTCTGCGCCGTCGTGCCGGAGAGGGCCTTGCGGCCGACCCGGGCCGCGCGCCTGAGCAGTCCGCCGGAGGTGTCGGGGGCATGGGTGATCGCGGTCTCCTGGACCAGATGGGTGCCCCAGGCCTCGGAGAAGAGCTTGCCGTCCCAGGGCGCGATGCCCGGGAAGGCCATCCGGCAGCCGACCGCACCGAACAGCGGGGCCCGCAGCGCCTCCGGCAGGTCGACGAGGGTGCGCAGCAGCAGTACGGCGCCCGCATTGGCGCCGCGCATCCGCTGCAGGCCACGCACCGTGTGCGCGTCGAGGGCGGCCGAGGCGTCGTCGACCACCAGCCCGGCGAACAGCGCGCGCTCCTCCCGGACGGCGGTGGCCTGGACGAACTGGCCGGTCACCAGCCGGGAGAGCATCCGGGCGGCCTCGGGGTGGCTGCGCTCGGGCAGCTTGACCCGGACCCGCAGCGGGTGGTCGAGGGCACGCATCGCGAAGGCGGGCTTGCCCGGCTCGGCGCCGGGGAAGCAGCCGGCGAAGGCCGGGCGGTCCAGCAGGGCGAGCCGGTCGGCGAGCAGCGCACCGGGGTCGTCGGCGCGGCCGTGCTGGCGTACGCGGTGCTGCAGATCGGGCTGGTACACCTCCAGCAGCTCGGCCTCGCGGAGGGTCTTGCCGAGGGCGACGAAGCTGTCCGGGTCTCCGCCGAGCAGGGCGCGCAGCTCGCGCACGCCCGGGTAGCGCCGGAACGCGGCGTGGAACGGGCCGACGATCTGCTGCAGCGCGGTGCGAGCGCTCTCGGTGCGGGCCGCGAGCTCGTCGGGGAGCAGCGCGTCGGCGAGCCGGGCGGCCGCCTCGTCCACGTCCTTGGCCGCGCCGAAGAGGTCGAGTCCGTACGCCGACTGCGGGTCGCCGGGCGCGATGACCACGTCGTACCACTCGTCGGGGCCGAGGTCGGCGTCGGCGGAGCCGATCACCACGGCGCAGGCGGTTCCGGCCAGGGCCTGGAGGCAGAGCGCCTCGGCGACCGGACGGGCGAGGTGGGCGGTCTTGCCGGTGCCGGCCGGGCCGACGGCGAGCAGCGAGGTGCCGAGCAGGGTGGGGTCGAGGGCGAAGCCCGCGGTCCGGTGGGCGGGCGGGTTCTTGATCACGTCCTGCGCCGTGCCGAGCCGGACCTGACGGGTCAGCAGGTCGTGCCTGGCGCTGCGGCCGGGGAGGTCGCGGGCCTCCGAGGGGTGCGCGCAGGCGGCGGCTCCGCGCTCGGCGATCTGTTCGGTGAAGGCGGGCAGCAGCTCCGGGTCGGCGAGGACGGTCTCCCAGGCGCGCTGGATGCGCACGTAGTCGACGTCGCCGACGTGCTCGGTGTCGAGGTGCCGGGCGGCGAGGTCCGCACCGCCGTACCGCAGCTGGTGCCACGGGTCGGCCGGCCCGGTGGGCTGCGCGGCGTCCTGGAGCTCGTCCGGCTGCTCGTGGGTGACGGTCCGGGCGAGCAGCGGGGCCACGTACCGGCGCCAGACCTCCGGCCAGCGGCCCATCCGGCCGAAGAGTTTGACCACGCCGGCCACCACGGCGGCGTTCACCAGCAGCAGGACGATCACGGCGGCGGTCTGGGACAGGCCGTTCAACAGTCCGAACAGGCCCGCCAGGGCGAAGACGAGGTTGACGCCGTAGATGTAGGCGAACCAGCCGACCAGCAGGTTGAGCGCGGCCCGCAGCAGCAGCGGGCCGGCCGGAACGCCGGCGTCCTTGGTACGGGCCGGGTCGGCCGGGCGGTAGCCGTAGCGGTAGACACCGGGGGCGGCCTCGGGGCGCGGCTCGCCCGCCCAGCCCGCCAGGTCGAAGGGACCGCTGCGCTGCGTGGGGACGGCGGACGCCTTGTACAGCTCGGCGGGCCGGTCCACCCCGATGGCCCGCTGCCCCTGTGTGCCGTCCAGTCCCATCGCGGCCCCGCTCCCTACACGCCCACCCGGCATTGCCCATACCCATGCCGCCGGTCCGGCGACACGCCCGCGCTCAATGTAGTGGAGTGAGGGCACCCGGTAGCCGATCTCCGCGCGCTGGCCGTGCAGGACAAGTCGAACGGCGCACTGCTACCGAGTGGCGCATGCCCGAGCGTCCGGCCCGGCCGTAGCCTGCGAGTTACCGCGCCTTGAGAATTTGGAGAACACCATGAGCGCTGCAACGCCGCTCCCGCAGGAGCGCCGCCTGGTCACCGCGATCCCCGGCCCGAAGTCGCAGGAGCTGCAGGCTCGCAAGCTGGGCGCGGTGGCGGCCGGTGTGGGCACCACGCTGCCCGTGTACGTCTCGCGCGCCGGCGGCGGCGTGCTGGAGGACGTGGACGGCAACTCGCTGATCGACTTCGGCTCCGGCATCGCCGTGACCAACGTCGGCAACAGCGCCGCCGCCGTGGTCGCCAAGGCCACCGAGCAGCTCGCCGCCTTCACCCACACCTGTTTCATGGTGACCCCGTACGAGGGTTACGTGGCCGTGGCGGAGCAGCTCAACGAGCTGACCCCGGGCGACCACGAGAAGCGCACCGCGCTCTTCAACTCGGGCGCCGAGGCCGTCGAGAACGCGGTCAAGATCGCCCGCGCGTACACCAAGCGCACCGCCGTCGTGGTCTTCGACCACGGCTACCACGGCCGCACCAACCTCACCATGGGCCTGACGGCGAAGAACATGCCGTACAAGCAGGGCTTCGGTCCGTTCGCCCCCGAGATCTACCGCGTGCCGGTCGCGTACCCGTACCGCTGGCTGACCGGTGCCGAGAACTGCGCCGCCGAGGCGGCCGCGCAGGCGATCGACATCATCAACAAGCAGATCGGTGCCGACAACGTCGCGGCGATCATCATCGAGCCGATCCAGGGCGAGGGCGGCTTCATCGAGCCGGCCAAGGGCTTCCTCCCGGCCATCGTCGAGTACGCCAAGGCGAACGGCATCGTCTTCGTCGCGGACGAGATCCAGACCGGCTTCTGCCGCACCGGCCAGTGGTTCGCGTGCGAGGACGAGAACATCGTCCCGGACCTGATCACGACCGCCAAGGGCATCGCCGGCGGTCTGCCGCTGGCCGCCGTGACCGGCCGCGCCGAGATCATGGACGCCGCGCACGCGGGCGGCCTGGGCGGCACCTACGGCGGTAACCCGGTGGCCTGCGCCGCCGCGCTGGGCTCGATCGAGACCATGAAGACCGAGGACCTCAACGGCAAGGCCCAGCACATCGGCGAGGTCATGCTCGGCCGTCTGCGTGCCATGGCCGAGAAGTTCGAGATCATCGGCGAGGTCCGTGGCCGCGGCGCGATGATCGCCGTCGAGCTGGTCAAGCCGGGCACCAAGGAGGCCAACCCCGAGGTCACCGCGGCCATCGCGAAGGCCTGCCACGCCGAGGGCCTGGTCGTGCTGACCGCCGGCACCTACGGCAACGTGCTGCGTTTCCTGCCGCCGCTGGTGATCCCGGAGCACCTCCTCGTCGAGGGCCTGGACATCATCGAGAACGCGTTCGCCGCCGTCTGACGCTCTCCCGCGCCCGACGTCTGCGCGCAAGGGGCCCGGTCCACTCTGGACCGGGCCCCTTGCATTCGTGTGCGTGCACGACCGGTTGTGCGCCATCTGGTGAAGATGCTGTGCGAAACCACCGAAGCCGCTCGGCCCCGCACCGCCTTTGACGTACTGTCATGACAGATGGACAGCGAGCCGCAACCCTTAGCGACACCACCCGTAACCCCCTCGGGAGTTACGGGACACGAAGACCGATCGACCGACCGTCCGGCCCACACCCCCCGGGGCGCACGGAACGGCGATCACCGCAGCCGCCCCGGAGCTCTCCCCCCTGCTCCGGGGCGGCTTTCGTATGCTGTCGTGCCCCTGACACTGCTGGCAGTCCTGGCCGCGATCTCCTGGCAGGTCGCCGTGGACGGCCCCCTCCTCCGTCTGGACGTGGCCGTACGGCACGGGGTGCACGACCTTCGCCACTGGCTGCACAGCACCCTGCTCAACCACCTCGGCAAGGCCCTCTCCGACCTGGGCGAATCGACTCTGGCCATCCCCGCCCTGCTCGGCGCCGCCGCCCTGGCCGCCTGGCGGCACCGCCGGACGGGCGGGCCACGCTGGTGGCTGCCGCTGCCGGTGGCCGCGCTGGCCGCGCTCGTCATCCCGCTGCTGGTCGTCCCGGCGAAGGCCGCGTTCGCCCGCCCCGGTCCGTACGGGGTACCGCTCGCGGCCGACCAGTGGGGGTGGTACCCGTCGGGGCACACGGCCACCTCGGCGATCGCGTACGGAACGACGGCGCTGCTGGTCGGGCGCACCCTGACCGGGCCCGCCCGGCGACGGCTCCATGCCGGCACCGCCCTGATCTGCGGCGGCGTCGGGTTCGGCCTGGTCTGGAGCGACTATCACTGGCTGCTGGACGTGCTGGCCAGCTGGTGCCTGGCCGGAGTGGTGCTGTGGGCGCTGGCCCGCGCGGTCACTCGGCGCTAGCGTCCTCGTTGCGCTGGACCAGGCCGCGCTCGCCGTTGTCGCGGTGCCACTCGACGACCAGCTCGTCCCGGGCGCCGAAGCGCACCAGATGACGGCCGACCACGTCCTCCAGGCCCGGCAGGTTCTCCGCCGCGCCCTCGACGGTGAGCAGCAGGGCGTCGGGCTCGGCGACCAGGGTCGCGGTGCCGTGACCGAAGGTCAGCTCGCCGCGGCCGGCCTCCTCGGACCAGGCGGCCTCGATCTTGCGCCCCATGTGGGCGGCGAGCTGCTTGCCGTAGCGGGCAGGGCGGTCGGTGGCGACACGGGCTTCGGAACGGGGCATGGGCACTCCAGAGACAAGGGGGCACTTAGGGTGCCCTCACTTCTCACACGCTAGCCTGGATACTGAGCTTTGCTCAACATGTTATTGGAGCTCTACCTCGAACGGCCCGATAACCTGGCCCCACCTTCCCTCAGCCAGGAGCCTGCCCATGACCACCCCGCCCGCCGACACCGCCGCGGAACTCGCCGACGCGCTGACCCGGGCGATGAGGCGGATCAGGCGGCAGACCATGCACCGGCTGGAGCCCTACGGCATCACCCCCAGCCAGGCCAGGGCGCTGCGCACCCTCGCCCACGGCTGCGACGGCGGCGCGGCGATGCGGCTCAGCGAACTCGCCGAGCGGCTGCACATCGCCCCGCGCTCCGCGACCACCGTGGTGGACGCCCTGGAGGAGGCCGGACTGGTCGAACGGACCCCGGACCCGGCGGACCGACGCGCCGTCAGGGTGGTCCTGACGGCGGCCGGCCACTCGGCGCTGGAGCGGATCGTGCAGGTCCGGCACGAGGTCGCCCAGGACTACTTCGGACCGGTCAGCCGGCCCGATCAGCACTCCATGCTGCAGGCTCTGCGGGTCGCCGAAGAAGCGTTCGAGCCCTCCCGGACAGCGGCTGCGCCGGGAGACGCAGTGCGGTGAGGCCGATCCCGACGATCACCAGCACCGCCGCACACCCCGCGAGCGGGCTGATCCCCTCGCCGAGCAGCAGCCAGGACGAGGACATCCCGAAGACCGGGACGAGCAGCGAGTACGGCGCGACCGCCGAGGCGTCGTAGGTCCTGAGCAGGAAGCTCCAGGCGACGAAGCCGAACAGCGTCGAGACCAGCCCCACGTACGCGATCGCACCGATCCCGCTCGCCGTGATGCCGCCCAGCGCCCGCAGGTCCGCCTCGGGTCCCTCGACCAGCAGCGAGAGCGCGAGCAGCGGCAGCGGCGGGACGGCGCTGACCCAGACCATCCAGCGCAGCGCGTCCGGCGGCGCGGCCCTGCGGGTCAGCACATTGGACAGACCCCAGAAGACCGCCGAGAGGATGACCAGGGCGAAGGCCCCGACCGGCCCGCCCAGCCCCCGGTCCACGGCGGCCAGGACGATCCCGCCGAAGGCGATCGCCAGCCCGGCGATCCGCTGCCCGGTCGGGCGCTCGCGGAGCATCGCGGCGGCGAACAGCGCGGTGAAGATCGCCTGACTCTGCAGCACCAGGGACGAGAGGCCCGGCGGCATCCCGGCGTGCATCCCCAGGAACAGCAGCCCGAACTTCACCACCCCGAGCGTGCAGCCGACCAGGAGGATCCAGCGCCAGGCCACCTTGGGCCGGCCGACGAAGAAGATCGCCGGCACCGCCACCACCGCGAAGCGCAGCGCGCAGAACAGCAGCGGCGGGAAGCTCTCCAGGCCCAGGTGGATGAGCACGAAGTTCAGGCCCCAGACGGCGGCGATCAGGACGGCCAAGGCGATGTGACGAGGGGTCATGGTGGCGCTGGTGGCGGGCATGGACCGAGCATGGCCGAGGCCGACCGTGTAGCACCAGCGATGAATTCTGAAGCCCACGGTTTAGCATTGCTGCATGATGGATCTGGGGCGCCTGCGGGCGCTGCACGCGGTCGCGGTGCACGGCTCGGTCGGCGGGGCGGCGGCCGCGCTGGGCTTCACGCCGTCGGCGGTCTCCCAGCAGATCTCGAAGCTGGAGCGGGAGACCCGCACGGTGCTGCTGGAGCGTCAGGGCCGAGGCGTGGTCCTCACCGACGCCGCCCGCGAACTGGCCGACACCGCGCAGCGCGTCCTGGCACTGGTCGAGCAGGCCGAGGTGACGCTGGAGGAGCAGCGCGGCCAGGCCGTCGGGCGGCTGCTGGTGGCGGCCTTCGCGACCGGAGCGCGCGGTCTGCTGCCCCGGGCGCTGGCCGATCTGCGGGAACGCTGCCCCGAGCTGGACGTACGGCTGCTGGAGACCGACCCGTACCTGGCCGCCGAACTGGTGGCGCGAGGGGAGGTGGACCTGGCACTGGTCCAGGACTGGCCGACGGTGCCGCTCCCCGTGCAGGACGGACTGTCGCGGATGGACCTCGGCTCGGACCCGGTGGACCTGCTGCTACGCGCCGAACACCCGTTGGCGGCGCTGGCGGTGGTGCCGGTGGCCCGGCTGTGCGGGCAGCGCTGGATCAGCGTGCCGCCCGGGAACATCTGCCACGACTGGCTGGTGCGGACCATGCGGGAGGCGGGCGAGGAGCCCGACGTGGTCTACCAGGTGGGCGAGTTCGAGACCCAGATCGCTCTGATCGAGGCCGGGCTCGGGATCGGCCTGGTCCCCCGGCTGGGGCGCGGTCCGCTGCCGCCCGGTGTGGTCGCCCGGCCCGTGGTGCCCGAGCCCGCCCGGCGGGTCTTCACCCTCTGGCGCACCCAGGCCTCACGGCGGCCGGCGATCACGGCGGCGCTGGAGGCGATGCGGGAGCGCTGGCGCGAGCGGTAGCGGCCCATGTCCTCAGTCCGCGAGACCGATCACCAGCCACATGAACCCGACGGCCACCAAGGTGCAGAGCAGCGTCGTGCGGGACGGGTGCGGGCTGTGCGCCTCCGGGAGGATGTCCGAGGTCGCCAGGTAGAGCAGGAAGCCGGCGAAAAAGCCCAGGTACAGCCCGAGCAGGTGCTCCGGGATGGTGAACAGCAGGGTGATCGCGGCACCGGTCACGGGCGCCAGCGCATCGGCGCCGAGCAGGGTCAGCGCACGGCGGCGGTTGTTCCCGTACATCCGGGTGATGGTGTACGTGTTGAAGCCGTCCGCGAAGTCGTGGGCGACCACGGCGATCGCCACCACCGTGCCGACGGTGCCGCCCGCCTGGAAGGCCGCGCCGATCGCGAAGCCGTCCATCAGGCTGTGCCCGACCAGTGCGCAGGCGGCGGCCAGGCCGACGCCCTCCCGCCCGCCGTGGGTGTGCGGGTGTCCGTGGGTGTGGGCGGCGTACTCGCCCTCGTGGCCGCGGTGGATGGCCACGGCCCGCTCCACGATGTGGATCGACAGAAAGCCCGCGGCGAACATCAGCAGGGCCTGCGGCACGCCGTGCAACTCGTCCGGCGCGGCGTGGAGAGCCTCGGGCAGCAGGTCGAAGGCCACCACGCCGAGCATCAGTCCGGCGGCGAAGCCGAGGACCAGGTGCCGCCGGTCTCCGGTGCGCTGGGCGACGAAGCCGCCGATCAGGGTCATCAGGAAGGCGCCTGCGGCGACGAGTATCGCGGTCATTCGAGGCCCTCCCGCGCCGTGAGCGAGGGCCCGGTGCTCATGGCGTCGCGGTGATGGGGCCGGACGGCTGCACGGATCGCTGCCCACGGGCGCAGTCGCCCGGCCCGGGCCCCGGGTCGTACCGGAGCCCTCCGTTCAGCCTGCCGCCGCCGTCCCGCCGCCGCTCACCGGACGGGCCGTCAGGGTGACGCCGCACCGGACCGGCCCGCGCCTCGGCGCCGTCGGCCAGTGGGCTCGGCTCAGCCGTCGGTGGCGGCGAGGTAGGCGAGGGCGAGCTGGGGCGAGCCCTGGTCCGCCCAGGAGTGGCCGATCGCGGTGACGTCCAGTTCCAGGCCGTCCGGCATGACGAGCAGCGGGCGGCCGTGTCCGCCGAGGCGCCAGGCGGCGCCGGCGACGGTCCGGTGGAGCACCGTGCCGAGGTAGAGCCCCGCGTCGTTGCCCAGCCAGTCGGAGACCTCCGGGTCCGCCCGCCAGAGCGGCAGCATCTGGTCGAGCGCGGTGAGTGACTTCACCCCGTCGTCGAGCAGCACGCCCGCCGATTCGGCCAGCTCACGGAGCAGGCCGCACTCGGAGAACAGCTCGGCCATCGCCGCCTCGTCGTTCCCCGGCAAGGGCGGCCCACCACCGGCACCGGACGAGTGCCGGGCCCGCCACCTGTCCATGAATCCGATTCCCATCGCACCAGCCTGCCGCAGGCCGGTCGGTACCGCCGCTCGGCCCTCCCCGACAGTCCGGTCGGTCGCCGCCGGGCGGGTCACCCGCTGCTCGGTCGCAGGCTGCCTAGTCGCCCGCAGCGAGCGGCAGGCCGAGGTGGGTCCGGGTCAGCTCCCGTACCCCGTCACCGTCGATCAGGTGGATCTGGTCGAAGCGGCCGCCGCCCGCCAGGTCGAGGGCGGTCTCGGAGAAGCGCCCGCTGGTCAGCCGCAGGCCACGGTCGGCACCCTCCTCTCGCACGGCCTCGGCCAGCGTCCTGAGCTCCTCCTCACGGACCGGTGACGGCCCCCGGGAGGCCCACACCACCCAGCGGCCGGGCAGCGCACTGCCGCGGGCACCCTCGGCGGTGGCGACCAGACCGGCCGGCCCGCGCAGCCGTACGCTCCACTCGGCCAGGCCGCCCCGGGTGAGCAGCTCGCGGACCAGGTGGGCGAACTCGTTCGGCGAGAGCTCGGCCGCCGACGGCACGGTGGGGCCTGCCGTGCCGCTGGGCTCGACGGCGGCCAGGGCATACGGGTCCGGGGTGACCACGGCGTCCAGCTCGCGCAGCCGTACCAGAGCCTCGTCCTGCTCGGCGTCCGCGTAGACGCCCTCGCCGGGGCCCTGGTGCGGCAGATCGTGCGAGGGGTCGGGCGGGAGCAGGCGGGTGCGGGCCAGTGCATCCCGGTCGGCGTCCACGCTGAGCAGGCAGAGCGGCACGCCGGAGGAGGTCTCCCGCAGCCAGCCGTTGAGGACCACCCCGGTCAGTATTTCCTCGGTGTCCACGGCGTCCGCCGCCTGCAGGGCGCGCAGGGCGAGGCGCGCAGCCAGCCGGAGGTAGTCCGACGCGCGGTCGGCCGGCGGGCGGGGCACCGGCTCGATCTCGCCGTCGGGCGCCAGCCGGTAGCCGGACAGCGAGGGCACCACGGCGAGCGGCGGCAGGTCCAGATCGAGGACGGCGGTACGCGTGAGCGGCCGGAAGACTGCGCGGCACGGCGCCGGGAGGTCCTGGGTGGACCCCTCCGCGGCTGCCAGGGCTCGCTCCAGCAGTGACTCCACCGCGGCAGGCTCGGCCAGCCGGTAGGCCCGGCGGCACTCCTCCAGCGTCTCGTTGTACTCGCGGACGGCCCGGGCCCTCGCCTGCTCGGCCTGCTCGTGCGCCCGGCGGGCGGCGGCCTCACCGGAGTCGGCCGCCTCGGCCCGCCGGGTGCGCCACTCCCGCAGCTCGCGCTGGTGGCGCAGCCGCGCCTGGGCGAGCTCGCGCTGGTAGCCGGAGTCCAGCAGTCGGCGGGAGGGAGCCTCGTCCGGGGCGGTCGCGGCCGGCTCGGGCGGGGCGTAGTCCTCCCAGCGGGGCTCGGCCTCGGTCGTCGGGACCTCACCGGCCGGGTACGGGCGCGGCTCGTAGCTGCGCAGCTGGCTCTCGAAGTCCATGGCGGAGACCGGCAGCGCCGCCCGGCGCAACAGGTCGGCGAGCCGCTCGTGCTCGGCGTGGACAGTCAGCGTCCGATGGTGCGTCAGCGCGGCCGCCCGGCCGTGCGCAGCCACGCCCTCGTCCTGCCGCGTGCCCTGCTCGGGGACCACTGCGGCCGGGTCCGTGCCCGGATCTGCGCCTGCGCCGAGGTCCTCGCCCGCGCCGGGGTCGGCTCCGAGGTCGCGGAAGACCGAGGCCAGGAAGCCGGGTTGGAGGAACGTCGCAGTCGCAGTACCGTCCGGCTGACCCTCGGGTGAGTACTGCATCGGCGGTCGTCCCCCCAAGCTTGTCCGTGTGCTGGTCGGCTTGCTCCTGCGGCAGGCCGAGGCCGCGCGGGAGCGACCCCCTGGACAGCATTGTCCACCGTACGGGCGTGTTGGTCAGCCAAGCTCCTCAGTTGGTACGGGTGTTGGTCAGGTGCAGTCCGATGTAGCCGACGTAGATCCGCCCGCTGCCGGAGCAGTCGTCGAGATAGTGCAACCGGGGGGCGGTGCGGCCGCCGCCGATGCGCAGGTGCGCGCCCATGAAAGCGCGCCGGGAGGAGTCCACGCACTCCGGCACCGGGAGCATCCGCTCCCGCTTCCACTTGGTGTGGCTCTCGACCGTACGGGACTCGCCGCGCACGGCCTTGCGGGGCGGGAAGCGGTGACAGCCGGGCGGGGTGTGCTCGCACCACTGCTTGAAGTCGCCGCCGGCCTCGCCGCGCACGGCGGCGGCCGCGTACTCCTGAAGGGCCGTCAGCCCCTCCCAGGTCAGCCGGGCCCAGCCCGTCCCGGAGCACTGGCCGTCCAGCGCGAGCGCCTCCTTCTGGTCCCCCGTGAACTCGAGCAGCGGGAACTCGCCGAAGCGGCCGACCAGTTCACTGAAGTTGGCGGGCGCGGTGTCCTCGTCCGCGCGGGCCTCGGCGGCCAGGCGCACCAAGTCCACGGCTTCCGGCCCGGCCGCGCTGCAGAGCCGGCCGGTGAGCACCCGGACCTGCGCGCTGACGTGCCGGAGCGCTGCGCACTGCTCGTCGTTCTCCGCCAGCAGGTGCCGCTCTCGACGACGGGAGCGGTAGAGGCTGTGCCGGATCCGCTGCAGCTCATCGGCCCTGGCCTGCTGCTCGGCGGCATCGGGCTGCTGGTCGTGGACCTGCCCTGGGCGCGCGGTGCGCTTGGCCTCCGGCGGCACCTGCAGGACCGGGACGGCGGCGAGCAGGGCCGGCAGCGGGAGTTCGGCGGCCGAGCGGCGGGGCTCCCGGGCGAGCAGGGCCGCGGCCCTGCGGACGTCCTCCTCGATCCGATGGCGGGGCATCACCGGATGCCGGGTGCCGTCGTAGCGCGAGGCCGGGTCGACCTCCGGCAGATATGTCCGCACCGCTCCGCCGTAGACCTTGTGGTACTCCAGCGCGACGTTGAAGACCGGCAGCGCCGCATGATCCAGGACGCACAGGACAGCCAGGCCTGTCAGGTGGCGCACCAGAGGCTGGACGGTGTCGGCGAGCCAGGAGTCGAACGGCGCCGCCGGGGGCACGCTCGCCACGATCGTCGGGAGGCGGCGCTCAGGGTCGCAGAGGTCGTCGATCAGGGCGTCCACCCCGGCGGGCGTGATGAGCCGGGGTGCCGGGCCGACGGCGGCAGGGCCGTCGGTGGCATCGAGCAGCGGGAGGAGGTTGCGGGCCAGCTCGGGCACCGGGACCCGGCCTGCGGTACGGACGCCCGGACCGGCAGCGAGGTGCTCGGCCTCCAGCCGGACCCAGGTCTGCGCGTCGGCCGGACCGCCGTCGGCGGCCGGGGACGCGACGGTGAGGGTGAGCTGGTGGGTGCCGTGCGGGGCCGGGGTGCGTAGGCGGCGGCGGGTGTAGTGGCCCTGGCTCGGGCCGCCCAGCAAGGGGCCGAAGTCCCGGTCGAGCAGGACCCGGTCGCCGAGGCGCAGGCGCTCGGCGGGGAGGGCAGCGCTACCGGCCTCGGGAGCCGTGCTGCCGGCCGGGGGCTCCTCGCAGCCCTCCTGCTTCAGCCAGGCCGCCAGTAGCTGGTCTGCCAGCGAGACCGTGTCCTGGTGCGGCCGAGGAGTGGTGACCGTCATCCGGTAGGGCGTCGACTGGCCGAACCGGCCCAGCGCGTCGGATGGTTGGCCTGTGGACGGGGTGTGCTCCGGAGTCATGCGAGGTACCTCCCGTGGTGCGGCGGTGGGGTCTGGGGTCCTCCATCGATGGGGTCTGGTCGACCGGCTCCGCCCGGCATGGTGCCGGTGGCGGTTCCTTGCTTGGGGAACGCAAGTGCCCGGAGCGGAAGTTCCAACTCCGGGCATGGTTAATTCGTTCGAGTGTCACTCAGGATTTGTGCAACCGATTCCGCAACTCCGCTGCGCAGCGGGCTCGTCCACGCAGAGGGGCCTTTCAGCGGCCGGCGGCTGGGCCAGCGATCAGCAGGACCGACATTCGATGATCGAAGACCCGTCCGATCACCCCCGCCTCACACCGGGACCTCCACGTAGGTCCGCCCGGCGGCCACGGCCTCCGCCGCGCCACCGGTAGCCTCCGCCAGCCAGGTGTGAAAGGCGGTCACCTCCGGCTCCGGCACCCCGACCTCGATCCGCACCCCGGCCGCCTCGTAGGTGAGGTCCCGCACCACGTACCCCGCCGCCCGCAGGTCGTTCTCCAGCCGCCCGGCCCTGGTGTGGTCGGCGGAGACCGCGAGCAGGGCGACCGGGCGGCGCTCCAGCAGCCCGATCGCGTCCACCGCCTCGGAGACCGCGCTCCCGTACGCCCGCACCAGACCGCCGGCGCCCAGCTTGATCCCGCCGAAGTAGCGGGTGACCACGGCGACGGTGTCGGTCAGCCCGCGTCGGCGCAGCACCTCCAGCATCGGCACACCCGCCGTGCCGCCGGGCTCACCGTCGTCGTTGGACCGTTCACGCGGCTGCTCGCCACCGACCACGAAGGCGGTGCAGTTGTGCCGGGCGTCCCAGTACTGCTTGCGGATGCCGGCGATGAAGGCCTGCGCCTCCTCCTCGTCGGCGACCCGGGCGAGGTGGCAGATGAACCGCGACTTCTTGATCTCGATCTCGTGGCTGCCGGAGCGCCGAATGGTCAGATACGGCTTCGGGCTCGGCTCCGACATGGGGCGGTAACTCTCCAAACGAACAGCAAGCTGGCGGGGTCGTGGTCGACCCCGCCAGCCTAACGATTGTCCGCCCGGTGAAGCCCGGCCCTCTGCTGAAGCCCGGCCCTCTGCGGTGCCTGGCCCCGTCGGGGTATTCGGGTCAGCGCCCGGCCAGCGCGTCCAGCTGCTTGCGGTCCAGGCCCGTGAGCTCGGTGACCTCGGCCAGGTCGACCGCTCCGCAGTCGAGGCCGCGGAGCACGTAGCCGCTGAGCGCCTTCGCCGTGGCGGGCTCGTCCATCACGTCGCCGCCGGCCTTGGCCACGTACGCGGCCAGGCGGGCGGAGGCGGCCTGCAGGCCCTCCCGGTAGAACGCGTACACGGCGGCGTACCGGGTCGGCAGGTGCGCCGGGTGCATGTCCCAGCCCTGGTAGTAGGCGCGGGCGAGCGAGCGGCGCACCAGGTCGTGGTGCAGCTTCCAGGCCGCGTGCACCTGCTCGGTGGAGCCGGTCGGGATGACGTTGGTGGAACCGTCCGAGAGCCGCACGCCGGTGCCGGCCGCAGCCACCTGCATCACGGCCTTCGCATGGTCGGCGACCGGGTGGTCCATGCTCTGGTACGCGGCGCTGACGCCGCAGGAGGCGCTGTAGTCGAAGGTGCCGTAGTGCAGACCGGTGGCCCGGCCCTCGGCGGCGTCGATCATCAGGGCCACCGTGGCCCGGCCGTCGGGGCCGAGGATGGCCTGGGTGGTCTCGATCTGGATCTCGAAGCCGATCCGCTTCGCCGGGAGCCCGGCCCGCTGCTCGAAGTCCTCCAGCAGGCGGACCAGCGCGGTGACCTGCTCGGCGTACGTCACCTTGGGGAGCGTGAGCACCAGGCCGTCGGGCAGACCGCCCTCGGCGAGCAGGGTCGAGAGGAAGAGTTCGAGGGTGCGGATGCCACGGTCGCGGACCGCCGCCTCCATGCACTTGATCCGGATGCCGATGTACGGCGGCGCGCTGCCGTCCGCGACGGCGGCCGAGACCAGACGGGCGGCGCGGACGGCGGCGGCGTCCTCCTCGGCGTCGGGGCGCGGGCCGTAGCCGTCCTCGAAGTCGATCCGCAGGTCCTCGATCGGCTCGCGCTCCAGCTTGGCGCGGACCCGGGCGTGCACGTCGGCGAGCAGGTCGTCGGCCGGCAGGCCGAGTGCGGCGGCCAGCTCGGCCGGGGTGCCGGCGTGGGTGTCGAAGGCCTCCCGGGCCTCGCGGCCCCAGGTCTGCACGGTGTCGGCGTCGAAGGCGTCGGCCGGGACGTAGACCGTGTGGACCGGCTGGCGGGTGCCCGAGTCGCCCGGGTAGCGGCGGGCCAGCTCGGCGTCGACCGGCGCGAGCAGCGCCTCCACGGCAGCCCGGGCGGCACTCGAGAACGATGCTCCGCCCTCGGACTTGCTACCGTCCACCTCGACCTGCGACATCCGGACTCCTCCACGCTGCAGCGATTCAACAGTTTGTTGATATGAAGGTGAAGGTAGTGGCGGGGGACGCAGGCCGTCAATGGCCGACCAGGTGGCGGACCTCGTGGCGGACCTCTTCACGGACCGCTTGGAGAACTTGGCACCGGACCCCGGCGGACCTCGTCAGTCGCGGCCGGAAGCGACGTAGCGGTCCTGCAGCCCCGGCCAGATCCGGTTCAGCTCGGCCGGGCCGACCGAACCGTCCGGGCGGGTACCCGTCAGGCCGTACTCCTTGGTGAGGTACTCGGCGAAACGCTGGGGCTCGGGCTGGTGTCCGTACTGGTCGATGTAGTCGATCAGTGCGTCGAAGCACTGGTCCGGGTCCAGCGGCTCGACGGCGAGGCGGCGGTCCTGGTCAGCGCCGCCCTCCTGGCGGTCCGCCCCGTGGAACGCGGCCGACTCGCGGTACGCGCCATTCGTAGTGTGCGCACCGTTGGCGGCCTCATCGCCGATCTCGTCGGTGTCGTCGAACGGCAGCGGCTCGGCCTCGACCCGGGCTGACTGCGCCTCAGAGCGCTGGCCCGTCGACTGCCGCGCGGCCACCGGCTGCCCGTTCGGGCCCGGCTGACGGCCGGCGGACCGGGGGGCGTCCACGGCCTGGGGTGCGAGCTGCTCCAGCCGGACCGGCCGGGGGCCGACCTGCGCAGGCGCGACCCGTACCGGGGCAACCGGCACCGGACCGGCCGCAGTCGGCCGCGAGACCCTCGGCGGCTTGAACCAGGGAGACATCTGCCCGGGCACCCGGGCCGTGTACGCCGCCTCCGCCTGCTGTGCGTGGCTGCGGACCGCGCGCTCGGTCCAGACGTTCAGCTCCGTCTGGGTCGGCGCCTGCGCCTCGTCCCCCTGACCGGGCTCCTGGGCGTCGCGCAGCCGGACGGCCGCCAGCTTCGCCAGGGTCGGAACCGCGACCGCCGCCGACACCGGGGCCGACACCACAGCAGCCGCGGACGTGGATGCGGAAGGCACCGGTTGTCCGTCCTGAGTGACCGCCAGTGGGCCGTCGATCCGGTCCAGGATGCTCGGGTCCAGCGGCACGCCGTACTTGGCCAGCTTCAGCGGCAGCAGAGCCTGGAACGGCGCCGAACGCCGCCAGCCCCGCCCGTACCGGAAGCGCAGCTGTGCGCGGTAGACCAGCCGGTTCTGCTCCAGACGGACCGTTTCGTCGTACGAGCGGAGCTCCCAGAGCTTCATCCGCCGCCAGAGGCGGAACGTCGGCACCGGCGAGAGCAACCAGCGCATCAGGCGCACCGACTCCATGTGCCGGTCGGCGGTGATCGCCGCGATCCGGCCCACCGCGTGCCGGGAGGCCTCGACCACGACGACGAAGAGCACCGGGATGACCGCGTGCATCGCCATTCCGAGCGCGTCACCCCAGGAGGCCGCCGCGTTGAAGGCGATGGTCGCGGCCGTCAGCAGCCAGGCGGTCTGGCGCAGCAGCGGGAAGGGTATCCGCAGCCAGGTCAGCACCAGGTCGAGCGAGAGCAGGACGACGATGCCCGCATCCACGCCGATCGGGAACGCGTACGAGAAGGCACCGAAGCCCTTCTCCATGGCAAGCTCGCGCACGGCGTTGTACGAGCCGGCGAAGCCGATGCCCGAGATCAGGCAGGCACCCGCGGCGACCACGCCGAGCAGCGCCCGGTGAGCGCGGGTGAGGGATGGACGTGACATTCGATGATCAACCCCTGGAACTCGGCTGCTGCCGTAAGCGACCGTTGATGCCGGATCCACCCTCATCGAGGCACAGGATCACCGCACCACCGACCGTCTCGGCCCACCGGATACTACTCGCACACGCGTTTCAGCATCGCCCCCGCCTGGGGTTATCTCGGCTATGCGGGAGTGCCGTTGAGATGCGCCAGCACTGCCAGGACACGGCGATTGGCGTCCTCGGCGGGGGCCAGTTCCAACTTGGTGAAGATATTGGCAATGTGTTTGGCCACCGCGCCGTCGCTGATGGTCAGTCTGGCACTGATGGCCGAGTTGGAGCACCCCTCGGCCATCAGCCCCAGCACCTCGCGCTCCCTGGGCGAGAGGCACTGAAGTGGTTGTGAACGGGCGCGGCTCTCCAGCAACTTGGCGATGACGTCCGGATCCATCGCCGTGCCTCCGGCCGCCACTCGGCGGACCGCGTCGATGAACTGCTCCGCGTTGAACACCCTGTCCTTCAGCAGATAGCCGACCCCGCCCGTCCCGTCCGCGAGAAGCTCCCGGGCGTAGAGCTGCTGAACGTGCTGGGACAGCACCAGCACCGGCAGCGCCGGAATCTGCCGCCGGGCCGCGAGCGCCGCCTGCAGGCCCTCGTCGGTCAGCGTGGGTGGCAACCGGACGTCCACGACCGCGACGTCCGGCCGGTGCTCAAGGAGGGCCTCCAACAGTTCGGGACCGGTCTCGACCGCCGCCGCGATCGTGAAGCCGTGTGCCTCCAGCAGGCGGATCAGGCCTTCTCGGAGGAGATAGAGGTCCTCGGCGAGGACAACACGCACGGCAACTCCATGGTGATGGTGGTCGGGCCGCCCGGCGGACTGCTGAGCGAGAGGGCTCCGTCGAAGGTACCCAACCTCCGTTCGATGCCGCGCAGCCCACTCCCCCGCTCGGGCGCCGCTCCGCCGTGCCCGTCGTCCGTCACCGTGATCCGCAACTGGCCGGCCCGGAACAGGATGTCCACCCAGACCTGCTGAGCCCTCGAGTGCTTGGCAGCGTTGGCGAGGAGCTCGCTGACGCAGAAGTACGCCGCGGCCTCCACCGGAGCCTCCGGACGCGCCGGCAGACTCACCGTCACCTCCGTGTTCTGCGCGCTGTCCAGCGCCAACGCCCTTACCGCGTCGCCGAGTCCTCGCTCCGCCAGGACCGGCGGATGGATGCCGCGGACCAGGTCACGCAGCTCCTGCAGCGCCGTGGCCGAGGACTGGCGGGCGTCGGCGAGCAACTGCCGGGCAGCCGGCGGGTCACTGTCCATCAGATGCTCGATGGTGCCGAGGGTCATGCCGATCGCGACCAGCCGCGCCTGGGCACCGTCGTGGAGATCCCGCTCGATGCGCCTGAGCTCGGCGGCCTGGCTGCCGACGGCATCCGCCCTGGTCGTGGTGAGGTGCTCCACCCGCTTGGTCAGCCGGGCCTTCTCCAGCTTCCCGGAGACCTGCGGGTCGAGCGCCCGGTGCATCCACTCCCCGTAGAGACGCATCGCGGGGGGAGCCACGGCCAGACCGAGTCCGATGATCACCAGGCCGACCACGAACTGGAGAATCTGGTCGAGGCCTTCGGTGGCCAGGTAGAACCCGCGGTTGGAGTAGACCTCCAGCAGTTGGACGGCTGCCGTCACCGCGCCGAACACGAGCAGAGCGAGGCTGGGGATTGCGAGGACCGCTGCCGCCGCGCCATTGCCCACAAGCCACCTGACGTCACGCCAGGTCTCGGGATCGCTGGCCACCTCACGTACGAACAGCACCGACTCGGCCACCCGGCGCTGCCGGTAGTACGAGTGCCCCGTCCACCAGTGCCCCCGCTCGTCCTGCGTGGGGACGGGGATGGTGCGGTGTCGCTGGGCTATGACCACCCCGTACCAGGCGTCCGCCCTCCGCTTCGACACCGCACTGTTGTACCGGCTCACCCAGAACAGACCTGCCGGCCACGCCGCCAGCCCCACCAGGGCGACCAGCGAGATCCTCAAGTCGTCGTTCGGGCCGTCGAGCAGGACGGCGAGAGACGCCACGGCCCAGAAGAAGAGAACGAAGGGGCCGGCCGTCGCCTGGACCGCGACCTGCAAGCACTGACGTTGGGCCAGCAGGCCCGCCGCCGCCCACTCTCGATACCGCCCCGCCCAACCACCGGCGGCCGGCACGCTCGGACTCACCATGTGCACCCCTCTGTTCACACCCCTACGATCCGGGCACCAGTCTGTCCGGACGCGTCGGTCCGCGCAGTAGCCCCTGGACCCGACTTTGGGGTGGACCTAGGACTACCTCCATTCGGAAAAACAAAAAGGCCGTGGCCCCAGCGAATCGCTGGGGCCACGGCCCTGAATGATTGTTCGGCGGCGTCCTACTCTCCCACAGGGTCCCCCCTGCAGTACCATCGGCGCTACGAGGCTTAGCTTCCGGGTTCGGAATGTAACCGGGCGTTTCCCTCACGCTATGACCACCGAAACACTATGAAACTTTTCGCCGCACCACACCGTGACCTGGTGTGGGGTCGTTGTTTCAGAACAACACAGTGGACGCGAGCAACTGAGGACAAGCCCTCGGCCTATTAGTACCGGTCAGCTCCACCCCTTACAGGGCTTCCACATCCGGCCTATCAACCCAGTCGTCTACTGGGAGCCTTACCCTCTCAAGGAGGTGGGAGTGCTCATCTCGAAGCAGGCTTCCCGCTTAGATGCTTTCAGCGGTTATCCCTCCCGAACGTAGCCAACCAGCCATGCCCTTGGCAGGACAACTGGCACACCAGAGGTTCGTCCGTCCCGGTCCTCTCGTACTAGGGACAGCCCTTCTCAACACTCCTACGCGCACAGCGGATAGGGACCGAACTGTCTCACGACGTTCTAAACCCAGCTCGCGTACCGCTTTAATGGGCGAACAGCCCAACCCTTGGGACCTACTCCAGCCCCAGGATGCGACGAGCCGACATCGAGGTGCCAAACCATCCCGTCGATATGGACTCTTGGGGAAGATCAGCCTGTTATCCCCGGGGTACCTTTTATCCGTTGAGCGACGGCGCTTCCACAAGCCACCGCCGGATCACTAGTCCCTGCTTTCGCACCTGCTCGACCCGTCGGTCTCACAGTCAAGCTCCCTTGTGCACTTACACTCAACACCTGATTGCCAACCAGGCTGAGGGAACCTTTGGGCGCCTCCGTTACTCTTTAGGAGGCAACCGCCCCAGTTAAACTACCCACCAGACACTGTCCCTGATCCGGATCACGGACCCAGGTTAGACATCCAGCACGACCAGAGTGGTATTTCAACGACGACTCCACCCAAACTGGCGTTTGGGTTTCAAAGTCTCCCACCTATCCTACACAAGCCGAACCGAACACCAATATCAAGCTATAGTAAAGGTCCCGGGGTCTTTCCGTCCTGCTGCGCGAAACGAGCATCTTTACTCGTAATGCAATTTCACCGGGCCTATGGTTGAGACAGTCGAGAAGTCGTTACGCCATTCGTGCAGGTCGGAACTTACCCGACAAGGAATTTCGCTACCTTAGGATGGTTATAGTTACCACCGCCGTTTACTGGCGCTTAAGTTCTCAGCTTCGCCCGACCGAAATCGGACTAACCGGTCCCCTTAACGTTCCAGCACCGGGCAGGCGTCAGTCCGTATACATCGCCTTACGGCTTCGCACGGACCTGTGTTTTTAGTAAACAGTCGCTTCTCGCTGGTCTCTGCGGCCGGCCCCAGCTCAGGAAGCAAGTTCCCTCACCAGATCCGGCCCCCCTTCTCCCGAAGTTACGGGGGCATTTTGCCGAGTTCCTTAACCATAGTTCACCCGAACGCCTCGGTATTCTCTACCTGACCACCTGAGTCGGTTTGGGGTACGGGCCGCCATGAAACTCGCTAGAGGCTTTTCTCGACAGCATAGGATCATCCACTTCACCACAATCGGCTCGGCATCAGGTCTCAGACTATGTGCAAGGCGGATTTGCCTACCTTGCGTCCTACACCCTTACCCCGGGACAACCACCGCCCGGGCTGGACTACCTTCCTGCGTCACCCCATCGCTCACCTACTGCAGACTTGGTCCGGCGGCTCCACCACGTCCCTTTGTCCGAAGACTCCGGGCCGGCTTCGCGGCCTTAGCATCACCTGGTTCAGCGTTGGCGCTTCAAAGCGGGTACGGGAATATCAACCCGTTGTCCATCGACTACGCCTGTCGGCCTCGCCTTAGGTCCCGACTTACCCTGGGCAGATCAGCTTGACCCAGGAACCCTTGGTCAATCGGCGCAAGAGTTTCCCACTCTTGTATCGCTACTCATGCCTGCATTCTCACTCGTGTACCGTCCACAACTGGTTTCCACCGCTGCTTCACCCGGCACACGACGCTCCCCTACCCATCACAGCCCCCGTTGGGGGTATTGCTGCAATGACACGACTTCGGTGGTGTGCTTGAGCCCCGCTACATTGTCGGCGCGGAATCACTTGACCAGTGAGCTATTACGCACTCTTTCAAGGGTGGCTGCTTCTAAGCCAACCTCCTGGTTGTCTCTGCGACTCCACATCCTTTCCCACTTAGCACACGCTTAGGGACCTTAGTCGGTGTTCTGGGCTGTTTCCCTCTCGACCATGGAGCTTATCCCCCACAGTCTCACTGCCACGCTCTCACTTACCGGCATTCGGAGTTTGGCTAAGGTCAGTAACCCGGTGAGGCCCATCGCCTATCCAGTGCTCTACCTCCGGCAAGAAACACGTGACGCTGCACCTAAATGCATTTCGGGGAGAACCAGCTATCACGGAGTTTGATTGGCCTTTCACCCCTAACCACAGGTCATCCCCCAGGTTTTCAACCCTGGTGGGTTCGGTCCTCCACACGGTCTTACCCGCGCTTCAACCTGCCCATGGCTAGATCACTCCGCTTCGGGTCTTGGGCATGCAACTCAGACGCCCTATTCGGACTCGCTTTCGCTACGGCTACCCCACACGGGTTAACCTCGCTACACACCGCAAACTCGCAGGCTCATTCTTCAAAAGGCACGCAGTCACGAGACACACAGTAAACTGCATGTCCGACGCTCCCACGGCTTGTAGGCACACGGTTTCAGGTACTATTTCACTCCGCTCCCGCGGTACTTTTCACCATTCCCTCACGGTACTATCCGCTATCGGTCACCAGGGAATATTTAGGCTTAGCGGGTGGTCCCGCCAGATTCACACGGGATTTCTCGGGCCCCGTGCTACTTGGGAAATGAGCAAGCAAGCCGCTGATGTTTCGTCTACGGGGGTCTTACCCTCTACGCCGGACCTTTCGCATGTCCTTCGACTACACCAACGGTTTCTGACTCGCCGACCGGCCGGCAGACCGATCAAGCTCACTCCCACGACCCCGAAACGGCAACCCCTGCCGGGTCTCACACCATCTCGGTTTAGCCTCATCCGGTTTCGCTCGCCACTACTCCCGGAATCACGGTTGTTTTCTCTTCCTGCGGGTACTGAGATGTTTCACTTCCCCGCGTTCCCTCCACATACCCTATGTGTTCAGGTATGGGTGACAGCCCATGACGACTGCCGGGTTTCCCCATTCGGAAACCCCCGGATCAAAGCCTGGTTGACGGCTCCCCGGGGACTATCGTGGCCTCCCACGTCCTTCATCGGTTCCTGGTGCCAAGGCATCCACCGTGCGCCCTTAAAAACTTGGCCACAGATGCTCGCGTCCACTGTGCAGTTCTCAAACAACGACCAGTCACCCACCTACGACGCTCACCAGGAGCGCTGTCAGTGGGACCGGCATCTCTGAAGCAACGACCATGACGGCCGTTCCCTCAGGACCCAACAACGTGCCCGACACACCCGACCCATGAACCGTCTTCCACGCACCGAAGTGCAGTACTGGCGGCCATCAACCGAGCGTGCCGAATAGTCAACGTTCCACCCATGAGCAACCAACTCGAGGCGTTCGCTCGAGTCTGGCTATGTGCTCCTTAGAAAGGAGGTGATCCAGCCGCACCTTCCGGTACGGCTACCTTGTTACGACTTCGTCCCAATCGCTGGTCCCACCTTCGACGGCTCCTCCCCTTACGGGTTAGGCCACCGGCTTCGGGTGTTACCGACTTTCGTGACGTGACGGGCGGTGTGTACAAGGCCCGGGAACGTATTCACCGCAGCATGCTGATCTGCGATTACTAGCAACTCCAACTTCATGGGGTCGAGTTGCAGACCCCAATCCGAACTGAGGCCGGCTTTTTGGGATTCGCTCCGCCTCGCGGCATCGCAGCCCTTTGTACCGACCATTGTAGCACGTGTGCAGCCCAAGACATAAGGGGCATGATGATTTGACGTCGTCCCCACCTTCCTCCGAGTTGACCCCGGCAGTCTCCTGTGAGTCCCCATCACCCCGAAAGGCATGCTGGCAACACAGAACAAGGGTTGCGCTCGTTGCGGGACTTAACCCAACATCTCACGACACGAGCTGACGACAACCATGCACCACCTGTATACCGACCACAAGGGGGGCTACATCTCTGCAGCTTTCCGGTATATGTCAAGCCTTGGTAAGGTTCTTCGCGTTGCGTCGAATTAAGCCACATGCTCCGCTGCTTGTGCGGGCCCCCGTCAATTCCTTTGAGTTTTAGCCTTGCGGCCGTACTCCCCAGGCGGGGAACTTAATGCGTTAGCTGCGGCACCGACGACGTGGAATGTCGCCAACACCTAGTTCCCAACGTTTACGGCGTGGACTACCAGGGTATCTAATCCTGTTCGCTCCCCACGCTTTCGCTCCTCAGCGTCAGTAATGGCCCAGAGATCCGCCTTCGCCACCGGTGTTCCTCCTGATATCTGCGCATTTCACCGCTACACCAGGAATTCCGATCTCCCCTACCACACTCCAGCCTGCCCGTATCGAATGCAGACCCGGGGTTAAGCCCCGGGCTTTCACATCCGACGCGACAGGCCGCCTACGAGCTCTTTACGCCCAATAATTCCGGACAACGCTCGCACCCTACGTATTACCGCGGCTGCTGGCACGTAGTTAGCCGGTGCTTCTTCTGCAGGTACCGTCACTTGCGCTTCTTCCCTGCTGAAAGAGGTTTACAACCCGAAGGCCGTCATCCCTCACGCGGCGTCGCTGCATCAGGCTTTCGCCCATTGTGCAATATTCCCCACTGCTGCCTCCCGTAGGAGTCTGGGCCGTGTCTCAGTCCCAGTGTGGCCGGTCGCCCTCTCAGGCCGGCTACCCGTCGTCGCCTTGGTGGGCCGTTACCCCACCAACAAGCTGATAGGCCGCGGGATCATCCTGCACCGCCGGAGCTTTCCACCCACCCCCATGCGGAGGCAGGTCATATCCGGTATTAGACCTCGTTTCCAAGGCTTGTCCCAGAGTGCAGGGCAGATTTCCCACGTGTTACTCACCCGTTCGCCACTAATCCACTCCGAAGAGCTTCATCGTTCGACTTGCATGTGTTAAGCACGCCGCCAGCGTTCGTCCTGAGCCAGGATCAAACTCTCCGTGAATGTTTACCCGTAATCGGGTGAGACACTCGCGTTGAGCGGCACGGCAACCACCGGAATAGGGTGATCCCGCGCACTGCGTCCTCGCTGTGTTTTTACTTCAAAAGGAATCTCCAACCCGGACCGAAGTCCAGGCCGGGGATGTCAACATATCTGGCGTTGACTTTTGGCACGCTGTTGAGTTCTCAAGGAACGGACACTTCCTTCAAAACACTCTCGTGTCTCTCCGGGCGCTTCGTTCTTTCGTGTTTCAAGCTTATCAGATCCGAACTCGCGCTCTTCCCTGACTCGCTTTCATCGGAACCGGCCTGACGGCCTGTCCGACGTTTCAAACCTTAGCCGATCCCCGCCCCGAAAAGCGAATCCAGCCGCAATCCATATAAACGCACACAGCAATTCCCGCCAGAGCGCGACAAGAAGCGACCCGGTTGGGAAGTGAAGTGGTGTTTCAAGGATTGGCCGCCCCGGGACCGTCCGCGCCGATGCGTGTCCGGTGCTCCCTGCCGAGCGACTAGGGAACACTACGCCCATGGAGCGGCCAACGCAAACCGAGCCGACCGGACCTGCGGGTCCGGTCGGCTCGGTCGGTCCAAGTACCGCTGACGGGTCAGCTGTTGGTCGGGAAGCCCAGGTTGATCCCGCCGTGCGACGGGTCCAGCCAACGCTGGGTCACGGCCTTGCCGCGGGTGAAGAACTGGACGCCGTCCGGTCCGTAGGCGTGGGCGTCACCGAACAGCGAGGCCTTCCAGCCGCCGAAGGAGTAGTAGGCGACCGGCACCGGGATCGGCACGTTGATGCCGACCATGCCGACCTCGACCTCGTGCTGGAAGCGCCGCGCGGCGCCACCGTCGTTGGTGAAGATCGCGGTGCCGTTGCCGTACGGGTTGGCGTTGATCAGGGCCAGGCCCTCCTCGTAGGAGGAGACGCGGACCACCGAGAGGACCGGGCCGAAGATCTCGTCGTTGTACACGGACATGCCGGGCTTGACGTGGTCGAAGAGGGTCGGCCCGAGCCAGAAGCCGTCAGCGGTGGGGGTGCCGGAGGCGTCCTCGGCCGCGATCACGTGCTTTCGGCCGTCGACCGCCAGGTCGGCGCCGTCCGCCAGGCCGGACTCGACGTACGAGGTGACCTTGTCGCGGTGCTGGCCGGTGACCAGCGGGCCCATCTCGGAGTCGCCGTTGCAGCCCGGGCCGACCTTCAGGGTGGCCATCCGGTGCTTGATCTTCTCGACCAGCTCGTCGCCGATCGGGTCGACCGCGACGAGCACCGAGACCGCCATGCAGCGCTCGCCGGCGGCGCCGAAGCCGGCGTTGATGGCGGCGTCCGCGCTGAGGTCCAGGTCGGCGTCGGGAAGGACGAGCATGTGGTTCTTGGCTCCGCCGAGAGCCTGCACCCGCTTGCCGTACCGCGTGCCGGTCTCGTAGACGTACCGGGCGATCGGCGTCGAACCGACGAAACTGACCGACTTGATGTCGGGGTGCTCCAGCAGGCGGTCGACGGCGACCTTGTCACCGTGCACGACGTTGAAGACGCCGTCGGGGAGGCCGGCCTCCTTCCACAGCTCCGCCATGAAGTTCGCGGCGGACGGGTCCTTCTCCGAGGGCTTGAGAACGACCGTGTTACCGGCGGCGATCGCGATCGGGAAGAACCACATCGGCACCATGGCCGGGAAGTTGAACGGCGAGATGATCGCGACCGGGCCGAGCGGCTGGCGGATCGAGTAGACGTCGATACCGGTGGAGGCCTGCTCGGTGAAGCCGCCCTTGATCAGCTGCGGGATGCCGCAGGCGTATTCGATGACCTCCTGGCCACGGGCCAGCTCGCCCAGCGCGTCCGAGTGCACCTTGCCGTGCTCGGAGACGATGATCGAGGCCAGCTCGTCCTTCCGGGCGTTGAAGAGCTCGCGGAAGGCGAAGAGCACCTGGGTGCGCTTGGCGATCGACGCGTGCCGCCACTCGGCGAAGGCCGATGAGGCTGCGGCGACGGCCTGGTCGACCTCGGCGATCTCCGCGAAGTCGACCTGCCCGGTCACCTGGCCGGTGGCCGGGTCGAAGATGTCGCCGCGGCGCGGCGCGGAGCCGGCGGTGGCGACGGCGGCGCCGTTGATCCAGTGGATGGTGTGCTTGCTCAAGATCGTCTGCCTCCGAAGTCCCGTACGGCACGCCTGCCGCCGGTCCCTTGTACGGCGCCACCCGACTTCGGCCGGGCGACGGGATCACGGGGCTACCGCGCTCTACTCCAGTCTGCGGACCGGCCGGGCCCACCTCAACGAACAGCATGACGGGGATCGGAGATTCAGCCTTACAGGTCGTCGGGTGCGGCATCTGGGTGATGGCAGCGGCGACGCCCGCCGCCCCCGCGATCACTCCGCCACGTACAGCCGCGCCGCCGCCTCGTGAAGCGCAAGCTCCAGCAGCACCGGGTCGGTCAGCCTCCCGGACCCGTCCGGCGGAGCGAGCCAGCGCACTCCCCGGCTGCGGCCGGCCGGATGCGGGACCACGACCCAGGTGCCGTCGCCCGCTCCCCGTACCCCGGTGCCGACCCATCGGGCGGCCGTGCCCACCGGGACGAGGAAGCCGCAGTGCTCGTCCCCGAAGTCCGCGAACACCGGGCCGGCACCGCCCGGTAGCCGGGCCAGGACGGAGTGCGTGAGCTGCCCGAGGTCGCCGGGCACGAGCAGCACGTCCCAGAGGCGACCGGCGGGGAGCAGCGAAACACCGAGCCCGGTGCGCTCCCATTCCCGGCGGCAGGCCTCCGGGTCGGGGGCGGCTGCGGCCAGCCAGTCCACCGCCCTGTCGCGTGGGGTGTTCTCCATGGCTGGTCCTCCGCTCGTGGCGCCGGCCCGTGGGACGCGGCCGTCACGAGGGAGAGGAGAACCGAGCAGATCTCTTACACGGTTCCGGGCAGGCCAGAGGGGCGCATCCGCTGGAAACCTCCGAGCGGAATGCGCCCCTCGACCACGGACCGGCGTCAGCTGTCGAAGCCCAGCCCGAGCCGGTCCATCGTCCGCAGCCACAGGTTGCGGTGTCCGCCGTTCCGGTCGGAGCGGTCCAGTGACCACTTGGTGAGCTCGATCCCGGCCCAGCGCACCGGCTCCGGCGGGAACGGCAGCGGCTTGCTGCGCACCATCTCCAGCGACGTGCGCTCCGTCGGCTCACCGGCCAGCAGGTCGAGCATGACCTCCGCGCCGTACCTGGTCGCCCCCACGCCGAGGCCGGTGAACCCGGCCGCGTACGCGACCCGCCCCCGGTAGGCGGTGTCGAAGAAGGCGGAGAACCGGGTGCAGGTGTCGATCGCCCCGCCCCACGCGTGGGTGAACCGGAGGCCCTCCAGCTGCGGGAAGGTCCGGAAGAAGTTCCGCGAGAGGGTGTGGAAGGTCTCCGGGCGCTGGTCGTGCTCGGCCCGCATCCTGCCGCCGTAGTGGTAGACGGCGTCGTAGCCGCCCCAGAGGATCCGGTTGTCGGCGGAGAGCCGGAAGTAGTGGAACTTGTTGGCGCTGTCGCCGAGGCCCTGGCGCCCGGCCCAGCCGATGGACGCCATCTGCTCGTCGTTCAGCGGCTCGGTCATCAGCGCGTAGTCGTACACCGGGACGAGGTACGGCCGGACGCGCTTGAGCAGCGAGGGGAAGACGTTCGTCCCGAGCGCGACCTGCCGCGCGAAGACCCTTCCGTACGGGGTGCGGACGGCCAGGCCGCTGCCGTGCTCGGCCAGCGAGAGGGCGCGCGTGCGCTCGAAGATCCGGACGCCCTGGGCGAGGCAGGCGGCCTTGAGGCCCCAGGCCAGCTTGGCCGGGTGCACCATTGCCACCCCGTCCTTGTCCCAGAGGCCGCCCAGGAACGTGGGCGAGTCGACCTGCTTGCGCAGCTGGTCGGCGTCCAGGACGGTCAGGTCGAAGCCGTACTCGGCGGCGGCCTCGGCGACCTCGTGCAGCTCGGCGAGCTGGTGCGGCTGGGTGGCGACGTCGATCTCGCCCGTACGCTCCCACTCGCAGTCGATGTCGTAGCGCTTGAGCGTGTCCTCCATGGCCTGGAGGTTGGCCTTCCCCTGCCGCTCCAGCTCGGCTAGTTCGCCGGGCCAGCGCTGGAGGCCGTTCCCGAATCCGTGGGTGAGGCTGGCGGCGCAGAACCCGCCGTTGCGCCCGGAGGCCGCCCAGCCCACCTCGTGCCCCTCGACCAGGACGACGTCCAGAGAGGGGTCACGCTCCTTGGCGATCAGAGCGGTCCAGAGACCCGAGTAGCCGCCGCCGACCACCAGCAGATCGCATCTGGTGTCACCGACCAGGGCGGACAGGGCCTGCGGCCGCCCCGGGTCCTCCAGCCAGAAGGAGGTGGGCCGGGCATCACTGAGCGCACGGGCGGAGTCCATGCTGTATCAGCTACTTTCTGATCATTGACGGTGATATGAGCCCCACAAGGAAAGAATGGGGCAAGAGACGCTGTCAGGCCCTCGCCTTTCGACGGTTTCCGATCCACTGGCCGCCCACGGTCAGCACCACCGCGGCGATGAACATCGCGGTGCCGATCACGTTGACCTGCACCGGGATGCCGCGCTGCGAGGCGCCCCAGACGAACATCGGGAAGGTGACGGTGGTCGGGCCCGAGTTGAACTGGGTGATGATGAAGTCGTCGAAGGAGAGCGCGAAACTGAGCAGCGCGCCTGCTGCGATGCCGGGGGCGGCGAGCGGCAGGGTGACCCGCAGGAAGGTCTGGGTCGGGGTGGCGTAGAGGTCCTGGGCCGCCTGCTCCAGCCGCGGGTCCATGCTCATCACGCGCGCCTTGACCGCCGTCACCACGAAGCTCAGGCAGAACATGATGTGCGCGATCAGGATGGTCAGGAAGCCGAACTGGATCCGCATGTTGAGGAAGAGCGTGCCCAGCGAGGCGGCCATGACCACCTCGGGCATGGCCATCGGCAGGAAGATCAGCGCGGTGGTCGCCGACCGGCCGCGGAAGCGGTAGCGCGCCAGCGCGAAGGCGACCATGGTGCCGAGCACCGTGGCTCCGAGGGTGGCGAGCAGCGCGATCTGCAGGCTGAGCGAGAGCGAGCCGCACATGTCGGCCACACCGCAGGGGTCGGTCCAGGCGTCGGTGGAGAACTGGGACCACTCGTAGTTGAACTTGCCCGTGGGCTTGTTGAACGAGAAGGCGAGGACCACCAGGTTGGGCAGGATCAGGTACGCGAGGGCGAGGATGCCGGCCAGCACCACCAGGTGCGCGCGCACCCACGTCAGGATTCGAGACATCAGACGAGTTCCTCCGTCCCGGCCTTGCGCATGTAGACCGTCACCATGCCCAGGATCAGGGCCATCAGAATGAAGCTCAGCGCCGCCGCGGTCGGGTAGGCGAGGACGTTGAGGAACTGCTTCTGGATCCCGTTGCCGACCATCTGCTCGCTCGGCGAGCCGAGCAGCTGAGCGTTGATGTAGTCGCCGGAGGCCGGGATGAAGGTGAGCAGCGTGCCCGCGACGACACCCGGCAGCGAGATCGGGAAGGTGACCTTGCGGAAGACGGTGAACGGCCGCGCGTACAGGTCGCCGGCCGCCTCGTGCAGCCTCGGGTCGATCCGCTCCAGCGAGGTGTAGAGCGGCAGGATCATGAACGGCAGGAAGTTGTACGTCAGACCGCAGACCACCGCGAGCGGCGTGGCCAGTACCCGCTGGCCGGAGGTCAGGCCGAGCGCGTCGGTGACGTTCAGGATGTGCAGGGTGTTGAGCGCGCCGACGACCGGGCCACCGTCCGAGAGGATGGTCTTCCAGGCCAGCGTGCGGATCAGGAAGCTGGTGAAGAACGGCGCGATCACCAGGATGAGGATGACGTTGCGCCAGCGCTTGCTCGCCTTGAAGGCGATCGTGTACGCGAGCGGGTAGCCGATGGCCAGGCAGAGCACGGTGGCGATGGCCGCGTAGGAGAACGAGCGGACGAAGTGCCACTTGTACTCGACCAGCGCGTCCCAGTAGGTGGCGAGGTGCCAGGTGAGCTTGAAGCCCTGCTCCAGCGAGCCGGTCTGCAGCGAGGTGGAGGCCTGGTAGACCATCGGCACCGCGAAGAAGATCACCAGCCAGGCGATGCCGGGGAGCAGCAGCCAGTAGGGGGTGAGCTTGCGGCGGCGTTTCGGCTCCTGGAGCGGCACCACCGCGGGTTCGGCGACGGCGGTCATGCGGCTTCCTCCCCGGTGCCGGCGTCGATCGCCTGGGCGGCGTCGAGGCCGAACGAGTGGGCCGGGTTCCAGTGCAGGACAACGGAGGCGCCGGGGGCTATCCGGGTGTCGCGGTCCATGTTCTGCTCGAAGACCGCGATCTCCTGGCCGGCTTCCGAGCGCACCACGTACTGGGTGGAGACGCCGATGAAGCTGGAGTCGATCACGGTGCCGGTGAGCCGGTTGCGGCCCTCGGCTATCTCTGCGCCCGCTGCCGCGAGGGTGATCTTCTCGGGCCGTACGCCCAGGTAGACCTTCTTGGCGTCGGTCGCGCAGCGAGACCTGGGCATCGCCAGGCGTACGCCGGAGGCGGAGACCAGCAGGTCGCCGTCGGAGGTGCCGGTGACCTCGGCGGGGATCAGGTTGGACTGGCCGAGGAAGTTGGCGACGAAGGTGGTGGCCGGGTTCTCGTAGAGGTCGGTGGGGGCGCCCAGCTGCTCGACCCGGCCCGCGTTCATCACCGCGATGGTGTCGGCCATGGTCATGGCCTCCTCCTGGTCGTGGGTGACGTGGACGAAGGTGATGCCGACCTCGGTCTGGATGCGCTTGAGCTCCAGCTGCATCTGGCGGCGCAGCTTGAGGTCGAGGGCGCCGAGCGGCTCGTCCAGCAGCAGCACCTGCGGGTGGTTGATCAGGGCGCGGGCCACGGCGACGCGCTGCTGCTGGCCGCCGGAGAGCTGGTGCGGCTTGCGCCGGGCGTACGGGCCGAGCTCGACGAGGTCGAGCATGTCCTCGACCTGCTTCTTGACGTCCTTCTTGCCCCGGCGGCGCAGGCCGAAGGCGACGTTCTCGTAGATGTCGAGGTGCGGGAAGAGCGCGTAGCTCTGGAAGACGGTGTTCACCGGCCGCTTGTACGGGGGCAGGGCGGTGACGTCCTGACCGCCGATCAGGACGGTGCCGCTGGTGGGCTCCTCCAGACCGGCGATCATGCGGAGCGTGGTGGTCTTACCGCAGCCGGAGGCACCGAGCAGGGCGAAGAACGAGCCTTGGGGCACGGTCAGGTCGAGCGGGTGTACGGCGGCCACTCCGCCGTAGGTCTTGCCGATACCGGTGAGGCGGACGTCTCCGCCGGACGCCGAGGCGTCGCGCTGCTGCTCAGTCATGGTGTCTCTCTGTCAGGTGCTCAGATGCCGTCGTGGGGGTCAGGCGCCGATCAGCTTGGAGAACTTGTCCTCGAACTCCGTCTCCTCGGCCTCGGTCAGGGACCGGAAGACGTGGACCTTGGCGGCCATCTCCGGAGAGGGAATGACCAGCGGGTTGGCCGCCACGTCCGGGGCCAGCTTGGCAAGCTCGTCCTTCACACCGACGACCGGGGAGACGTAGTTGATGCCCGCCGTCAGTTCGGCCGCGGCCTTCGGCTGGTAGTAGAAGTTGATCAGCAGCTCGGCGTTCTTCTTGTGCTGGGCCTTGGCCGGGATCAGCATGTTGTCGGTGGACGCGACGTAGCCCGCCTCGGGGATGACGAACTCGATGTCGGGGTTGTCCGCCTTGAGCTGGATCAGGTCGCCGCCCCAGGCCACGCAGGCCGCGATGTCGCCGGAGGAGAGCTCCTGGCCGTAGTCGTTGCCGGTGAACTTGCGGATCTGCTTGCTGTCGACGGCCTTCTGCAGCCGCGCGATGGCGGCGTTGTAGTCGTCGGCGGTGAACTTCGCCGGGTCCTTGCCCATGTCGAGCAGGGTCATCCCGATGGTGTCGCGCATCTCGGAGAGGAAGGTGACGCGACCCTTCAGCTCGGGGTCGTCGAGCAGCTGGCTGACGCTGGTGACGGCCTTCCCCTTGGTGGCCTTCTTGTTGTACGCGACGACGACCTGGATACCGGCCCACGGGTAGGAGTACTGGCGGCCCGGGTCCCAGTCGGGGGCGCGGAAGCGGCTCTCGAGGTTGGTGATGGCGTTGGTGACGTTGGCGGCGTCCAGCTTCTGTGCCCAGCCGAGCCGGATCAGCCGGCCGGCCATCCAGTCGGTGAGCACCATCAGGTCGCGGCCGGTGTCCTGGCCCGCCGCGAGCTGCGGCTTGACCTTGCCGAAGAACTCGACGTTGTCGTTGATGTCCTCGGTGTACTTGACCTTGATGCCGGTGGCGGCGGCGAACTCGTCGAGGGTGCCGTGCTTCTCCTTGTCCTTCTCGTCCACGTCGATGTAGAGCGGCCAGTTGGAGAAGTTCACCACCTTCTCCGAGTCGGAGAGGTCCTTGGCGGAGTTGGCCGGGGCGTCGTTGCTGCCGGTGGAAGAGCTCTTGGCCGGCGGGATGCCGCAGGCGGCGAGGCTGCCCGCACCGGCCGCGAGGGCCGTGGCCCGCAGCAGCATCCTGCGGGTCATGGCGGCCCGGCCGTTGGTCAGACTGCGTATCCAGGCCTTGCGGACCGGCTCTGACAGGCCGTCGGTGATCTCGTTGAGCTCCATGCGGGGACACCCTCCTGGGGGAAGAGGCTGGGGAGACGACGGGGGTTATCTGTCTCCGAAGATCGTGCGGTGCCAGTCCTTGCGGGCGACCGCCGTGGTGTCGAACATGACGTGCTTGACCTGCGTGTACTCGTCGAGCGAGTACTGCGACATGTCCTTGCCGTAGCCGGAGGACTTGTAGCCGCCGTGCGGCATCTCGCTGATGATCGGGATGTGGTCGTTGACCCAGACGCAGCCGGCCGCGATCTCGCGGGTCGCGCGCAGCGAGCGGTGGATGTCGCGGGTCCAGGCGGAGGCGGCGAGGCCGTACGGGGTGTCGTTGGCCAGCCGCAGGCCTTCGTCGTCGCTGTCGAAGGGCAGCGCGACCAGCACCGGGCCGAAGATCTCGCCCTGCACCACCTCGCTGTCCTGGGCGACGCCGGTGATCAGGGTGGGCCGGTAGTAGGCGCCGAGGCTGAGGTCGGTGCCGTCGTGGCCCTTGGCCGGGGCCTGGCCGCCGGTCACGATCGTGGCGCCGTAGCCGCGGGCGCGCTCGACGAATCCGGCCACCCGGTCCCGGTGGGTGTACGAGACCAGCGGGCCGAGGTCGGTCTGCGGGTTCATCGGGTCGCCGAGGCGGATCGCCGCGTACAGCTCGGCGACCCCGGCCACGAAGGCCTCGTACAGCGGGCGCTGGACGTAGGCGCGGGTGGCCGCGGTGCAGTCCTGCCCGCTGTTGATCAGGGAGGCGGCGACGGCACCGTGGACCGCGGCGTCCAGATCGGCGTCGTCGAAGACCACGAAGGGGGCCTTGCCTCCGAGTTCGAGGTGCGTGCGCTTGACCGTCGCGGTGGCGAGCTCGGCGACCCGCTTGCCGACGGGGGTGGAGCCGGTGAAGGACACCATCGCGACGTCGGGGTGCGAGACCAGGTGCTCGCCCGCGCTGCGGCCCGCGCCGGTGACGACGTTGACCACGCCGTCGGGGATGCCGGCCTCGGTACAGGCGCGGGCGAACATCAGCGAGGTGAGCGGGGTGAGCTCGGCGGGCTTGAGCACGATGGTGTTGCCGGCGGCGATGGCCGGGAGGATCTTCCACGCGGCCATCTGCAGCGGGTAGTTCCACGGGGAGATGGAACCGACCACGCCGATCGCCTCTCGGCGGACGTACGAGGTGTGGTCGCCGGACCACTCACCGGCCGCCTTGCCCTCCAGGTTGCGGGCGGCACCGGCGAAGAACGAGGTGTTGTCGACGGTGCCGGGCACGTCGAACTCGGTGGAGAGCTTGATCGGCTTGCCGGTCTGCGCGGTCTCGACCCGGGCGAACTCCTCGGCGTGGTCGGCGAGGATCCCGGCCAGTCTGAGCAGGGCCTCGGAACGGGCGCCGGGGGTGACACCCGACCACTCGGGCAGGGCGGCCTTTGCGGCGGCGACCGCGGAGTCGACGTCGGCCGTGGCGGCAAGCCTGACCTCCTGGACGACGCTGCCGTCCGCAGGGTTGACGACCTGGAAGGGCTCCGTTCCGGTGCCCTCGGTGAGGCGGCCCGCGATGTACTGCGCGCCTGAGCCGAAGGTGGTCAGGTCCATCAGATTCCTCCATGTGCCGGTGATTCCGCTGCCGAGGTGACTGATCGTCATGCTGCACGCGTCGGTCGGCGTATTGGCGCAACTGCGGCGGTCGTCCCGGGTCGGGTCACAGCCGTGGCAGGCGTCCGGCGGATCACCGGGATCGCGATCCTGACAGCCGCAGATTGACCCCACAAGGGATTCCGCTGTTGCTTTCTGGTTACGCGACGGATTCCGACGGTGATATCCGGTTCTCGCCACTGCTGACCCGCTGACGATGCCTGCTGGCCCGAGAGGGTGACAAGGGTCACTGCGACAGCCGGGGCGGCAGAAGCCTTACAGGGTGGAAGGCTTCGAGGAGGGCAACAGAGCGTCGCCACGATGCATGATTCACCTGACAGCCTGATCCCCCCAGGAGGCCCACCCGTGCTCCCCACCGTCGCCCGCGTGCTCGACCTGGACGTGATGCGGCGCGGCCTGCCCCAGGTGGTGGCCGGCGCCGACCACCTGGAACGCCCGGTGCGCTGGGTCCACGTTAGCGAGCTGCCGGACGTCGCCGGGGTCCTGCAGGGCGGCGAGCTGGTGCTGACCACCGGAATCGCCCTGCCGGAGGACCGCGAGGGGCTGGCCCGGTACGTCCGGGAGCTGGACGAGGTCGGCGTCGCCGGGCTGGTGATCGAGTTCGGGCGCCGCTACTTCGACACCCTGCCACGCGCGCTGGTGCACGCCGCCGAGCAGCGCGGACTGCCGCTGATCGTGCTCCGTCGCGAGCTGCGCTTCGTCGCCGTCACCGAGGCCGTGCACGCCCTGGTGGTCAACGCCCAGCTGGAGCTGCTGCGCACCTCGGAGGCGGTGCACCAGGTCTTCAACGAGCTGGCGGTCGAGGGCGCCGAGCCCGGCGAGGTGGTCCGCCAGGTGGCCCAGATGGCCGGAGCGCCGGTGGTGCTGGAGAACCTGGCGCACCAGGTCCTCGCCCACGACACCGCGGGCCGCCCGGAGTCGGAGCTGCTGGAGAGCTGGGAACGCCGCTCGCGAGGGGTGCGCCCGCCCGGCCGTACGGGGTACGACCCGCGCAGCGGCTGGCTGGTCACCACGGTCGGGGCTCGCGGCCAGGACTGGGGGCGGCTGGTGCTGGTGGACGAGCCCGGCCCACTGCCCACCGACACTCCGCACCGGTACGCGATGCTGCTGGAGCGCGGCGCCGCGACGCTGGCGCTCAACCGCCTGGTGGTCCGCGACCGCGAGAGCCTGGAGCGGCAGACCCACCGCACGCTGCTCTCCGGCATCCTGACCCACGCCCTGACGGTGTCGGAGGTCGCGCTGCGGGCTCAGGCCCTGGGCGTACCGCTGGAGAGCCGACGCCTGGTCGGCGTGATGCTGCGCCAGCGCCGAGGGCCCATCCCGGCCGCGCTGGAGGCCCAGGCCCGGCTGCGCGACTTCACCGAGCTGGCCGCCACCGCGATCCGGACCTGCCGGCTCTCCGCACTGGTCGGCGCGCTGGACGACGAGGGCGTCGGCCTGCTGATCGCGCTCGGCTCCCAGCAGGACGAGCACGCCGCGCTGGAGGCCTTCGCCGCCGCGCTGCGCAAGCTGGTCGCCGACAGTGCCCGTGACGCCGCATCACCCGCACCCGAGCCCGTGATCGCCGTCGGCTCCTCCGTCGGCTCGGTACGGGACGCCCGGCGCACCCTGCTGGAGGCCACCCAGGTCGCCGACGCCGCGCTGCACGACGCACCGGGCGGACGGGCGGCCGCGTACTACCGGCTGCCGGACGTCCGGCTGCGCGGTCTGCTGCACCTGCTCCGGGACGACGCCCGGCTGCAGACGTACGTCGAGCGCGAACTCGGCCCGCTGCTGGCGTACGACGCGGAGCACGGCAGCCAGCTGGTGCAGATGCTGCGGATCTACCTGGAGCAGGGCCGCAACAAGTCGGCAGCCGCCGACGCCGCGCACCTGTCCCGGCCGTCGTTCTACGACCGGCTGCACAAGGTGGAGCGGATCCTGGCGGTCGACCTGGACCAGGTGGAGTCCTGCCTGTCCCTGCACGTCGCGCTGCTCGCGCTGGACGCCGTGCGCCGCTGAGTCGGGCTAGACGCCGGCCACCTGTCCCCACACCTGGTGGAACTCCGGCCGCTCGGCGGCCGTGACGTCCCGCATGGTGTGGAGGCGGGTGCGGATCTCGTCGGTGGGAAAGATCAGGGGCTCGTCGGCGAGGGCGGCGGTCTCCGGGTCCTTGGCGAGGATCTCGCGGGCGGCCGGCACCGGGCAGATGTACTGGACGAAGGCGGCGAGTTCGGCGGCCACCTCGGGCTGGTAGTAGTGGTCGATCAGCAGCTCGGCGTTGCGCTTGTGCTCGGCCCGGTCCGGGACCAGAAGGCTCTCGGCCCAGAGCTCGGCCCCCTCCTCCGGCACCACGAACTCGATGTCGGGGTTCTGCGCCTTCAGCTGGATCGCGTCGCCGGAGTACGCCTGGCAGGCGATCGCCGCGCCGGAGGCCAGGTCGCTGGTGTAGTCGTTGCCGGTGAAGCGGCGGATGTGCTTGCCGTCGACCAGCTTCTGGACCTGGTCCATGGCCCGGTGTGCGTCGTCGGCCGTGAAGGCGGAGATGTCCGCGCCCTGAGCCAGCATCAGCAACCCCAGTGCCTCGTCCATCCCGGCGAAGAGCGTGACCCGCCCCTTGAGGTCCGGGGCCCACAGCTCGGCGGTGCTCCGGATCTCCCGGCCGAGCGCCTTCCTGTTGTACGCGATCCCGGTGATCCCGGACTGCCAGGGCACGCTGTGGGTGCGCTCGGGGTCGAAGGCGGGGTGGCTGAGCTGCGGGTCCAGGTGCTCGGTCACGTTGGGCAGGTTCGCCTTGTCGAGCTTCTGCACCCACCCGAGCGCCACGTAGCGCCCGGCCATCCAGTCGCTGACCACCATCAGGTCGCGTCCCGGGTCGCCGCCCTGGGCGAGCACCGGGCTGATCTTGCCGAAGAACTCGTCGTTGTCGTTGATGTCCTCGGTGTAGGTGACGTCGATGCCGGTGCGCTGGCGGAACTCCTCCAGGGTGGGCCGCTTGCCGGTCTTCTCGTCGACGTCGATGTACTGCGTCCAGTTGGAGAAGTTGAGCGCCCTGTCCCGTTCCGAACGGTCGGCGACGGAGCGCCGGTCGTCCGGCACGTAGGCGGCGGGTATGCCGCAGGCGGACAGGCCGAGCAGGCCCGCGGCGCTCAGGACGCTACGACGGGTGAAGGTCATGAATGTTCTCCGAACACAGGGCGGCCCCGGGCAGCACTGCCCGGGGCCGCGACGGCTGGTCGTCAGACGGTGTGCGCGTCCGTGAGCGTCAGTGCCTCGTCGAGGATCGCCAGACCGGTCTTGGCCTCCTCCTCGGTGACGGTGCACGGCGGCACCACGTGGAAGCGGTTCATGTTGACGAAGGGCCAGAGGCCGCGCTGCTTGCAGGCGGCGGCCAGCTCGGCCATCGGCGCGTTGGCGGCACCGGACGCGTTGTACGGCACCATCGGCTCGCGGGTCTCACGGTTCTTCACCAGGTCGAGCGCCCAGAAGACGCCGAGGCCGCGCACCTCGCCGATCGACGGGTGACGCTCCGCCAGCTCGCGCAGGCCGGGGCCGAGCACGTTCTCGCCGATGTGCTTGGCGTGCTCGACGATGCCCTCCTCGGCCATCGCGTTGATGGTCGCCACGGCGGAGGCGCAGGCCAGCGGGTGACCCGAGTAGGTCAGGCCGCCGGGGAACGGCCGCTCGGCGAAGGTTGCGGCGATCTCCGCGCTGATCGCCACGCCGCCCAGCGGCACATAGCCGGAGTTGACGCCCTTCGCGAAGGTCAGCAGGTCGGGGGTGACGCCCCAGTGGTCGGCGGCGAACCACTCACCGGTGCGGCCGAAGCCGGCCATGACCTCATCCAGGATGAAGACGATCCCGTAGCGGTCGCAGATCGCCCGGACGCCCGCCAGGTACCCGGCCGGCGGGATCAGGATGCCTGCGGTGCCGACCACGGTCTCCAGGATGATCGCTGCGACGGTGTGCGGGCCCTCGAAGGCGATCGTCTCCTCGAGGTGCGCCAGCGCGCGCTCGCACTCCTGCGCCTCGTTCTCCGAGTGGAACGGCGAGCGGTAGGCGTACGGGCCCCAGAAGTGGACGATGCCGGAGACGCCGGTCTCGTTGGCCCAGCGGCGCGGGTCGCCGGTCAGGGCGATCGCGTTGGCGGTGGCGCCGTGGTACGAGCGGTAGGTCGACATGACCTTCTGCCGGCCGGTGTGCAGCCGGGCCATCCGGATGGCGTTCTCGACGGCCTCGGCCCCGCCGTTGGTGAAGAAGATCTTGTCGAGGTCACCGGGGGTGCGCTCGGCGATCAGCCGGGCGGCCTCGCTGCGCGACTCCACCGCGAAGCCGGGCGCGAGAGTGCAGAGCTTCGCGGCCTGCTCCTGGATCGCGGCGACCACCTTCGGGTGCTGGTGCCCGATGTTGGTGTTCACCAGCTGCGAGGAGAAGTCGAGGTAGCGGTTGCCCTCGTAGTCCCAGAAGTACGAGCCCTCGGCACCGGCCACCGCGAGGGGGTCGATCAGTGCCTGGGCGGACCACGAGTGGAAGACGTGCGCGCGGTCGGCGGCCTTCACGGCCTGCCCGGCGGCTGAGTCAGCGGTGGGGATGCTCATGCGGCAAGCCTAGGGAACCGGCCGTCTGACATGCAGTTGCATCTTGTCACGTGGTCAACGCGTCGCCGTGACACCCTGACAAGATCGGTGAACAAGCAGGGGCGCGGGGAACTGCGCGATCAACCGTGCACGGACGTCGTGCCTCGGTCGCGCAGTTCCCCGCGCCCCTGGAGGAACCCGGTTGCGTACGGTCCTTAGATCGCGGTCATGACGTGCTTGACGCGGGTGTAGTCCTCGAAGCCGTACGAGGAGAGGTCCTTGCCGTAGCCGGACTTCTTGAAGCCACCGTGCGGCATCTCGGCGACCAGCGGGATGTGGGTGTTGATCCAGACGCAGCCGAAGTCCAGCCGGCGGGACATCCGCATGGCCCGGGCGTGGTCCTTCGTCCAGACGGAGGAGGCCAGGGCGAACTCCACCCCGTTGGCGTACTCGACGGCCTGCTCCTCGTCGGAGAACTTCTGCACGGTGATGACCGGGCCGAAGACCTCGTTCTGGATGATCTCGTCGTCCTGCTTCAGGCCGGACACGACGGTCGGGGCGTAGAAGTAGCCGACCTCGCCGACCTGGTGGCCACCGGCCTCGATCTTGGCGTGGGAGGGGAGGCGGTCGATGAAGCCGGCCACCTGCTTGAGCTGGTTGGCGTTGTTCAGCGGGCCGTAGAGCACGTCCTCGTCGTCGATGCCACCGGTCTTGGTGTCGGCCGCGGCCTTGGCGAGGGCCTCCACGAACGCGTCGTGGATCGACTCGTGCACCAGCACGCGGGTCGCCGCGGTGCAGTCCTGGCCGGCGTTGAAGAAGCCGGCGACCGAGATGCCCTCGACGGCCTCGGCGATGTCGGCGTCCTCGAAGACCACGACCGGGGCCTTGCCGCCCAGCTCGAGGTGCACGCGCTTGACGTCCTTGGAGGCGGACTCGGCGACCTGGATACCGGCGCGCACCGAACCGGTGATGGAGGCCATCGCGGGGGTGCGGTGCTCGACCATCAGGCGGCCGGTCTCGCGGTCACCGGTGACGACGTTGAAGATGCCGGCGGGCAGCTCCAGGTCCTTGAGGATGCCGCCGATGATCTCGGCGAGCAGGACGGTGGAGGCCGGGGTGGTGTCCGAGGGCTTGAGGACCACGGTGTTGCCCGCGGCGATGGCCGGGGCGAACTTCCAGACGGCCATCATCATCGGGTAGTTCCACGGCGCGACCTGGGCGCAGACGCCCACCGGCTCGCGGCGGATGATCGAGGTCATCCCGTCCATGTACTCACCGGCGGCCTTGCCCTCGAGCAGGCGGGCGGCGCCGGCGAAGAAGCGGAGCTGGTCGACCATCGGGCCGATCTCCTCCGAAAGGGTCAGGCCGCGCGGCTTGCCGGTGTTGCGACACTCGGCGTCCACGATCTCCTCGGCGCGCGCCTCGACCGCGTCCGCGATCTTCAGCAGCAGCTTCTGCCGGGTGCTCGGGGTGGCGTCCCGCCAGGCCGGGAACGCCACGGCGGCCGACGCCATCGCCGCGTCCACATCGGCCGGACCGGACAGCGGCGAGGTGGCGTACACCTGGCCGGTGGTCGGGTCGATCACGTCCAGCGTGCGGCCGTCCGCCGCATCGACGAACTCACCGTTGATGTAGTTGCGCAGCGTACGAAGCTCGCTCACGGGTCTCTCCTCGGTCTGGGCCTGCGACGTTGCAAGACCGGCGCCAGGGTACCGGGCGCCGAGTGGCCGGGCCCGGCGAGCCGCGGTCCACTGGTGGTTGTGCACGCCTGCGCGTGTACCTGACCAGGGTACCCCTGGTGCTGCGGTTATCGACAGGCCTCGACCGAGAATGCGACGTAATCCGTATGCAATTTTGGAAATGGCAACGAAATCAGCAGTGCACTGGCTTGCGCGGAGCAAGTGGATCAGGCACAGTGGCGTCGTGGCCAACCGCGACCGGAACGCGAGCGTTCCCCTCGATGCCGCCTCCAAGGCGATCATCGAGCAGCTCCAGGAGGACGGGCGCCGCCCGTACGCCGCCATCGGCAAGGCCGTAGGCCTTTCGGAGGCAGCCGTACGCCAGCGGGTTCAGAAGCTGCTCGACCAAGGCGTGATGCAGATCGTCGCCGTCACCGATCCCCTCACCGTCGGGTTCACCCGCCAGGCGATGGTGGGGATCAAGATCGAGGGCGATGTCGAACCCGTCGCCGACGCGCTGGCCGCCCTCGACGAGGTCGACTACGTGGTCTGCACCGCAGGCTCGTTCGACCTGCTGGCCGAGCTGGTCTGCGAGGACGACGAGCACCTGCTCGAAATGATCAACAAGCGCATCCGCGCGCTTCCCGGCGTGCGGAGCACCGAGAGCTTCGTTTACCTGAAGCTCCGGAAACAGACCTACACCTGGGGCACCCGATGACAGCCGACCCGGCGCAGAAGGACCTTTCCAAGACCGCCTACGACCACCTGTGGATGCACTTCACCCGCATGTCGTCGTACGAGAACTCCCCCGTGCCGACGATCGTCAAGGGCGAAGGCACCTACGTCTGGGACGACAAGGGCAAGAAGTACCTCGACGGCCTCGCCGGCCTGTTCGTGGTCCAGGCGGGCCACGGCCGCGAGGAGCTGGCCGAGGCCGCTGCCAAGCAGGCCAAGGAGCTCGCCTTCTTCCCGGTGTGGAGCTACGCCCACCCGAAGGCCGTCGAGCTGGCCGAGCGCCTGGCCCACTACGCGCCCGGCGACCTGAACAAGGTCTTCTTCTCCACCGGTGGCGGCGAGGCCGTCGAGACCGCGTGGAAGCTGGCCAAGCAGTACTTCAAGCTGACCGGCAAGCCGACCAAGTACAAGGTCATCTCGCGCGCCGTCGCCTACCACGGCACCCCGCAGGGCGCCCTCTCCATCACCGGCCTGCCGGGCCTGAAGGCCCCGTTCGAGCCGCTGGTGCCGGGCACCCACAAGGCGCCGAACACCAACATCTACCGCGCCCCCGCCTTCCTGGCCGGTCCCGACGGCACGGTCGACCCCGAGGCGTACGGCCGCTGGTGCGCCGACGAGATCGAGGTCGCGATCCTCAACGAGGGTGCCGACACCGTCGCCGCCGTCTTCGTCGAGCCGGTGCAGAACGCCGGTGGCTGCTTCCCGCCGCCGCCCGGGTACTTCCAGCGCCTGCGCGAGATCTGCGACCGCCACGACGTGCTGCTGGTCTCGGACGAGGTCATCTGCGCCTTCGGCCGCCTGGGCACCATGTTCGGCGCCGACAAGTTCGGCTACCAGCCCGACATGATCACCTGCGCCAAGGGCATGACCTCGGGCTACTCCCCGATCGGTGCCACGATCATCTCGGACCGCCTGGCGGAGCCGTTCTACAAGGGTGACAACACCTTCCTGCACGGCTACACCTTCGGTGGCCACCCGGTCTCCTCCGCGGTGGCGCTGGCCAACCTCGACATCTTCGAGCGCGAGGGCCTCAACCAGCACGTCCTCGACAACGAGGCCGCGTTCCTGGGCACCCTGAACAAGCTGCGCGACCTGCCGATCGTCGGCGACGTCCGCGGCAACGGGTTCTTCTACGGCATCGAGCTCGTGAAGGACAAGGTCACCAAGGAGTCGTTCAACGACGACGAGGTCGAGCGCGTGCTCTACGGCTTCCTGTCGAAGGCGCTCTTCGACAACGGCCTGTACTGCCGCGCCGACGACCGTGGCGACCCGGTCGTCCAGCTGGCCCCGCCGCTGATCTCGAACCAGTCGACCTTCGACGAGATCGAGCAGATCCTGCGGACCAGCCTCACCGACGCGTGGGCGAAGCTCTGACGTTCCGTCCCACCCTCCGCCGCAGGGCGGTCCCGGCCCCTCACAGGGGAGTTCCGGGACCGCCCTGCGGTGTTTTTCTGCTCCCAACACGCCGGATTCGCGGGATTTTGCCCCCGGATGGGCCAGTGTGCCGCAACCTCGATACGGCCCTGTCGTTCTAATCTGACGACTGTCATATCCCCGTACGCACCAGGATGGAACTCATGTCGGCCCCGCCTGACAACGACGTGCTGTGGGCCCGAGGGATCGTCAAGTCCCACCACGGCACTCCCGCCCTGCGCGGCGTCTCCCTCGGTGTACGGGACGGCGAGGTGCTCGCCATCACCGGCCCGCGCGGCTCCGGCAAGAGCACCCTGCTCGGCTGTCTCTCCGCACTGCTGCCGGTGGACGAGGGAGAGGTCTGGTTCAACAGCTCGCCCGTGCACACCCTGAGCCGGGCCGGACGCGAGCGGCTGCGCCGGGACCGCTTCGGCTTCGTCGGCTCCGAGCCGCACCTGGTACCGGAACTGACGGCCCGGGAGAACGTCGCCCTCCCCCTCCTGCTGGCCGGAGCCGGGCACAAGGCCGCCTACTCCGCCGCCGCCGAGTGGCTGGAGCGCCTCGACGTGTCCGAGTGCGCCACCCGCCGGCCCGCCGAACTGGTCCAGAGTCAGCGGCAGCGGATCGCGGTGGCCCGCGCGCTCGCGCCGCTGCCGCCCGTGGTCTTCGCCGACGACCCGACCGCTCCCCTTCACCGGGAGGCCCAGGACCAGGTGCTGCGGATACTGGCCAGCGCCGCCCGCTCGCACCAGCTCACCCTGGTGCTGGCGACCCACGACCCGGAACTCGCCCGCTACGCGGACCGCACGGTGTCCCTGGTCGACGGGAGGCTCGTCGGCCCGATCGCACCGGTTCTGCACGGCACCGCCGCTACGGCCGTCAACGCCGTCGCCGGCCGCTGAGAGGGAGATCGGTGCTCTATCTCCGTCTGGCCAGGGGCTACCGGGTCGCCGACCTCGGCCGCTGGCTGCTCACCGCGACCGCCGCCGCCGTGGTCGCCGGATTCCTGCTCCGCGCACTCGGACGGGCGCTCACCGAACCGGCCGGGGCCTCGCTGATCCGGCTGCTCTGGTGTCTGCCGCCGCTCGCCGCCGTCGCCTGGCTCTCCGCCGTCGCCGCCCGGGCGGTACCCGCGGCACACCCCGAGCGGATCACCGGACTCACCGCCGCCGGGGCCGGTCCGACCAGGATCAGGGCTCTGATCGCCGGGGAGATCGCGCTCGCCTGCATCGTCGGCAGTGCGCTGACCCTGCTGCTCTTCCTGGTGCTGCGCAACAACATCGCCGACGCCTCGCTCGCCCCCGAGCTCGGCATGGGAGTCCCGCTGCCGGCTGCCGCCCCCGTCACGCTGTTGACCCTGGTGCCGCTGGTGGCCGGGCTCTCGGCCGGCGCCGCCGTCCCGGTCTCCGAGGCGCTGCCCGGCCGTGCCGGCCAGCCCCCGCGCGCCGGATTCGGCCCCCTGCGGCTCGCCGTGCCCACCGGACTCGTCCTCGTCGGCATCGCCCTGGAGCTGTACGGGCTGCGCCCCGGTGCGGCCCAGGACGGCCGGCCCGTCGACCTGCCGGCCCGGCTCGGGGCCACCAGCACCGCAGCGCTGACCGGCTGGACCTTCGCCGCACTCGGGCTGGCATTCCTTACCGCACCACTGCTGGCCTGGACCGGCCGGCTGCTCGCCCTCGGGCGGCCCGCCCCGCTGCGGTTGCTGGCCGGACGCGGCCTGACGGCCGAGGCCGGACGGCTCGGCACACCGCTGGCCGTTCTGGCGCTGACCCTGGCGGCGGTGCTCACAGCCGTGCGCTACTGGGCCGACAAGCCGGGAACGGCCGAGGCACTGCCGGCCGTCGAGGGTGCGCTGATCATCGGCTGCGCGATCGCCGCCACGATCACCCGGGCGGCCGAGGTCCGCAGCTCCCGGCGGGGCGTCACCGCCGCGCTGCTACAGCTCGGAGCCGCACCGCGGCTGCTGTTCGGGGCCGCCCTGCTGCGGACCGGCGCGGCCGGCACCGTCCTGCTGGTGACCGGCGGCCTGACGGCCGCCCTGGGCGCGGGCGCGATGCGGTAACCCTTGCGGGAACCGCTTCAGGGGCGCGGGGAACTGCGCGATCAACCATGCACGTGCGTCGTGCCGAGGTCGCGCACGCAGTTGATCAAGCAGGGCCCCGCGCCCCTGATGGGTTGCCTGGCTGTGCGGTGCCTAGCCCGCTGCCGCGAGCTGGCCGCAGGCGCCGTCGATCTCCTGGCCGCGGGTGTCGCGGACGGTGGTCGGCACGCCGTGGGCCTGCAGGCGGCGGACGAACTCCCGCTCGTCCTCCGGGCGGGAGGCCGTCCACTTGGAGCCCGGGGTCGGGTTCAGCGGGATCAGATTGACGTGCACCCGGTGGTTCTTGATCAGGCGGCCGAGCAGGTCGGCGCGCCAGGCCTGGTCGTTGATGTCCTTGATCAGCGCGTACTCGATGGAGATCCGGCGGCCGGACTTCTCCGCGTAGTTCCACGCCGCGTCGAGGACCTCGGCGACCTTCCAGCGGGTGTTCACCGGGACGAGCTCGTCGCGCAGCTCGTCGTCGGGAGCGTGCAGGGAGAGCGCCAGGCGGACGCTCAGCTCCTCGTCGGCCAGACGGTTCATCGCCGGGACCAGGCCGACGGTGGAGACGGTGATGCCGCGCTGCGACATGCCGAAGCCGTCCGGGGCCGGGTCGGTGAGGCGGCGGATCGCGGCCAGCACCCGGTTGAAGTTGGCGAGCGGCTCGCCCATGCCCATGAAGACGACGTTGGACAGCCGCGCCTCGCCGCCGGGGATCTCCCCCGACCGCAGCGCGCGCATCCCCGCACCGATCTGCTCGACGATCTCGGCGGTGGAGAGGTTACGGGTGAGCCCCGCCTGGCCGGTGGCGCAGAACGGGCAGTTCATGCCGCAGCCCGCCTGCGAACTGATGCACATGGTGACCCGGTCCGGATAACGCATCAGCACGGACTCGACCAGCGTGCCGTCGAAGAGCTTCCAGAGCGTCTTGCGGGTCGTGTCGTCGTCGCACGAGACGTGCCGGACCACCGACATCAGCTCGGGCAGCAGCGCCTCGGTCAGCTTCTCGCGGCTGGCGGCCGGGATGTCCGTCCACTGGCTCGGGTCGTTCGACATCCGGCCGAAGTAGTGGTTCGACAGCTGCTTGGCGCGGAACGGCTGCTCGCCCAGCTCGGCGACGGCCTCCTTGCGCTCGGCGGGGCTGAGGTCGGCAAGGTGTCGCGGGGGCTTGGCGCCGCGCGGCGCGACAAAGGTCAGTTCTCCGGGTGCAGGCATGGTTGTTCCAGTGTCGCAGATGGCGGAAGCGTCCTGACGCGGAAGCCCCGGGCGTCGAACGCCCGGGGGCCTGCGGTGGAACGGGGCTGCTCAGCTGCCGACGAAGGCCGTCAGCAGCAGCCAGACCACGGGGGCGGTCGGCAGGAGCGAGTCCAGCCGGTCCATGATGCCGCCGTGGCCGGGCAGCAGCGTCCCCATGTCCTTGATGCCGAGATCGCGCTTGATCATCGACTCGGCGAGATCCCCGAGAGTCGCGGTGACGGCCGCGCAACCGCCCAGGATCAGGCCCTGCCACCAGGTGCCGTCATCGATGACGTACTCCATGAGGAGCGCACCCGCCAGCATCGACAGCCCGATGCCGCCGGCCAGGCCCTCGCGGGTCTTGCCAGGGCTGATCGTCGGGGCCAGCTTGTTCTTCCCGAACTTGTAGCCGACGGCGTACGCGCCGGTGTCACTGCAGATGGTGACGATCAGGAAGAGCAGGATCCGCCGCGGACCGTCGTCCGCCGCCAGCATCAGTGCCACGAAGGTGGCCAGGAACGGCACGTAGAACGCGGTGAAGATACCGGCCGTTATGTCACGCAGGTAGTTCTCCGGCGGCTCCCCCATCCGCCAGACCATCACCGCGAGCCCGGTCAGGGCCAGCGCCGCGGCGGCCCACTGCGGACCGGCCCAGTAGCCGGACGCGAGCATGGCCAGGCCGCCGGCGACCAGCGGGACCAGCGGAAACCTGATCTCCTTGCGCTCGGTCAGCCGGCTGCCGAGCTCCCAGACGCCGACCGACACGGCCGCCGCCACCACGACCAGGAACAGGACCTTCACCACGAACAGCGAGGCGACGATCACCGCTCCGAGGCCTACGCCGACCCCTATCGCGGCCTGCAGGTTGCGGCCGCCGCGTTGCTTGCGGGGCTGCTGGTCGGGCTGGGCCACGGGTGTCTCCTGCCCTGAGGCGGACGGCGTTGCGGGGTACTGCCCGTGCTGGTCGGGCGGGGTGTCCTGGGCAGCCGGCATGATCTGAGTCTGTGCCGTGGTGCCCCCTCGGTACACCGGTGGCTGCTGCGAGTGACCCGTTCGGTGCCGGCTCGTGCGGAGTCCGGGGTCACCCGCAGCAGCAGGCGCCGAGGTGTCGTGCTGGGTGCTGTTCTGCTGAGTGGTGCTGTGCTGAATGGTGCTGTGCTGCGTGGTGCTGTGCTGCGTGGTGCTGTGCTGCGTGGTGCTGTGCTGCGTGGTGCTGTGCTGAGCTCTGCCCCGGAGGCCAGGGGCGTCAGGGGCGTCGTTCATCAGACCTCGAGCAGCTCGGCTTCCTTGTGCTTCAGCAGCTCGTCGATCTGGGCCACGTACCGGGCCGTGGTGTCGTCGAGCTCCTTCTCGCCGCGGCGGCCGTCGTCCTCGCCGATCTCCTTGTCCTTCACCAGCTTGTCGATGGCGTCCTTGGCCTTACGACGGATCGAGCGGATCGAGACCTTGGCGTCCTCGCCCTTGCCGCGGGCCTGCTTGATGTACTCGCGGCGACGCTCCTCGGTCAGCTGAGGAAGCACCACTCGGATGACGGAGCCGTCGTTCGACGGGTTGACGCCCAGGTCCGAGTCGCGGATCGCGGTCTCGATGTTCTTCAGGGCGGTCTTGTCGAACGGGGTGACGAGCGCCATGCGCGGCTCCGGCACCGAGAACGAGGCGAGCTGGTTGATCGGCGTCAGGGCGCCGTAGTAGTCCGCGACGATCTTGGCGAACATCGCCGGGTGCGCGCGGCCGGTGCGGATGGCGGCGAAGTCGTCCTTGGCGACCGCGACGGCCTTCTCCATCTTCTCCTCGGCCTCGAGGAGAGTCTCTTCGATCACTGTGTGCTCCCTGTCCGGTTCATCTGCTGTAGTCCCGTACCGGTGCCCCGGACGGCTGATTGCTGCACGGCTGACTTCTGCCACGGCTCTGACTTCTGTCACGCCTTACTGCTGCCATGGCTGACTGCTGCTCAGGCCCGGGCGGAATCCTGGCTGATGAGTGTGCCGATCTTCTCACTCTTCACCGCGCGGGCGATATTGCCCTCGGCCAGCAGCTCGAAGACCAGGATCGGCAGGCCGTTGTCCTTGCACAGCGTGATCGCGGTCAGGTCGGCCACCTTGAGATCGCGCGAGATGACCTCGGTGTAGTCGAGCGAGTCGAACTTGACCGCCTCGGGGTTGGTCCGGGGGTCCGAGTCGTACACCCCGTCCACGCCGTTCTTGCCCATCAGCAGCACCTCGGCGTGGATCTCCAGGGCGCGCTGAACCGCGGTGGTGTCGGTGGAGAAGTACGGCATGCCCATACCTGCACCGAAGATGACCACGCGGCCCTTCTCCAGGTGCCGGACGGCACGCAGCGGCAGGTACGGCTCGGCGACCTGGCCCATGGTGATGGCGGTCTGGACCCGGGTCTCGATGCCTTCCTTGATCAGGAAGTCCTGCAGCGCCAGACAGTTCATGACCGTGCCGAGCATGCCCATGTAGTCGGAGCGGGCTCGGTCCATGCCGCGCACCTGGAGCTCGGCGCCGCGGAAGAAGTTGCCACCGCCGATGACCACCGCGACCTCGGTGCCCTCACGGACCACCGTGGCGATCTCACGGGCGATCTTGTGCACGACGTCCGGGTCGACGCCGAGGCCACCGCCACCGGCGAACGCCTCACCGGACAGCTTGAGCAGAACGCGACGGCGTGTGCCGTCCTGCGCGGTCTCCTGCGTCTCCTTCATGGACTTCTCCTTCTCCACCTACTGGTTCACAGGGCCGGCTCCCGGCCGAGTGTGCCGGGGACCCAGTCCTGCGCGTACACGCGAGGAGGCCACTGCCGCGGGAACCGGTACGGTGTCCTGCACGGCAATGGCCTCCTCGTCGTTCATGGTGCCGACGTGGCCCGCCCTTTGACAGAGTGGCGCTGGATGAGCCCGATCGGCGCGTTCCTGGCCGCCCTGGTGGGGGGCCTGGCGATTCCTACCTTAGGCGGGAAGCGCGGTGGAACGATGCTCAGGCGCCGACGCGGAAGCGGGCGAAGCGCTTGAGGGCGACGCCGTTCTCCTCGAGCACCTTGGCGACGGTCTTCTTGTTGTCCTTCGCGAAGGCCTGCTCCAGAACGGAGTTCTCCTTGACGAAGCCGGTGACGCGACCCTCGACGATCTTCGGCAGGGCAGCCTCGGGCTTGCCCTCCTCGCGAGCGGTGGCCTCGGCGACGCGGCGCTCGTTCTCGAGGTCCTCGGCCGGGATGTCCTCGCGGGACAGGTACTTCGGCGCGAAGGCGGCGATGTGCTGCGCGACGTCCTTGGCAACCTCAGCGTTGGCCTTGTCCAGCTCGACCAGAACACCGATGGTCGGCGGGAGGTCCGGGTCGGACTTGTGCATGTAGACGCCGACGAAGCCGTCGTTGTCGAACTGGGCGAAGCGACGGAAGACGATCTTCTCGCCCAGGGTCGCGTTGGCCTCGTCCACGAACTGCTGGACGGTCTGGCCGGCGGCGATCTCGGAGGCCAGCGCGGCCTCGAGGTCGGCCGGGGAGGTGGCGGCGACGTGGGCGGCGATCGCGTTGGCGACCTCGACGAACTTGCCACCCTTGGCGACGAAGTCGGTCTCGCAGTTCAGCTCGACCAGGACGCCGGACTTGCCGTCCTCGGCGATGAGCGAGGCAACGGCGCCGTTGGAGGCGTCACGGCCCTCGCGCTTGGCAACGCCCTTCTGGCCCTTGATGCGGAGCAGCTCGACGGCCTTCTGGACGTCGCCCTCGGCCTCGTCAAGCGCCTTCTTGCAGTCCATCATGCCGGCGCCGGTGAGCTCACGGAGCTTCTTGACGTCCGCGGCGGTGAAGTTCGCCATGGTGTGAATCTCTTCTCGCGTCTCGCGTGTCTGCGTGGGGTTGTGCCGCGGGCTGCTGGTTCAGCCCTGGCACGGGAGAGAGGGGCACCTACCGGTGTCGTACCGGCGGGTGCCCCTCGCCCTAGGTACGTCAGGCCTGCTCGGCCTCGGCGGCCGGCGCCTCGACAGCAGCCTCGGCCTCGGCGGCGGGAGCCTCGGCAGCAGCCTCGGCGGCCGGGGCCTCCTCGGCCTTCTTCTCGCCCTCGAGGATGTCCTTCTCCCAGTCGGCCAGCGGCTGGTCGGCACCCGGCTCGGCCTTGGCGTCGCCCTTGGCGACACCGGCGCGGGCCTTGAGGCCCTCGGCGACGGCGTCGGCGATCACGCGGGTCAGCAGCGTGACGGAGCGGATCGCGTCGTCGTTGCCCGGGATCTTGTAGTCGACCTCGTCGGGGTCGCAGTTGGTGTCGAGGATGGCGACGACCGGGATGTTGAGCTTCCGGGCCTCACCGACCGCGATGTGCTCCTTCTTGGTGTCCACGATCCAGACAGCGCTGGGCACGCGCTGCATGTCGCGGATACCGCCGAGGGTCTTCTCCAGCTTGTCGTGCTCGCGCTGGAGGACCAGGAGCTCCTTCTTGGTGAGGCCGGAACCGGCGACATCCGTGAAGTCGAGCTCGCCCAGCTCCTTGAGGCGCTGCAGACGCTTGTAGACGGTCGAGAAGTTGGTCAGCATGCCGCCGAGCCAGCGCTGGTTCACGTAGGGCATGCCCACGCGGGTGGCCTGCTCGGCGATGGCCTCCTGGGCCTGCTTCTTGGTGCCGACGAAGAGGACGCTGCCGCCGTGGGCAACGGTCTCCTTGACGAACTCGAAGGCGCGGTCGATGTAGTTCAGCGACTGCAGGAGGTCGATGATGTAGATGCCGTTGCGCTCCGTGAAGATGAAGCGCTTCATCTTCGGGTTCCAACGACGGGTCTGGTGACCGAAGTGGACGCCGCTCTCCAGCAGCTCCCGCATCGTGACGACGGCCATAGCCGTGCTCCTCAGGTATTGCGCCTGGCCGCTGCGTTTCGGCTGCTGCCAGGTCAGGCTCGGTTTTGTCCGTGCCGGTCGGGGTGACCGCCACGCCTGACGCCCCGAACGTGCCGAGCCACCTCGGCCTGGGCGGTCGGAACCGCGGCAGGCTCGGTGGACCGAGCGGCACTCGCACCGGGCGGGGGTGGTTCGGAGCCGTTTCCGGCCTCGGCCTTCCCACCGGTGGCGGGGCGTGCGAAGTCGACCCGGCAGACCGGGTCGCGTGTGAAGTGTACGGGAAGCGCCGAGCGCCGAGCGACTTCGGCTCGTCGGGGGCGCCTGCGGGTGCGCCCGGCGGGGCTGGGGCGGGGCTGGGGCGAGGCTTTGGCGGGGTGGGGGTCGGCCCGGGTTCACTCGTGTGAGGGAGGCGGGTTTTCCACAGGCCGGGGTTGTCCACAGAAATCATGGGGGGCCTGGCCGCGTCGGCGGCGTACCGGGACCCTGCTCGGCATGCCGACTCAGCTGACTCTGCTGTCCAATCCCTCGCTCTGCTCGCGCGCGGGGATGCCGCCGCCTGCGCCCGACCAACGACGTAAGGCCTTGCTGCTCGCGCTGCTGCTGGCCGTGGTGTTGCTGATCGGCCTGCCTCAGCCGTTCGCTCATGCAGCACGGGGTGCCGGCGGTGGAGCTGTTGGGCTTGGGGCCGGGGCCGGGCGGGCCTGGCCGGCGGGCGGGCGATCGGGGCTTCTGGATCGGTTCGACGCACCGGCCGTCCGCTGGGCTGCCGGGCATCGCGGAGTGGACCTTGCAGCCTCGGAGGGCATGGCCGTACGGGCCGCCGCGCCGGGGGTGGTGTCCTTCTCGGGCATGGTCGCCGGCCGTCCCGTGGTGACGGTGACTCACCCGGGCTCGGGGAACCCGCCGCTGCGGACGACCTATCTCCCGGTGTCGGGGAAGCTCCCTACCGGTACCTCGGTGGCAGCCGGGGAGCAGATCGGCGAGGTCACCACCGGATCCGGGCACTGCACGACCGGCTGTCTGCACTGGGGGCTGCTGCGTGGGCAGCGGTATCTCGACCCGCTGGCACTGCTGGGTGTCGGACAGGCCCGGCTACTGCCGCTGAACGGCAACGGTCAGGCGGTGGCCCGGACCTCGCCGGGCCGAGGGCCGGGCCCTTGGCCGAGCCGGGCGGGCGGTCAGGCGGGCGGTCAGGCCGGGCCGTCGGCTCCGAGCCCGTGCAGGGCGAGTGCGACGGCTGCGTCCGCCACGACCCTGGCCTCGTCGGCCGTGCCGTGCTCGGTCTGGCGGACGGCCGCCTCCACGACGCCCTGCAGCAGTGCGGCCGCCAACCGGGGCCGCTCGTGCCCGAGTTCCCGCAACGCCTGCACCACGATGGTGACGAGCGCAGTGTGCGCGGAGCGAATCCGCTCCCGCGCCGGCTGGTCGAGCTCCAGTACCGAGACGGCCGCGACGGCACGGTGCCGAGGATCACCGGCCAGCACGAGCTGGCCTCGTACGTAGGCCTCCACCTGTGCCTGTGGGCTGTCGCAGGCAGCCATGCCAGCCTCGATCTCCGCCGCCCAGAGCGGAAAGTCCACGGCGCACAGCTCTTCGACCACAGCGGCACGTGAGCGGAAGTACTCGTACACCGAGGAGCGCGCGAGGCCGGTCCTTGCCGCGAGGGCGGGGAACGTCAGGGCCTCTATACCGCCCTCGGTGAGCAGGCCGCGGGCAGCATCCAGGAGCGCTGCGCGCTGCAGCTGACGATGCTCGGCCACCGTGGCCGCTCTGATCTTCGGCACCCTCCTACTGTACGGAGCGCGCCGGAGTCCCGGCCGGAGTCCTCAGCGAATGTCGGAGAGCTTGGCCCGGAGTTGAAGGACCGACTTGGTGTGGATCTGGCTGACCCTGCTCTCGGTGACACCGAGAACCTGCCCGATCTCGGCGAGCGTGAGGCCCTCGTAGTAGTAGAGGGTCACCACGGTCTTCTCCCGCTCTGGCAGAGTGTTGACGGCCGTGGCCAGCAGCCGACGCAGTTCCCGGTCCTCGGCGATCTCGACCGGGTTGTCGGCGCCGGTGTCCTCCAGAGTGTCCATCAGGCTCAACCGGTCGCCGCTCTCCCCCACCGGGTGCAGCAGTTCGTCGAGTGCCACCACGTTGGCGAGCGAGAGCTGGCTGAAGATGGCGTGCAGATCCTCGATCGCGATGCCCATCTCCGCCGCCACCTCGGGCTCGTGCGGCGTGCGGCGCAGCCGGGCCTCCAGGGTGGCGTACGTGCGCTCGACCGCCTTGGCCTTCTGCCGGACCGATCGTGGGATCCAGTCGAGGGCGCGGAGCTCGTCGATGATCGCGCCGCGGATCCGGCTGATGGCGTAGGTCTCGAACTTGATGGCGCGGTCGATGTCGAACTTCTCGATCGCATCGATCAGGCCGAAGATCCCGGATGAGACGAAATCTGCCTGTTCCACGTTGGCGGGGAGCCCTACTCCCACCCGTCCGGCCACGTATTTGACCAGTGGCGAGTAGTGCAGGATCAGTTGATCGCGCAATCGGGCGTCCCCGGTCTCCTTGTAGGAGCGCCAGAGGGATTCCAGGGCGGATCGCTCAGCGGACACAGGAGTGTCGGCGGCGGGCACCCGGCCGTCAGCGGCGGGTGTCGCCGCGGCCGCCTCCCGCCGCGCCGCAGGCGGGCGGGCGCCGACCGGGGCCGGACCGTCCTCCTTGCCGCCGAGGGCTGCAGACCGGCCGCCCTGCCGTGCCAGTCCCCTCACCCCTGGCGCCTTCGGCTGGAGATCGGCGGCGGGCCGCGCCTCGGCCCCTGGCCCTCCCGAGGACCGGACGCCACCGGTCACTCTGTGTCCGGGAATGTGTGTGGGCATACGTTGGTCTGCGCCGTTCTGCCGAGTCATGTGCTGATAGGGAAGCCACTGCGAGCGTAGCGTGACCGACTCGCTGCAGTGCGCTACCGCCACTCGGGCGTCCCTCGATCCGGTGGCGTACCCGGCGCGTCGAGCCGGGCACGCCACCCGCGGCGGGTGTCAGGCTCCCCGTACCAGCCGCCAATGCGCCCCGCACCTCTCGACGAAGCCGAGCGAGCCCAACTCGTAGAGCCGCTGGAGGACTTCGTCCGGCGGCAGCCCGGACCGTCGCACCAGGCGTTCGATGGGTGCCCCGTCGGCGGTCGCCGGCACCGCCTCAAGCACCCGGGCGATCGCCGGCTCCAGCAAGTCCCTGGGCAGCACGGGACCTGAGCGGCGTGGCGCCAGGTCGTCCCCGATGGCACCGATCAGCTCCCCGATCTCTGCGGCGTCGGTGACCAGCGTCGCCCCGCCGCTGCGGATCAGGGCGTGCACACCTGCGGAGAGCTCCGACGTCACCGGGCCCGCCACCCCCATCGTGTGCCGGTTGAGATCCCGGGCGCGGCGTGCGGTGCTGAGCGCCCCGCTGCGCAGCGCCGCCTCGACCACGACCGTGCCCCGGGTGAGCGCTGCGATGACACGGTTGCGGAGCACGAAGCGGAAGCGGTTGGGGTGCTCCCCCGGCGGCAACTCGCTGAGCAGCAGGCCCTGCTCGGCGATGCGGGAGATCAGCTCGGAGTTGCCCTGCGGGTAGGCCACGTCCACCCCGCACGCGAGTACGCCGAGAGTGGTGCCGCCGACCGCGAGCGCGCCCCGGTGAGCGGCCGCGTCGATCCCGTACGCCGCCCCGGAGACGACCACCCACCCCCGTTCGGCCAGCTGCGCGGCGAGTTCGCCGGCGACGTGTGCGCCATAGGCGGTACAGGCGCGGGCGCCCACCACGGCGACCGAGCGCAGCGCCAGCAGACGCAGCGAGCCGGTGCCTCGGACCCATAGTCCGATCGGCCGACCGTCACCGAGGTCGTCGAGCTGAGACGGCCACTCGGTATCGCCCGGAATGATGAACCGGCCACCACGGCTACGTACCCGTTCCAGGTCGACGTCGGGGTTGGCGTCGGGAAGCCTGGCCCGGTAGCCGGCGAGCCTGGCGTCGTCCAGGTCGAGGTAGCCGGGCACCGTGCGCTCGCGGATGGCCTCGATCAGGGTGGCGGCGCTCACCCGGGTGAGCCATCGCCCGATCACCGCGTCGCCGGGCTCGACCAGGCGGGTGAGGGCCGCCCGGGCGCGCCGTTCGGGCTCGGCGGATGTGGGCTCTGCGGTGTCGGCAGCGTGGCTGTCGGGTGCGGCGGTCTGGGAGCGGTTCACCTGTTCCTCTTCCTCCATGGGCGACGGCAGATCGGCTGCAGGGCAGGGGTCAGGACTCGCCACCGAGGTCGGCGTCCGGGTCTTCGTACGGGTGACTCATCAGGTCCGCCGTGGGAAGGCCGCGCTGACGCCCGTGCGCAGGACCAGCGCTGTCCGGACGTCGAGCCTGGTGGGGTGGGCGCGGTCGGCGAGGTCGGCGACCGTCCATGCGACCCTGAGCACCCGGTCGAGCCCTCTCGCGGTGAGCAGGCCGCGCTCCAGCTCGCGCTCGGCGTCGGTCAGCGCTCCGGGCGCCAGCCGCCAACGGGTACGCAGGGAGTGACCCGGGACCTCCGCGTTGGTCCGCCACGGGGTGTCGGCCAGCCGGGCTGCCGCCCGCTCGCGGGCCGCGCGCACCCTGGCGGCCACCGTCTCGGTGCTCTCGGTCGAGCTGTCGCGCTCCATCAGTTCGGCCCGGGTCACCGGTGCCACCTGGACCCGCAGGTCGACGCGGTCCAGCAGCGGGCCCGACAGCCTCGCCTGGTAGCGGTTCACCATCGCGGGTGTGCACTCGCAGCCCTCCCCTCTCACGGAGTGGCGGCCGCACGGGCACGGATTCGCCGCGAGACAGAGTTGGAAGCGGGCCGGAAGCCGAAGGGAGCCTGCCGAGCGCGCGATCGTCACCTCGCCCGACTCGAGGGGCTGACGCAGCGCGTCGAGGACGCGGACGGGAAACTCCGGGGCCTCGTCCAGGAACAGCACACCTCGGTGGGCCAGCGACACCACGCCGGGCCTGGGCAGGCCGCTGCCACCGCCGACGATCGCGGGCATGGTGGTCGAGTGGTGCGGCGCGTAGTAGGGCGGGCTGTCGATCAGCGGTCGGTCGGTGGGTAGCAGCCCGGCGACCGAGTGGACGGCCGTGACCTCCAGCGCCTCGGCCTGGGTCAGCGGCGGCAGCAGTGCGGGGAGCCGCTCGGCCAGCATGGTCTTGCCGGCGCCCGGTGGACCCTTCAGATAGAGGTGGTGTCCGCCCGCGGCCGCGATCTCCAGGGCGCGCCGGGCCTCGTACTGACCCGCGACGTCCGCCAGGTCGAGCTGGGCGGCCTTCTCCCCCGAGAGCCCCCGGACTGCTGCCCCGGGCAGCATCAGCCCCGCCATCGAGGGATCTCGGCGCCCGGCCATCGGCTCGGGCGCCTCGTCCGGCACTGGCGCCCCGGTGAGTACCGCGATCAGCTGGCGCAGGCTGCGGATGCCGAGCACGGAGACCCCGGGGACGAGGGCGGCCTCGGCAGCGGTCTGTTCGGCGACGACGATCTGCCGGTATCCCGCGTCCGCGGCCGCGAGGACGGACGGCAGCACCCCGCGTACCGGCCGGACCCGGCCGTCCAGGCCCAGCTCGCCGATGATCAGCAGCTCCGCGATGGACGCCGGCTCGAGCCGCTCTGCCGCGGCCAGCACCGCACAGGCGACCGCCAGGTCGAAACCGCTGCCGCTCTTGGGCACCGAGGCCGGGCTGAGACCGACGGTCAGCTTCCGCTGCGGCCAGCTCTCCCCGCTGTTCACCACGGCCGCGCGAACGCGGTCGCGGGCTTCGGAGAGCGCCTTGTCGGGGAGGCCGACCAGGGCGAAGGCCGCCACACCGGGTTCGAGGTCGGCCTGGACCTCGACCACCACACCGTCCACGCCGATCAGGGCGACGGAACACGTTCGGGCGAAGGCCATCTCAGACCGCCCCTCGGAGATGTTCCACCTGAGCGGCGCCCTTGATGCGGTTGACCACCGCGACCAGGTCGATCCGTACGCCACCGGGTGGCGTCGGCGGTGGCGGCAAGGTCTTCGGCACGCCCTCGCGGGTTGGGGCGGCTTCGTTGTCCTCACCGCACGGCCCGGACTCGGCCGCCTGGGCGAGCCTCGCGAAGTGGACTGGCCATCGCTCGCCCAGCCAGCGCTCGGCAAGATGCCGTAGCCGCGCGGCCTTGGTCCGGTCGATGCCCTCACTGGGCTGCTGGAACCCGCGTTCGGAGCGGGTCTTCACCTCACAGACGGCGAGCGTGTCGCCGTCCAGTGCGACGATGTCGAGCTCTCCCTCCGCGCAACGCCAGTTGCGCTCCAGGATCCTCAGCCCGCCCGCGGCAAGCCACCGGGCAGCCACCTCTTCGCCGTAGCGGCCCAGGCCGTTGTTGGAACTCTGCACGGCAATCACCTCCGTGCCGGGAGGCTGCCGCATGGGCCCATATCGGGCCAGAGAGTTCTGAATTCCTGTGGATAACCAGGGGGTGTGGATAACTTTCCTCACCCACAGGGGTGAGAATCGGGCCCGGCTCTGGACATTGCGCCGAGCGTCGGACCACTGTCAGGTGCCGAAGGGCGCCGTCAGCTACCGAAGGACGCGTCGTCGGACGGCAGCTCCAGATCGCTCTTCGCGAGCTCTTCGATATTGACGTCCTTGAAGGTCAGAACCCGCACCTTGCGGACGAACCGGGCCGGCCGGTACATGTCCCAGACCCAGGCATCCGCCATCGACACCTCGAAGAAGACCTCCCCCTGGACCGAGTGCACCTGCAACTCGTAGTCATTCGTGAGATAGAAGCGTCGTTCGGTCTCGATCACGTACTTGAACAGGCCGACGACGTCCCGGTACTCCCGATAGAGCTTGAGCTCCATCTCGGTCTCGTACTTCTCGAGGTCTTCGGCACTCATTCAGGCGTCCCCTCAACTCGTCACGTCCAACCCATTGTGGACCACAGCGCCCGCCCGGAGAGCCTTACCGCCGGGACTGGCGGGCCGTCCGCCAGCAAGCGCTCCACCAACTCCGCCAGGCCGATCGGGTACACCGTCTCCTCGGTGGCCCGCAGTTCCGCCACCGTCCACCAGCGAGCGGTAAGCAGCTGAGCGTGTTCCTCGCCGGCACACCCCGAGACGTCCGGCTCGGTCTCGCGGGTGCGGGCCTGAAGAAACCACTGGTCCTGCTCGTACCGCTGCCCCCGAAAGGAGAAGGACACCGTGTCGTATGCCACCACCGGGCCCAGCTCGACCTCTGCCAGCCCGGTCTCCTCGGCCAGCTCCCGCAGCGCGGCGTCGCGCGCCTCCTCGCCGGGTTCGAGCCCGCCGCCGGGGGTGATCCACCAGGTCACCCCCGGTACCGCCGGGTCCACACCCCGGAAGAGGAGCAACCGGTCCTCCGAGTCCAGGAGGAGGACACGAGCCGCCCGCCGCCGCTCGACCGCCATGCCCGTCACCTCCGCGTGGCCCGTCCGGTCCAGCCGTCCGGCCTGCTCAGCCGCTCCGCCGCCTGGCCCGCCGGCCGAGCGAGACCACACCGCCGGCCGCCGACGCCAGCACGATCAGCGCTGCGCCGCCCACCATGACGTACGCCGCGGGCTCAAGGAGGCCTGGTCGGGACGCCACCGCCCCGCCGAGCCTGTCGAAGGCCACCGTACGCTCGCTCGCACTCATCCGGTCGAACGGCCAGACCGTGCCTTCGACTCGCCCCGTCACGTCCGAGGCCGCGATGGTGCCACTCGCGACGTCGAGGTGGGACCGGGAGTCCAGCGAGTTGTCCCGGAAGTCACCGAGCAGGAACAACCGCCCGGCCGGCACTGTCGTGGTGAAGCCCGCTCCCGACGTCATCTGCTGCGGCAGGTACGGCTCGTCTATCGGCGTGCCGTTCACCAGCAGGCGATGCTGGGCGTCGCAGCAGGCCACGGTGTCCCCGCCGACCGCGACGACCCGCTTGACCATCACCGCACCGCCCCAGAGCGGCTCGCGGAAGACCACGATGTCGCCGCGGCCGACGGAGCCGCCGTCCACCTTGCGCGCCAGCACGGTGTCCCCCGACTCCAGCGTCGGGGACATCGAGGCGGTCGGGATCAGGAACGGCCGGTAGCCGGTCGCGATCACCCCGAACCCACCGACGAGCATCACGAAGCCGAGCGCGATCGCCACGCCCTGCACGATCGACGCCATGCTTCGGCGGGCCTTCGCCGCACTCGGCGCAGGAGCCGTCCGCTCCACTACACCGCTCATCGGCACCGTCCCTTCCTGGTCGACCCGCGCTCCGCACGGGTACGCCGCGGCAGGATCGGAAAGGCCGACGGGCCGTGGCACGTGCGAGCAGATTACTCGCCGGTACCACGGCCCGCGCAAGACCCGACAGCAGACCAGGGCGCTGTCAGCGGCGATACCGCCGGAGCCACCACACCGCCGGCACCGCGGCCGCCGCCCCGGCAGCCGGCGCGAACGGCAGCACGGCCGAGGCCAGGCCCTTCTGGTCGAAGGTGCTGGGCACGGGCAGAGTCGCCCAGTTGCTGATCGGCCACGCGACGACGAAGGCCCGGCCGATCACGTTGTCGACCGGCACCGTGCCGCCACCCGGCTGGTCTTGGTGGAAGCGGGAGTCCAGCGAGTCGTTTCGGTGGTCGCCCATCACCCAGATCCGACCGTCCGGCACCTTCACCGGGCCGAAGGGCTTGTCCCCGCAGGGAACGGCGCCGGGGAAGATGTACGGCTCGTTCAGCGCGACGCCGTTCACCTTGACCGGCCCGCTGCCCTGGCACTCGACGGTGTCGCCGCCGACCGCGATGACGCGCTTGATCAGGTCTTTCTCATTGGCCGACGGCATCAGCCCGATGAAGCTGAGGACGTTCTGCAGGCCCCGGACGAAGGAGTTGTTGCTCTGCTGGGTCGGCTCGTCGTTCAGCCAGCCTCCGGGGTCGTGGAAGACCACGACCTCGCCGCGCTCAGGCTCCGCGCCGAACCACGGCGTGAGCTTGTCCACCAGCACCCGGTCGCCGATCTGCAGAGTGTTCTGCATCGACCCCGACGGAATGGAGAACGCCTGGACGAAGAAGGTCTTGATCACCAGAGCCAGGATCAGCGCAATGCCGATCAGGATCGGCAGTTCCTTCCAGAACGAACGCTGCTTCGGCGCCCTGCTGGAACTTCCTCCCGTTCCCTCCGACGCCTCGTCCGCGGACTGGTCCGTCGAGCCGTCCATGCCGTCAGAACCGCCCAGTCGACCGGGCCCGCCATCAGAACCGCCGGCCGCCTGGGCAGCCGTCCCGTCGTCGACAGGCTCCAACGGCTGTGCGGACTCGGTGGACCGGATCATGCGGCTGCCGACGCCCTCGGGCTCAGGACCTCCTGAGCGGGCGCCGATCACCAGATCCCCCACAACATCTCCTCCCTGCTGTGCGGACGCCTGCGCGTCCGCGCTCACCAGTGCCGCACAGCGGGCACCACGCTCTGTGACCGACCGTCAACCCGCCTCAGGCCTGCCCGTCACGGGCACTCCTGACACCAGCACAGCCTCCGGAGGCAAGCGGACCGTACACCGAGCACTCCAGCACTTCTCTATCACTCCCGGGCGTCACGCCCGTGCTCCCACACTGCACACCAGGCGATCAACCGGCGGGCGGTTCGCGCCGAGCCATCGACCGCCTCGACCGCACAATGCGCGGAATGACGCCCAACACACCCATAACGAGTGGAGGTTCCGTGGGATCCGGGTTCGACCCGATCGATTCAGGCACACCTTCGACGGCGCGCGCTCGTACGCCGCCCGCTCCGGTGGCCGCCGCCTGGGCAGGCGGCGACAGGACGGGCAGCGAGGAGAGGGAGGAAGGGACGTCGAGTTGACTCACCCGCTGCATCGGCCACGCGATCACGAACGCGCGCCCGACCACGTTCTCCATGGGAATGGTGCCTCCGCCCGGATTCCCCATGTGGTAGCGGGAGTCCGCGGAGACCTCGCGGTGGTCCCCCATCACCCAGAGGCGCCCGGCGGGCACCGTGACCTTGAAGGGCTGCTTCGAAGGCGCGTTGCCCGGCGCGAGATAGGGCTCGTCCAGGGCGGTGCCGTTGACATGCAGCCGCCCCTGGGCGTCGCAGCACTCGACCGTGTCCCCGGGAACGCCGATCACCCGCTTGATCAGATCCTGCTCGTTCTCCGAGGGCAGCAGCCCGACGTACGAGAAGACCTGCTTCACCCCGTGCAGCACCGGCCCGTCCGAGGAGGGCTTGTGGTCCGCTTCCAACCATCCCCCGGGGTCCTTGAAGACCACCACCTCACCGCGGGCCGGCTCGCTCCCGAACCACGGGGTGAGCTTGTCGACCAGGACCCGGTCGCCGATCTCGATGGTCTGTTCCATCGAGCCGGAAGGGATGACGAAGACCTGCACCATGAACGTCTTCAACAGCAGAGCGATCAGGAGCGCGACCACGGCGATCAGCGGCAGTTCACGAACCAGGGAGCGCCGCCGACGACGCGCGGCACGTCGTGCCGTCCTCCGCCGCTCGGCGCGTCCCCTGGCGACGGTAGGTGTCGACAGGGCGGGATCCGCGCCGATGGGCTCGGCCGACCGACCCCTACCTCTGGTCCCCATGACCACCAGTCCCCCCTAGCGCGGCGAAGCCTGCGGGGCGGTCCAACGACGTCCACCGTCCGAACGGGAAGACCACCCAGTCCGCACGACCGATCACCTTGGACTCGGGCACGAAGCCGCCGCCCGGCTGCCCGAGGTGATCCCGCGAGTCCCGGGAGTCGCTCCGGTGGTCCCCCATCACCCACAGCTTCCCGGCCGGCACCACGACATCGAAGGGCACCTGGGAGGGAGCGTCACCCGGGGAGAGGTAGTCCGACTCCTCCAGCGGCACGCCGTTGACCTTGATCCGCCCGTCCGAGCCGCAGCAGGTCACCCGGTCGCCGCCGATCCCGATCACGCGCTTCACATAGACCGTGTCACCGCTCGAGGCCAGTCCGAGGCCGGCCACGAAACGCTGCGCGCCGGAGGACTCGGAGGCATACGGGAGGAAGGAGCCCGTCCCGTCGAAGACCACCACGTCCCCGCGCTCGGCGTGTCCGCCGAAGTCGTACGCGAGCTGGTTCACCACCAGCCGGTCCCCCGGGCGCAGGGTGTTCTCCATCGAGGCGGACGGTACGGCGAAAGGTCTGGCGACGAAGGCGTTCACCAGCAGCAGCGCCAGGAGGCACACGCCCGCGACCAGAAGGAGGTCCCGTGAGAACCAGCCCGAACGTTCCTGCGCAGGCACGGCAGGCGCGGCAGGCACAGCAGGCGCGGCAGAGGCTTCGGGAGCGGCAGAGGCCGCAGACACGACCGCGGACCGCGACGGCGAGTCCGCACCCGAAGGTGCAGGACTCTCGTCGCGGTCCGCGAGTGGCTCGTGCGTGCTCATTGGGGCTGAGCTTATCCCGAAGGCGCCCAGCCCGGTCCGAGCGTACTGAACCCCCGACAGCGCCGGGGGTCAGTGGATCAGCGGTCGCGCTTCTCCTTGATCTTCGCGGCCTTGCCACGAAGGTCACGCAGGTAGTACAGCTTGGCGCGGCGGACCGCACCGCGGGTGACGACCTCGATCTTCTCGACGACCGGGGTGTGCACCGGGAAGGTGCGCTCCACGCCGACGTTGAAGCTGACCTTGCGGACGGTGAAGGTCTCACCGATGCCGGCGCCGTGGCGACGGATGACGACGCCCTGGAAGACCTGGACACGGGAGCGGTTGCCCTCGATGACCCGGACGTGAACCTTCAGGGTGTCACCGGCGCGGAAGGCCGGAACGTCGGTGCGCAGCGAAGCCGCGTCGACAGCAGCGAGCTTGTTGCTCATGATGCTCTCCATCGCAGGCGCCACGGGCCGCCCACGGAAGTTCGTCACAATGGGGTGTGCTGCGGGCCGCTTCGGTTGGCGGTGATCCCCCCGTGGCGGGGGCACCGGTCCACTGACTTCTACGGGAGGAGCCCAGCGGCAGACAACAGTCGCCTATTCTTCCACAGCATCGGCCGGACGCCGAAATCGGCCGAGCTCCTCGTCCCACATCAGGCCGAGGATGCTGAGGGCCTCTCGGTCCTTCTTGTCGAAGGCTCCGATCTGCCAGCGTTCGACCAGATCGGGGCGGTTCGCCAGAGTGCGGGCGAAGGCCTGCTCGCGCCGCCAGCGGGCGATCTTGCCGTGATGGCCGCTGAGCAGCACCTCCGGCACCTCCCGCCCACGCCACTCGGCCGGCTTGGTGTAGACGGGGCCCTCCAGCAGATCGGCCATGGCCCCGGGGGCGAAGGAGTCGTCTCGGTGGGACTCGGCGTTGCCGAGCACGCCCGGGAGCAGTCGCGCGATCGCCTCGACCATCACCAGCACGGCGACCTCACCGCCGGCCAGGACGTAGTCGCCGATGGAAGCCTCGACCACGGGCATCCGGGTTGCCGCCTCCTCGATCACCCGCCGGTCGATGCCCTCGTACCGCGCGGGGGCGAAGGCCAGCCAGGGCTGCTCGGCCAGTTCCTGCGCGAGTTCCTGGGTGAAAGGGCGGCCGCTCGGGGTGGGGACGACCAGCGTCGGCACCGAGCCCTCCGGCCCCTGGGCGAGCACGGCGTCCAGCGCGGCCCCCCACGGCTCCGGCTTCATCACCATGCCGGGGCCGCCACCGTACGGGGTGTCGTCGACCGTACGGTGCACATCGGTCGTCCAGCTGCGCAGGTCGTGCAGGTGGACGTCGAGCTGGCCGCGAGCCCGGGCCTTGCCCACCAGGGAGACGTTCAGCGGCTCCAGGTACTCGGGGAAGATCGTGACGACGTCGATCCGCATCTCACTCACGCGTCGGCCTCGCCGTCCGAAGCCCGCTCGCCCGTAGCCGCACCGCCGGAAGCCTCGCCACCCGAAGTCGCACCGTCCGAAGTCGCACCGTCCGAAGACTCGTCGTCCGAGGACTCGTCGGCCGAGGACTCGTCGTCGTCGCTGCGCACCACCACAGCCTGCTCGGGGTCGATCAGCCCGGGCGGCGGGTCGATGACGGCGCGCTGGTTCTCCAGGTCGATGGTCGGCACGATCCGCTCGACGAAGGGCACCAGCACCTCAGTACCGTCGGCCCGCCTGACGTTCAGCAGGTCCTGGTACGGCAGGTGGACGACCTCGGCCAGCTCGCCGACCGGAGTGCCGTCGAGCAGCACCACGTCCAGGCCGATCAGCTGGTGGTCGTAGTACTCGTCCGGATCGTCCGGCCGCTCCTCCGGGTCGACCTCGGCGATCAGGATCGTCCCGCGCAGGGCCTCGGCCCCGTTACGGTCCTTGACCCCGGCGAAGCGCAGCAGCAGTCGGCCGCTGTGCACCTTGCCCGACTCGACGGTCAACGGTCCGGCCGAGGCCGGGTCGGTGAACAGCACCGCCCCCGGGCCGAGCCGGAGCTCCGGCTCGTCGGTGCGGACCTCGACGCTGACGTCCCCCTTGATGCCGTGGGCGCGGCCGATTTTGCCGACGACGAGCTGCACGGTGATCGCTCTCCTGAAGTCTGGTGCTGTACCGGAACGAGAAAAAGGCCGGTCGGGACGACAAACGTCCCGACCGGCCCCAAGCCTGACGACTGTGCGTCAGCGAATGCTGTCCACATCGACCAGGTCGACCCGGACGTTGCGACCGCCGAGCGCGCCGACCACGGTGCGCAGAGCGCGCGCGGTCCGGCCGCCCCGGCCGATCACCTTGCCGAGGTCATCGGGGTGCACCCGCACCTCGATGGTGTTACCCCGTCGCAGGTTGCGCGAGCGCACCTGCACCTCGTCGGGGTGCTCGACGATGCCCTTCACCAGGTGGTCGAGGGCTTCCTCGATCATGATCAGGCCTCGGTGGAAGCGGCCTCGGCGTCAGCCTCGGCCTTGTCCGACTTCTTGGCCTTCGGGGTGATGGCAACACCGGTGGTGCTGTCCTCGAAGCCGGCGACGGCCTTGGCGAAGAGGTGGCTGAAGTCGGTGACCTTCGGCTCGGCGACCTTCAGCGGCTCCGGAGCCGGCAGGCCCTTGAACTTCTGCCAGTCACCGGTCAGCTTGAGGATGGCGAGGACCGGCTCGGTCGGCTGGGCGCCGACGGACAGCCAGTACTGGGCGCGGTCGGTGTCGACCTCGATCTTCGAGGGGTTGTAGGTCGGCTGGTAGATGCCGATCTCCTCGATGGCGCGACCGTCACGCTTGGTGCGCGAGTCGGCAACGACGATGCGGTAGTGCGGGGAGCGAATCTTGCCGAGACGCTTGAGCTTGATCTTGACTGCCACGGGAGTGGATTCTCCTGGTGTTGACGTGGGTGAGCGGCCGCTGCCACCGCGTGGGGTTGCGGGGTCGGCCGTTCAAGGGACACGCCAGCCGTAGGAGAGAGGGGTCCTGCTCGGCTGCCGAGTACTCAGCTGTCCATTCTGCCACACCTCGGCAGGACGCCCGGACCGAGGCCGCCGGGAGCGCACCGGGGATGCGCCGGGGATGCACCGGGCGGCATGGTGCCGGTCGGCCCGACCGAGGGCCCCCGCCCTCGGTTGAGCCGAGCTACAGCTGAGCCGGACAACCGCCTGGCGACGAACCAGGCAATCCGGCCGATCAGACGATCAGGCGATCCAGCAGGTCAGGCGGACCACCGGGTGTGGTGGACCCGCCAGGTCAGGCAATCCAGCAGGTCAGGCAATCCTGAACGGCTGCTGGCAGGCGCCGCAGACGATCGACGCCTGAGCGAGCACCGAAGGCACCACCCGGACGTTGCGACCGCAGCCGCACACTGCCTTGACCCGGACACCGCCCCCGGAGGAACCGTGCCGGGCGGCCGGCCCGCGGAAGGCACGGTGCGCGCCCTCGCCGGCGACGGCCAGCTGGTGCGCACCGAGTGCGCGGTCCAGCCTCTCGATGGTGATGGCGTACCGCTCCTGCGTCTCCGTGAGCATGGTCACCTGGGAGAAGCCGCTACTTGCATGCGGCTCGACCGGGTGGGCCAGCCCGATCTCGGAGGCGAGCAGCAGGAAGCGCCTGTTGTGGTAGCGCCCGGCCCGCGAGGTGTCCCGGATGTCTCGCGCGGCGGCCAGGCCGTGGGCGGCCTCGTGCAGCAGCCGCTCGAAACCGAGCCGCGTGCCACAGGCCGAGGAGGACTCACCGATCAGTGCCTCGGGCGAGGCAAGGTCGGGGAGATCCTGGTGATGGGCCTGGATGTCGCTCCAGGCGGCGGCCAGTTCGGCCGCGAGGACGAGGGGCTGTGTCGTGCTCACGCTATGCCAACGATGGAGTGAGAGCCGATGTTCCGCGAGTTCCCGTTTGCCGGGAATTCCCAGCGAACTCTCAGGAATGCACTACCGTGCGCGAATTGCGCTGTTCGGATCTGACGCAAGACCAACCCCCTGCAACTCTGGACCCAGCGGATCTCGCCGGGGCTCTCGGCTATGTCCCCGGGACTCGGTGCCGCCCCAAGGCGAACGGCCCGCGACCGCGTCAGAAATTGACAGGGCCACGGGCCGTATACCGTACCGCTAGTTCAGCAGGACCGGCAGTTGACTGGTCAGTAGTCTCACCAGACAGTCGGCAACCAGTAGAACAATCGGCCTAAAAACGCTCAGTAGAGCGACTCGGGCGGCCGATCTCAGTACGTCCGATCTCGGCAGGTCCGATCTCGGGGCGGATCCCGGGTCGGATCTCGGGTCCGATCTCAGTACGCCCGGGCGACGATTGCGATATTGCCTTCCTGATCATCCGTCAGCGGCACCGAACCGTCCGCCGCGACGATGCAGCGGACCGACACGCCCTGCTCGGCCAGCTTGGCCTCGCCCTCCGCGCCGAGGTCGGCCCAGGAGATCCGGCCCCATCCGGTCGCGGCGGCCTCGACTGCCTCGTCGATGTTCTTGACGTCGACCGTGCGGGCCTCGCGGCGCTCGCGGGACTGGCGGAGCAGCAGTGCCTGGTCCTCCTCCAGGATCCCGGGCAGCAGCGCGGCCAGTCCGTCGATCGCCACCGGCTCCTTGCCACCGGGGATCCGGCGGGCCAGCATCGCGGTGCCGTTCTCCAGGTCGCGCGGACCGACCTCGATGCGCAGCGGTACGCCCTTGAGCTCCCAGTCGACCGCGCGGCGGCCGAACGGGGTGTCGGTGCGGTCGTCCACCACGACCCTGACACCGGCGGCCTCCAGCTGCGCGCCGATCTCGCGGACCTTGGCGATCACCGCGTCATCACCCTTGATGGCGAGAACCACGGCCTGCACGGCGGCCAGCCGCGGCGGGACCCGCAGACCGTTGTCGTCACCGTGCGACATGATCAGGCCGCCGACCATACGGGTCGAGACACCCCAGGAGGTCTGCCAGACGTACTCGCGCTCGGCGCCCTGCAGCTGGTAGGTGGTGTTGAACGCCTTGGCGAAGTTCTGGCCCAGCTCGTGGCTGGTGCCCATCTGCAGCGCCTTGCCGTCGCCCATCATCGCCTCGAGCGTGAGGGTGTTGATGGCGCCGGCGAAGCGCTCCTTGGCGGTCTTGCGGCCGAGCACCACGTCGATGCCCAGGATGTTGGTCATGAAGTCGCCGTAGACGTCCGTGTGGATCATCGAGGCGTAGTCACGAGCGTCCTCGTACGTGGCGTGGGCGGTGTGGCCCTCCTGCCAGAGGAACTCGGTGGTGCGCAGGAAGACGCGCGGGCGCAGCTCCCAGCGGACCACGTTGGCCCACTGGTTGATCAGCAGGGGCAGGTCGCGGTGGCTCTGCACCCACTTGGAGAAGTACTCGTTGATGATCGTCTCGGAGGTCGGCCGGACCACGACCGGCTCCTCGAGCTCCTTGCCGCCGCCGTGCGTGACCACCGCGAGCTCGGGGGCGAAGCCCTCCACGTGCTCGGCTTCCTTGGTCAGGTACGACTGCGGGATGAACATCGGGAAGTACGCGTTCTGGGCGCCGGTCCGCTTGATCCGGGCGTCCATCTCCTGCTGCATCCGCTCCCACAGGCCGTAGCCGTACGGTCGGATGACCATGGTGCCGCGCACCGGACCGTTGTCGGCCAGCTCGGCCTTGTTGATGAGGTCCTGGTACCAGCGCGGGAAGTCGTCCGCCTGGGGAGTGAGCACGGGTGCCTTAGCCATGGGGCAGATGGTACGGGGAGTCGAGCCCGGACTGTGAATCCGTTTCGCGGCGCGGGCACGAGGCGCGGGCACGGGGGCGCACGCCCGCCGCGCGCGGATACCACCGTGCACCCCTCTGGACGCCGGGGCTCAGCCGCTGTTCGCTGGAAGCGGGGCGGGACTTCGGGGGGAGGCACAGGCAGCGATCCAGAGAACCGGATGGGAGGCCGCGATGGCTTCAGCGCAGGTGACCGGCACGACCGCGCAGCGACCACGCGCCCACGGCGGCGCGGGTGCGCGCGGCCGGGCGCGCGACTGGGCGGAGATCCAGGAACGGATGCTCGTACCGCTCTACGAGGCCGTGTACGAGCGCCTGGAGGTCGGCCCGGCGACGAGTCTGCTCGGCCTCGGCTGCCGGTCGGGGCTGGCCCTGCTGCTCGCCGCGGAGCGCGGCGCGGAGGTGGCCGGACTCGAGCCGGAGACCGAGCTCCGGGAGCTGGCGCAGGGGCGGCGGCTGCGCGTCGGAGGTGACGGCCACCGGGAGCGGTCGGCCGCCGCCGTCCCTCGCACGGCCCATTCGCTGGTCACGGTTTTCGAGCAGCTGCAGTGCACCGCCGATCCGGCCCGGCTGGTCGCGGACGCGGCCCGGATGACCCTGCAGGGCGGGCACGTGGTGCTGGCCACCTGGGGCCCGCCGGAGCGCTGCGACAGTGCCTCCGTACTGGATGTGGCGCGCCGCCGCGCGGCCCGGACGCCCAGGTACGACCCCTTCGCACTGAGCGCGCCGGGTGCGCTGGAGGCGCTGCTGACCGGCGCCGGCCTGCGACCGGCGGGCAGCGGACGGGTGAACTGCCCGTTCGCCTACGCCGATCTGGAGAGCGCGGTGCGCGGGATGCTCTCCACCGGGCTGTACGAGGCGGCGATCGAGGACTCCGGGCCCGCTCTGGTGGCCAAGGAGTTGGAGGAGGCACTGCACCCGTACGTCCGGCCGGACGCCTCGGTGCGGATGGTCAACCTGTTCCGCTACGTGGTGGCCGAGCAGCCGCGCTGATCCCGCCGAGCGACGGACATGGCGGGGGGCGCAGATCGGATGACTGCGCCCCCTGCCCGCCCGTCACGCCGGGTCGTGCCCCCGTCGAGGGATCCCCGCCGCTCGGCGTCACGGCGGCGCCGGTCATGCCGCACGGCTAAGAGCATCTGCCCACCTACAGGCGGAGCCTCTACCTCCCGGTTGGCGGCCACTCCTCGGCGGTGAGGGCGAAGCGCTCGTGGTCCCGCCAGGCCCCGTCCAGGAAGAGCATCCGCGGGGTGAACCCCTCGTGCCGGAAGCCGAGGCGCCTGGCCAGGGCGATCGAGCGCTCGTTGTCCGGCTGCACGTTGATCTCAAGCCGGTGCAGGCCCAGACCGCCCTTCTCCTGCGGCGCGAAGCAGCGCTCCACCACCAGCCGCATGCCCTCCGTCATCCGCCCGGTCCCGGCGAAGGGCAGGTACGAGTCGTAGCCGAGCGCACCGTTGCAGAACCGGCCCATCACGATGTTGGCCACATTGCACTTGCCGACCAGGCCGCCGGTCGCCGCGTCAACGATCAGGAAGGTGCGCAGCCCCGGCCCCTGACGGTCCAGCAGGTCCTGCAGACCGTCCGGCTCGACGGGGTTCCACCGGCCGATGTGCTCGGCGGACCGCCGCACCGCCTCGGCGTACGGGACCGCGTCTGAGGGCCTCGGTGCCCTGATCGTCACTCGCATCCGTCCATCATCGGCCATCTCCGGGGACGCAGTCGATCAGCTACGGAAAGGGGCGCGTGGGGGCACCTCCCGGCCGAAGGCTGGGGGAGAACTGCGCGAGATCGGAAGGCAACGACCTGTGCCCTACCGCTTCGCGCAGTTCCCCGCGCCCCCGTGGTCAACCGGTCCCGATCGGTTGCCCGCCGGGCAACCTCAGAGCAGGTCCTTGAACTCCTTGGGGAGCTCGAAGTCGGCCGGGCCCTTGCCCGCGCCGATGCCGAAGGCGCCGCCCTGGGCCGGCGGCTGCGCCGCGGCCGGGCCGAGCGCCTTGCGGGCCGCCGCCGCCTGCTCCTCCTGAGCCCGCTTCAGCGGGTTGCCGCTCTTCCGCTTGCCCTTGGCGGCCGGGGCCTTCTTGGCGGACTTCTTGCCGCCACCGCCCATGCCCGGGATCCCCGGCATGCCGGGAATGCCCTTGCCGGAGGCCATCGCGGACATCATCTTGCGGGCCTCGAAGAACCGCTCGACCAGGTTGTTGACCTCGCCGACGCCCACGCCGGAACCCTTGGCGATACGCAGGCGGCGCGAGCCGTTGATGATCTTCGGGTCGGTCCGCTCGGCCGGGGTCATCGACTTGATGATGGCGCCGACACGGTCGACGTCCCTGTCGTCGATGCTGTTGATCTGCTCGCGGATCTGGCCCATGCCGGGCAGCATCCCCAGCAGCTTGGAGATCGAGCCCATCTTGCGGACCTGCTCCAGCTGCGCCAGGAAGTCGTCGAGCGTGAAGTCCTTGCCGCCGCCCTGGAGCTTGGCGGCCATCTTCTCGGCCTCGGCCTGCGAGAAGGTCTGCTCGGCCTTCTCGATCAGGCTGAGCATGTCGCCCATGCCGAGGATGCGCGAGGCCATCCGGTCGGGGTGGAAGGCGTCGAAGTCGTCGACCTTCTCGCCGTTCGAGGCGAACATGATCTGGCGGCCGGTGACGTGCGCGACCGACAGCGCCGCACCACCGCGGGCGTCGCCGTCCAGCTTGGACAGCACCACGCCGGTGAAGTCGACACCGTCGAGGAAGGCCTGCGCGGTGGTGACCGCGTCCTGGCCGACCATGGCGTCGACGACGAAGAGGACCTCGTCCGGGTTGATCTCGGCCCGGATGTCGGCGGCCTGCTGCATCATCTCGGCGTCGATGCCGAGGCGGCCGGCGGTGTCGACGATGACGATGTCGTACTGCTTCTGCTTGGCGTACTCGATCGAGTCGCGCGCGACCTTGACCGGGTCGCCGGAGCCGTTGCCCCGCTCGGGGGCGTAGATCGCGACGCCCGCCCGCTCGGCGACCACCTCGAGCTGGTTGACGGCGTTGGGGCGCTGGAGGTCGCACGCGACCAGCAGCGGGGTGTGCTTCTGCGCCTTCAGCCAGTGGCCGAGCTTGCCCGCGAGGGTGGTCTTACCGGCACCCTGGAGACCCGCGAGCATGATCACCGTCGGGCCGGTCTTGGCAAACCGCACCCGGCGGGTCTCGCCACCGAGGATGTTGATGAGCTCCTCGTTGACGATCTTGATGATCTGCTGCGCCGGGTTCAGCGCGCCGGAGACCTCGGCGGTCAGCGCCCGGTCCTTGACCTGCTTGATGAAGGCCCGCACCACCGGCAGCGCGACATCCGCTTCGAGCAGGGCGATCCGGATCTCGCGAGTGGTGGCGTCGATGTCCGCCTCACTGAGGCGGCCCTTGCCCCGGAGGTTCTTGAACGTCGCTGCGAGGCGATCGGAAAGAGTGTCGAACACGTCGTCGCGGGTCCCTTGCGGCATCGGTATGAGTACGGTCGTCGCCCCCAGGGTATCCGGCCGCCCCAGGTACGGTCTCCACCCGGGCTCACCCAAGTGCCGTCTGCACCGCCGTCGCCACGTCCCGGGCGTGCTCGGCACCGAGCGGCCGCCCGGCCGCGTCGGTGACGTAGAAGGCGTCGACCGCGTCCGCGCCGAGCGTGCTGACGTGCGCGGTACGGACCCGGACACCCGCCGCGTCCAGTGCGCGGCCGATCCGGTGGAGCAGACCGGGGGCGTCGTGGGCACGCACTTCCAGGATGGTGGCGCTGGAGGACGCGCCCTGGGCCACCGTGACCACCGGCGGCGGTGTGGCGATGCCCCGGCGGCGCGGCGCGGCGGCATCCCGCTCCGCGAGCTTGCGCGCCACGTCCAGCGAACCGTCCAGGGCGCGGCGCAGGTCGGCCCGGAGTCTGGCCGCCTCGGGCAGCTCGCCGTACTCGGCGGCGACCGTCCAGGAGAGCAGCAGTACGGGCCCGGCCCCGACCGGGTCGAGTTCCCGCAGGCTCGCCATCCGGACCGTCAGCCGGTGCAGGGCGAGCACCCCGGCCACGGTGCCGAGCAGACCCGGCTGGTCCGGGACGGCCAGGGTGAGTTCGACGCCCATCGGCTCGGTGCTGAACGCGTCCTGGTGCGACTGGGCCAGCAGGGAGAGCGCCGGGCCCCCGGTACGGGCGGCCTCCACCGCCAGCCGCTCCTCCTCCGCGGTCGGGTCGGCGTCCGCCGGGAAGGAGCTTCCGCCCGCGAGCTGCGCGGCCACCCGGGCGGCCAGCCCGTCCACCAGCGAGGCCCGCCAGCTGCTCCAGGCCGCGGGGCCGGTCGCGGTGGCGTCGGCCTCGGTGAGGGCGTGCAGCAGCTCCAGGTGGGGCAGGGTGCCGACCACCTTGGTGATCAGATCGACGGTCGCCGGGTCGTCCGGGTCACGGCGGGTCGCGGTGTCGACGAGGGTCAGGTGGTGGCGTACCAGCAGGGCCAGGGTCTCGGTGTCGGTCTTGTCGAAGCCCATCCGGACGGCCACGTCCCGGACGATCACCTCGCCCGCCTCCGAGTGGTCCCCGGGCCAGCCCTTTCCGAGGTCGTGCAGCAGCGCGGCGACCAGCAGCAGGTCGGGCCGGGCCACCCGGCGGGTCATGGCCGCCGCCTTGACCGCCGTCTCGACCAGGTGCCGGTCGACCGTCCAGGTGTGCACGGCGTTGCGCTGCGGGCGGCAGCGGACCCGCTCCCAGTCGGGCAGCAGGCGGGTGATCAGGCCCTCGGCCTCCAGCGCCTCCCAGACCGGGATGCAGGCCTCCCCCGCGCCCAGCAGGGTGATCAGCTGTTCGCGCGCCTCGTCCGGCCACGGCACCGGCAGCGCCTTGGTCTCGGCGGCCAGCCGACGCACGGTGGCGTACGAGACGGTGAGGCCCGCCTGCGCCGCCGCGGCGGCGGCCCGCAGCGGCAGCACCGGGTCCTGCGCGGGGCGGGCGCCCTGGGCGAGGACGGCCTCGCCGTCCTGCTCGACCACGCCCTCGGCGAGCGGCCGGCGCTCCACGGCACCGCGCGCCACCGCCCCCGCGCCGCGCCCGACACCGCTGAACGGGAAAGCGAGGCGCGAGACCCGCCGGCCGCGGTTGCTCCGGGAGGCGAGGACGCGTTCGACGGCCCGCCAGGTCACGTCACCGGCGTAGCTGATGGTGCGGGCGGCCTCGTACACCTGGCGCAGCAGGGTGTCGGCGTCCAGCACTCCGAGGTGGGCGGCGACCTGGTCCTGGTCGTGCAGGCCGAGCCGTTCGGTGGCCCGGCCGGTGGTGAGGTGCAGCGCGTCGCGGACGTCGCTGAGGCGCGCGGCGGCGGCGTCCAGGCCGTCCCGGGGGGCGTCGGCGAGCCAGGTCGCGGCGATCGCGTTGAGCGCGACCACGTCGCGCAGCCCGCCCCTGGCCTCCTTCAGGTCCGGCTCCAGCAGGAAGGACAACTCGCCGTGCCGCTCGGCGCGTTCGAGGCAGAGCTGGTGGAGCTCCGGCAGCCGCTTGGTCGCGGTGGCCCGCCAGTCGGCGAGTACCGCGGAGCGGAGCGAGGCGGTCAGCGCCGGGTCCCCGGCGATGTGGCGGGCGTCGAGCAGGCCGAGCTGGGCCTTGAGGTCCTCGGCGGCCACCGCCCGGGCCTCGGAGAGGGTGCGTACGGAGTGGTCCAGGGCGACACCGCCGTCCCAGACGGGGTACCAGATCCGTTCGGGCAGCTCACCGTCGATCGGGCCCTCGTGCAGCAGCACCACGTCGAGGTCACTGCGCGGTGAGAGCTCGCCGCGTCCGAAGCCGCCGACCGCGACCAGGGCCGTCCCGGGCGGTGCGCCGGCCGTGGTGAACAGCTCGGTGAGCCAGCCGTCCGCCAGCCTGGCCAGGGCCGCTCGGCGCTGGGCACCGCCTCGGCCGGGTTCGGCGAGCAGCCGGGCTCTGGCAGCGGAGTAGTCGGAGGGGTTGGCGGTGGTTGTCACTTCTGATTCCCCGTCCGTCGTACGAGTCCTACGAGTGCTCCGGATACGCGTCCGGCGGACCTGCGACCGGAAGCCGGTCGCAGGTCCGCCATTGGACGGTTGTGCTGAATGCTAGAGCGCGTCGGGCCCGCGCTCGCCGGTCCTCACCCGGACGGCGGTCTCGACCGGGACGCTCCAGACCTTGCCGTCGCCGATCTTGCCGGTCCGGGCGGCCTTCACCAGGACGTCGATGAGGTCATCGGCGTCGTCGTCCTCGACCAGTATTTCGATCCGGACCTTCGGCACCAGGTCGACGGTGTACTCCGCGCCCCGGTAGACCTCGGTGTGGCCGCGCTGACGGCCGTAGCCGCTGGCCTCGGTGACGGTCAGGCCGTGGACGCCGAAGGCCTGCAGAGCGGTCTTCACGTCGTCCAGGCGGTGCGGCTTGATGACCGCGGTGATGAGCTTCATCAGGCGTCGACCTCAGTCTTCTTGGCGGGCACGGTGACAGGAGCGGAGGGGGACGCTGCGCGGGCCAGGCTGGCGCCCACCGCGCTGAAGTCGTACGCCGACTCGGCGTGCTCGGCCTGGTCGATGCCGGCCACCTCGACGTCCTCGGAGACCCGGAAGCCGATGGTCTTGTTGATCGCCTGGCCGAGCAGCCAGGAGAGCACGAAGGAGTAGACGGCGACCACGCCGACACCCATCGCCTGCTTGCCGAGCTGGTCGAAGCCGCCGCCGTAGAAGAGGCCCTGGGCGGTCTGGCCCACGTGGCCGGTGGCGAAGAAGCCGATCAGCAGGGAGCCGATCGCACCGCCGACCGCGTGCACGCCGACCACGTCGAGCGAGTCGTCGAAGCCGAAGCGGTACTTGAGGCTGATCGCCGCGGCGCAGGCGGCACCGGCGATGATGCCGATGGCGATCGCGCCGAGCAGGCTGACGGAGCCACAGGCCGGGGTGATGGCGACCAGACCGGCCACCGCACCCGAGGCCGCGCCCAGCGTGGTGAACGCGCCGTGCCGGATCTTCTCGTAGGCGAGCCAGCCGAGGACGGCTGCGGCCGTGGCGACCTGGGTGTTCATGAAGGCCATGCCCGCGACACCGTTGGCGGCCAGCGCGGAGCCGGCGTTGAAGCCGAACCAGCCGAACCAGAGCAGACCGGAGCCGAGCATCACCAGCGGGAGGCTGTGCGGGCGCATCGGGTCCTTCTTGAAGCCGACCCGCTTGCCGAGCACCAGGGCCAGGGCGAGGCCCGCCACACCGGCGTTGATGTGCACCGCGGTACCGCCGGCGAAGTCGATGACGCCGTTGCGGTCACCGAGCCAGCCGCCGTTGCCGCCGTCGAAGAAGAACACCCAGTGCGCGACCGGGAAGTAGACGATGGTCACCCAGAGCGCCACGAAGAGGCCCCAGGCCGCGAACTTGGCGCGGTCCGCGATGGCACCGCTGATCAGGGCCGGGGTGATGATCGCGAACATCAGCTGGAAGGCGGAGAACGCGGTCACCGGGATGGTGCCGGTGATGTCGTTCAGCCCGATGCCGCGCATCCCCAGGAAGTCCAGGTTGCCGATCAGGCCGGCGCCGGCGTCGGGGCCGAAAGCGAGGGTGTAGCCGTAGAGGACCCAGAGCACGCTGACGATCGCGAGCGAAATGAAGCTCATGACCAGCATGTTGAGAGTGCTCTTGACCCTGACCATGCCTCCGTAGAAGAAGGCCAGACCCGGGGTCATCAACATGACCAGGGCCGCACAGATGAACACAAAGGCGGTATCGCCCGCGCTGAAGCCGTCCGGCATCGGCGTCTCCTCGTGAATGAAAGCCGCTCCACCCGCAGGATCCCTGTCCCGTGCCACCTGGGGTGTCGGCGATGTAGAGGAGAGTGCCGAAGGCTGATTTCGGCCGATGCGGCTCGATGTTTCGCCGCCGTGACAGGGTTGACGGAGTCGTTACGACGACGTGAACTCCGGCCGCGCCATGACAGGGATGGGTTACCGTACGGCCGCACAGTACGAGGAGTGCGCGGACGATCACCGACCGTGGAGCCCCACCGGGTTGCGGGGCCGGGGGAGCCCGAAGGATGCAAGCCTTGGCGGGGCTCCACGGTCGGAGCAGGGGTCGGCGATGGCCGAAATTCAGCGCGGAATCACCCCGTAGGGGCGAACTCCGGAATGTCCTGCACCACTCGTTCGGCGAGCCGGCTGACCTCGGCCACGTCCTTGAAGCTGCGCGAGGCCGCCGCCGAGGTCTTCCGCACCCGGGTGTTCAGCCGCTCCGAGCGCACCTTGGTGGCGATGTCCACGGCCTGCTCGGCCATCACCGCGGCCTGCTCCGGCTCGTTCTGCAGCAGGTGGACGCTGGCCATGCCGATCAGGTTGAAGGCGTAGGAGCGGACATGGTCCGAGTCCTGCCGGAACAGGTCGACCGCGCGTTCCATCACCGGCGCCGCCATCGAGGCGTACAGCGGGCTGCGGCTGGAGTGGTACGCGAGATCGCGGTACGAGTGCGCGTTCTCGGCATTGAGCTCGGCCTCGGAGAAGAACTTCAGCCAGTCCGGGTCGTTGTCGCCGGGACGGCAGTCGCTGAAGGTGTCCTCGGCCAGCCTGGCCGCCCGGGCGCAGCGGTTGACCTCGCCGATGGTGGAGTACGCGCGCGCCTCCATCGCGTACAGCAGGGCCTGCTGGCGCGGGGTGGCGGTGTCCCGGGCGCCGTACTGGGCGAGGTGGATCAGCTCCAGGGCGTCCTCGCCGCGGTTGAGGTGGATCATCTGGCGGCTCATGTCGGTGAGGATCAGCGCGCCGAACGGCCGGTCCCCCGCTTCCTTGGCGGCGTGCAGCGCGAGCACGTAGTACTTCTGCGCGCTGGGGTGCATGCCGACGTCGTACGACATCCAGCCCGCCAGGTGGGCGAGTTCGGCGGTGAGCCGGAAGAGCCGCTTGGTGGTGTGCTCGGGGTAGGTCTCCTGGAGCAGGTCGGTGACCTCGTGCAGCTGGCCGACGACGGCCTTGCGGCGCAGGCCGCCGCCGTTCTGCGCGTCCCACTGACGGAACATCACCGTGGTCTGCTCCAGCAGTTGGAGCTCGGGCTCGGAGAGCCGGCCGGTGAAGGGCTCCCCGCCGTTGGCGGCGGTGAGGATCGGGGTGGGCGTGCCGTTCGGGCCGGGGCTGAGCCAGCGCTGCATCGGCTCGATCAGCGCGGCACCGGCCGTCAGGGCGAGTGAAGTGCCCAGGAAGCCACGGCGGTTGAGCATCAGGTCGCTGCGCGAGTACTCGCTGATCAGCTGGACGGTCTGCGGGGCGCTCCAGGGCAGGTCCACCCCGCCGCCGACGGTGCTCACCGGGACGATCGTGCGCAGACCCAGATCCTCGATCGAGACCACGGAACCGAATCTCTCGGAGAACAGCTCCGACATGATCTTCGGGATCGGCTCGCGCGGCTGTTCGCCGTCCAGCCAGCGGCGCACCCGCGAGGTGTCGGTGCTGACATGGTGGGCGCCGATCTGGCGGGCCCGACGGTTCACCTGGCGGGCCAGCTCGCCCTTGGACCAGCCGCTGCGGCCGAACCAGGACGTCAGCTTCTCATTGGGTTGCTTCTCTGCCATGGGAACGTCCCCATCCCGCCCGGCCCCGCCCACGAGGCCCCGCTTGTAATGACTCGATACCGCTCGTCATGCCCGAAGGCACAGGGCTCCTACCGAACGTGCCCTGTGGTGAATGCCCATTGTGCTTCCGTCCAATTGCGGACGGTGTGCTGCGCTCCGTGTGCCGAACGTAACGCCCTTTCCGCCATCCGGGGGAGCATCACCGGGGAAACGCCACCTTTCGCCACCCCTACGAGTGAACTCATCGGCCTTCACCCGCGCTTCACTGGTAGTCGGCCCAGCTCGGACGAGGCACCGGGCCGTCGGCCCGGACCTCACTGCCCAACGCCCAATTCGCTTCGAAGGCACGGGCCTTGCCGGCCCCGAAGGAGACGGAGGCACCCAGTGCAGCACCGACGATCCGGCATCCGAGGCGCCGGTGCAAGGCGACTCCTGGCCCGCGCCACCCGAATCGGAGTGCGCCACCCACTGCGCGCCGCCAACGCACACCGTGCTCCTCGTCGGACAATCGACGCACTGTCACAGTCCCGTAACCACCGGCAATCCGAACCTGTTGGGGGAGGCATGGACAACCTCTTCGGCGATCTCCGCTTCGGTGCGCGACGCCGTACCCGCGGCACCGCGTTCCAGGCGGCCGCTGAGTACACCGGCCGCTGGGGCTGGTCGGTGGCCGCCGGCTCCGGCCGCACCCCTGCGGACGGGCTGTGCGACTGCGCGGCGGTGCACTGCGCCGCCCCCGGTCTGCACACCGAGGTCGGACCGGAGTCCGGCGTCGGCACCTCTGCTCCCCAGCTGCGTGAGCACTGGGCCGCGGATGCTCCGGTACTGCTGCCGACCGGCCGCGCCTTCGACGTGCTGGACGTCCCGGCGCAGCCCGGCCTGCAGGCACTGGTCCGGCTGGAGCGGATGGGCACCCAGGTCGGCCCGGTGATGGCCCTGCCGACCGGACGGCTGCTCTTCTTCGTGGCGGCCGGAACGGCGCAGCGGCTGCCCGAGCTGCTCTACCGGATGGGCTGGGACGACGCCGCGCTCGACCTGGCCTGCCACGGCGAGGGCAGCTATGTGGCGGCTCCGCCCACGGTGCTCGGCGGTCTGGGGCCGGTCCGCTGGTTGCGGCGCCCCTGCCGGGAGAGCGCGGGCTGCCCGCCGGAGGCCCGGCTGCTGCTGGGCACCCTGGCGTACGCCTGCCACCGCAGCCGCGAGCGCAGCGCGGAGCTGGCGTCCTGACCGGGCTGCCCAACAAGTAGGGGCAACCACAGAAGGGGCGCGGGGAAATGCGCGCGCAACCGTGCACCTACGTCGTGCCCTGGTCGCGCAGTTCCCCGCGCCCCTCTTGGGTTGCCCGTGTCTGTCGGGTTGCCCTTTGGGTTGCCCCGGTCAGTCGCCGATCAGCGCGTCCACGAACGCGCCCGGCTCGAACGGCGCCAGGTCGTCCGCGCCCTCGCCGAGCCCGATCAGCTTGACCGGAACCCCCAGCTCGCGCTGCACGGCGACCACGATGCCGCCCTTGGCAGTGCCGTCCAGCTTGGTCAGCACGATGCCGGTGATGTCGACCACCTCGGCGAAGACCCGCGCCTGAACCAGGCCGTTCTGGCCGGTGGTGGCGTCCAGCACGAGCAGCACCTCGTCGACCGGTCCGTGCTTCTCGACGACCCGCTTGACCTTGCCGAGCTCGTCCATCAGACCGGTCTTGGTGTGCAGCCGGCCCGCGGTGTCGATCAGTACGGTGTCGACGCCCTCGGCGATGCCCTCCTTGACCGCGTCGAACGCGACCGAGGCCGGGTCGCCGGCCTCGGGCCCGCGGACGGTGTGCGCACCGACCCGCTCGCCCCAGGTCTGCAGCTGGTCGGCGGCGGCGGCCCGGAAGGTGTCGGCCGCGCCGAGCACCACCCGGCGGCCGTCGGCGACCAGGACCCGGGCCAGCTTGCCGGTGGTCGTGGTCTTGCCCACGCCGTTCACGCCGACCACCAGGACGACCGCGGGGCCCTCCTCGTGCTTGGTGGCGTGCAGCGTACGGTCCGCGTCCGCGCCGATCAGGGCGATCAGTTCCTCGCGCAGCAGGCCGCGCAGCTCCTCCGGGGTGCGGGTGCCGAGCACCTTCACCCGGGTGCGCAGGTTCTCGACCAGCTCCTGGGTGGGCGCCACGCCGACGTCGGCGGTGAGCAGGATCTCCTCGATCTCCTCCCAGGTGTCCTCGTCGAGCCGCTCGCGCGAGAGCAGCGTGAGCAGCCCCTTGCCGAGCGAGTTCTGCGAGCGGGAGAGCCGGGAGCGCAGGCGGACCAGCCGGCCTGCGGTGGGCTCGGGTACCTCGAGGGCCGGGGCCTCCTCCGCGACGGTGGGAAGCTCCACCTCCTCGATGGTCTGGACGGGCTCCTCGGTCGGCTCGGCGGCTTCCTCGCCGACCTGGGGCTCGCGCGGGGTCGGCGGCGCGATGACGGCGCCGGGCGACTTCGGGGGCAGTGTCTTACGTCGTCTGCCGGTGACGACGAGGCTCGCGATCGCGCCGATGGCGACCACGGCGATGACTACGGCAAGGATCACGTATTCCATAACCCGTCCAGTATCCGTGACCCGGCCGCCATCCGGGGTCAGCCGGGCTGGACCGCTTTTCGCTGCTGCCTCGGCAACAGGTTGTCCTCGCGCAGCCGCTGGCTGATCACCTGGGAGATGCCGTCGCCCTTCATGGTGACGCCGTACAGCGCGTCGGCCGACTCCATGGTCAGCTTCTGGTGGGTGATCACGATCAGCTGGGAGCTCTCCCGCAGCTCCTCCATGATGCCGATCAGCCGGCGCAGGTTGGTCTCGTCCAGCGCCGCCTCGACCTCGTCCATCACATAGAACGGGCTCGGCCGGGCCTTGAAGATCGAGACCAGCAGCGCCACCGCCGTGAGCGAGCGCTCGCCGCCGGACAGCAGCGAGAGCCGCTTGACCTTCTTGCCCGGCGGCCTGGCCTCCACCTCGACCCCGGTGGTCAGCATGTTCTCCGGGTCGGTCAGGACCAGCCGCCCCTCCCCGCCCGGGAAGAGCCGCGAGAACACTCCCTCGAACTGCGCCGCCGTGTCGTGGTACGCCGAGGTGAACAGCTGCTCGACCCGGGTGTCCACATCGCGAACGATCTCCATCAGGTCGCGCCGGCTCTTCTTGAGGTCGTCGAGCTGCTCCCCCAGGAACTGGTGCCGCTCCTCCAGCGCCGCGAACTCCTCCAGCGCCAGCGGGTTCACCTTGCCGAGCTGCTGGTACGCCTTCTCGGCAGCCCGCAGCCGCTTCTCCTGCTCGGCCCGGACGTAGGGCGTGGCCTCACCCGGCTCCTGTCCTTCCTCGGGCACCCCGGGCGGGACGAGCTGGTCGGGTCCGTACGAGGCGAGCAGTTCCTCGCCCTCGATGCCGAACTCCTCCAGCGCCTTGGCCTCCAGCTGCTCGATCCGCAGCCGCTTCTCCGCCCGCAGCACCTCGTCGCGATGGCCCGCGTCGACCAGCCTGTCCAGCTCGGCCTTGAGTTCGCGGCCGTGCTCGCGGCCGGCCCGCAGCTCGGTCTCGCGTTCGGCGCGGGTCTGCTCGGCCTCGGTGCGCTCGGCGTCCGCGCGGGCGAGCGAGATCTCCAGGCAGGACAGCAGCTGCCGGGCCCCGCCGGCGACCGCGGTCGCCACCTCGGCGTCGTGCCGGGCTCGCTCCCGGCGCTCCGCCGCCCGGGCCCGGGCCTCGCGCTCGGCCCGCGCGGCGCGGTCGAGCTGGTCCGCCCGCCCGGCCAGGCCGCGGACCCGCTCCTCGTGCGTACGCACCGAGAGCCTGGCCTCCATCTCGGCCTGCCTGGCCTGGGCCGAGGCGGCGGCCAGCTGGTCACGCCGCTCACCGTCCGGCTCGTCCTCGCCCGACTCGGCCAGCTCCTCTGCCACGGCCAGCCGCTCCGCCAACTCCTCTGCCGCCTGGAGGGCTTGGGCCAGCCCGTCCTCCGCCTTGGCGGCCGCCGCCGTGAGCCGCTCGGCCTCGCCCGCCGCCGCCCTGGCCTGGCCCCCGAGGCGGCCGAGCGCACCGGCGGTCTGCGCGCGCTCCTTCTCGGCCTGCCGCCGGCGCACCGCCAGCTGCTCGACCCCGGCGGCCAGCTCGCGCCGGCGTGCCGTCACCGACTCCAGCTCCTGCGCCAACTGTTCGCAGCGCCCGTCCAGTTGCTCGATCCCGGCGGCCGCCTCGGCCACCGCCGCCTGGGTCTCCAGCAGGCTCGGCGCCCCCGCCGAGCCGCCCTGTGCGAACCCGCTGCCGAGCAGGTCGCCCTCGGCCGTCACGGCCACCAACTCAGGCCGCTGGGCAAGCAGTTGCTGCGCCTCGTCGAGTCCGGCGACCACCACGGTCCGGGCCAGCAGCGCGCCCACGGCCGGCATCAGCTCGGCCGGCCCGTCCACCAGAGCGGCCGCCCAGAGCAGCCCGTCCCCCCGGTCGGCGGGCGGAGCGGCCGCGCCCGCGATCAGCAAGGCCGCGCGCCCGGCGTCCTCCTTACGGAGCATCCGCAGGGCCTGCGCGGCGGTGTCCACACCGTCCACGGCGACGGCGTCCGCAGCCGCGCCCAATGCCGCGGCCAACGCCACCTCGTGCCCCGGCGTGACTCGCAGCAGCTGCGCCGCCGGGCCGAGCAGCCCGGCGAGGCGGTCGCCCGCCGCGAGCAGCGCGCCGCTGCCGTCCTTACGACGCAGCCCGAGCGCCAGTGCCTCATGACGGGCGGTCAGCCCGGCCCGCTCCCGCTCGGCCGCGCCCAGCGTGTCGCGAACGGCGGCCAGCGAACGCTCCGCCTCGGCGAGCGCCGCACGGGCCTGCTCGTGGGCCGCGTCCACCTCCTCGTCACCGGCTTCCAGGCCGTCCACCTGGTCCTGGAGCTGCTGGTACTCCTGCTGTGCGGCCTCGGCCCGCAGCAGCGCCTCGTCCCGGGCCTCGGCCAGCCGCCCGATCTCGGCCTGGGCGCTCGACGTCCTGGACCTGGCCGCGGCGGCCTGCCCCTGCAGCCGGGCCAGGCCCTCGCGCCGGTCCGCGATGGCCCGGGCCGCCGCCTTGAGCCGCCCCTCTTCCTGGGTCAGCTCCCGCTCCAGCTCGGCCCGCTGCTCGACGGCCTCGGCCAGCGCGTACTGCGCCTCCTCCAGTGCCTCGGCCAGCGCGGCCTCCTCCTCGCGGACCCGCTCCGCCTCCCGCTCCAGCTCCTCGGGGTCGCGCCCGCGGCGCTCGTCCCCCTGCAGACCACCGAGCGCGTGCCGCACCCTCGCCTCGGCGAGGCCGATCGTGCCCCTGGTCCGCTCGACAAGGGCCGACAGCTGGTACCAGGTCTGCCGTACCGCCTCCAGCCGTGGCCCGAGCTGCTGCACCTGGGCCTCCAGTACGGCCTCGCGCTGCTGGGCCTTGGCCAGCTCCTGCTCGACGGTGGAGCGGCGCAGCCGTAGCGCGAGCTCGTCGGCGACCTCGGCCTCGACGGCCCGGCGCAGGGTGAGCAGGTCGTCGGCGAGCAGCCGCAGCCGGGCGTCGCGCAGGTCGGCCTGGATGCCGGCGGCCCGGCGGGCGATCTTGGCCTGGCGGCCGAGCGGGCCGAGCTGGCGGCGGAGTTCGGCCACCAGGTCCTGGACGCGGTTGAGGTTGGCCTGCATCGCGTCCAGCTTCCGCAGCGCCTTCTCCTTGCGCTTGCGGTGCTTGAGGACGCCCGCAGCCTCCTCGATGAAGGCACGCCGCCCCATCGGGTCGGCCTGCAGCACCGAGTCGAGCTGCCCCTGGCCGACGATCACGTGCATCTCGCGGCCGATGCCGGAGTCGGAGAGCAGCTCCTGGATGTCGAGCAGCCGGCAGGTGTCCCCGTTGAGGGCGTACTCGCTGCCGCCGTTGCGGAACATCGTCCGGGTGATGGTCACCTCGGCGTAGTCGATGGGCAGCGCGCCGTCGGAGTTGTCGATGGTGAGGCTGACCTCGGCCCGGCCGAGCGGCGCGCGGCCGCTCGTCCCGGCGAAGATGACGTCCTCCATCTTGCCGCCGCGCAGCGACTTGGCACCCTGCTCCCCCATCACCCAGGAGAGCGCGTCGACGACGTTGGACTTGCCGGAGCCGTTCGGCCCGACCACGCAGGTGATGCCCGGCTCGAAGCGCAGGGTGGTGGCGGAGGCGAAGGACTTGAACCCGCGCAGCGTCAGACTCTTCAGATGCACGCGCCCGTCCTCCTGGCCTCGGCGTCTCCCGTCGGCCGACTCTAACCGGCCACGCGTACAAGGAGCCGTCAGGCGGCGGTTTGACCACGCCGGAGGAAGGGCAGCCTCAACTGCAAAGGGTCTCGGACACGACGAAGGGACGCCACGCTGGGCGTCCCTCGGAAGCTGCGACCCTACGGAAAGCTTCAGTGCGCAGCAGCGTCGATCTACGAGGATCGGGTCCGGATCAGGTGAGTGCGGGCTCCCGCTGATCCATCTCGATGCTGCTGAGCAGCGAGTGCTCGTCAGCGACAGCGGTGAGAGCGTCGTTCTCGGCCTGCATCCGGCTGAGCTCGGACTCCAGGTCCTGGACGCGCTGCTGAAGCCGTCGCATCTCGGAAAGCATTCGCGGGTCGGGGCCGCCGACGTACCCGAGAAGCGCCTTTGCCATGATGAATGGTCCTCCACGCTGAGTGACCGAACCGGTGCGGTATGGGTCTAGGGGGAAGGGGTGTACGCACCCGTCGACGGGCCGGAAGTGCCGACTGGGCACTACGGGACAGCCGTTGTGAGCTGGGCCCACGACGACATGACCCTGCCGGGAGAACGCAGATTGGTGCGCGGGCTTTCAGCGTCTCACCAAAGACGGTACGGGTCAACACGATCACCGCACGCTACCGCGCGCCTGTCACCTGCATGGCGGGATGGACACACCATGGGCCGGGCGGGCCGTCGAGTCAGATGGATCACTGCTCGCTGCGGAGTCAACCACGAGTCTGCCCAGAAGGCAACCGTACGACACCGGCAGTTGCCCGAGGCCTGTCAGGCCCAGCCGATCAGCGGATCGCGAAGCTCTCGTAGCCGTCGCCGGTGGCGCTCCAGATCTCGGTGACACCGGTGACGACGCCGGGAGTGCCCGGGCCGCGCAGCAGGGCGAGCAGCTGTTCGCAGTCGGCGTGCAGGCCCTCGGCGACCACCTGGACCCGGCCGTCGCCGAGGTTGCTCGTATAGCCGGTCAGACCTATCTCCAGCGCGCGGGCCCGCGTCCACCAGCGGAAACCCACCTCCTGGACGCGGCCGCGGACCCAGGCGGTGACGCGTACGGGTTGGGTGCTGTCGTGACCGTGCATGGGTCGACGATAGTGGGCGCTCCTCGACGCTTTCCCTACTGGCCCGGTGCGATTGCCGTACAGTCCTTGCGCAACAGCACCAGGCGGGCTCGGGCTCGGAGGGGGCGCGGTAGCGATGGGTCGACACGCGGCGAGGCAGCGGGCGGGCTCTGTACGGCGCCGGACGGGCGGTGCGCTGGCCCTGTGCTGCACGGCGCTGGCCGCCGGAGCGGGCGGGGTGGTGCTGAAGGCGCTCCCCTTATCGCCGACGTCCTCGCAGCCCACGGTGATCGCGGACGGACCGCTCCCCCAGCTCTCACCGGCCACCGCGGCCGACACCACCTCGGCCCCGCAGCCCGTACGCCGCGAGACCTCCTCCCCGGCGGCTTCGCCCACGCCGGTACGCACCGCGCCCTCGCCGGTGGCGGCCGACCGGGGCGAGACCCGCAGCCCGCTGGCGACGGCCACGCCGTCGGCCGTCGCCTCCACCGTCGCGACGGTACGGCCCGCCGTCCGCAAGGCGACGCAGGCGGCGGCCGTGCTGGCCCTCGTCAATCAGGAGCGCGCGAAAGCCGGCTGCGCGCCCCTCGCCGCGGACCCGCGCCTGGACACACTGGCCACCGCGTTCAGCGACGACATGGCGGCGCGTGACTTCTTCAGCCACACCGACCCCGACGGCCGCACCCCCTGGGACCGCGCCAAGACCGCATCCATCGGCTACCTGGGCGGCGAGAACATCGCCCGCGGCCAGCGCACCCCCGAGGAGGTCATGGCCGCCTGGATGAACAGCCCCGGCCACCGGGCCAACATCCTCAACTGCCACTACACCAAGCTCGGCGTCGGCGTGCACGAGGGCACGGGCGGGCCGTGGTGGACGCAGGACTTCGGCTTCTGAGGACGTCCGCCGGGCAGGTGAGGCAGCCGGCCGACCACAGAGGCGATCATGATCGATCGGCCGCCTCCTGGGCAGAGCTTCCAAGGCGTCTACGACCCGTTCAATCGGCGGTCGGGCCCTGGCGGTCCCATCCCGGGGCGTTGATCTGCAGGGAGAGCTCGCGGGTGGCGGCCTCCTGACCGCAGGTGCGGCAGGTCCAGGCGGCGTCGAGCGGATGCGGCTCATGGCCGGTGGGGGCGTGGTTCACGGTGACCGGGTGGTCGGGGAGCAGCCAGCGGTCCCCCCAGGCGAGCAACGCCTGGGTGACGGGCGCCAGATCCCGGCCGGCCTCGGTGAGGTGGTACTCGTAGCGCAGCGGACGCTCGCTGTACGGCCGGCGCTCGACCACGCCCGCCTCTTCCAGTGCGCGCAGCCGCGCGGTGAGGCGATCACGAGGCGCGCCGGTGTTCTGGACGATCCGCTCGAAGCGGTGGTTGCCGTAGAAGAGCTCCCGCACCGCGAGCAGGGCCCATTTCTCGCCGAGGATCTGCAGCGCGGCGGCGATCGAGCATGGGCGGCCGGGGATGCCGACGGTGGCGTGCGAGGTCACGGCACCAGCCTGCCATAGAGGGTTGCGAAATCAAACTGACCCGCACTACCGTGCTGCGGCATGAAGACAGTTGGAAATCCAAACTCACTGACCGAGCAGGCCGACCCCCCTCGCCTCCCCCGCGCGGTCCTCCTGGTGGTGGCCGCCGCGGTCTTCGTCTCCAACCTCGACCTGTTCATCGTGAACGTCGCGCTGCCCGCCATGGGTGAGCACTACGCGGGCAGCAGCCTCGCCTCGCTCTCCTGGGTGCTCAACGGCTACGCGATCGTCTTCGCCGCGCTGCTGGTGGCCGCCGGACGGCTGGCCGACCGGGTGGGCCACCGGGGCGGATTCCTGACCGGGCTCGCGGTATTCACCCTCGCGTCCGTGCTCTGCGCACTCGCCCCGGGCGTCGGCTGGCTGGTCGCCGCTCGCGTGCTCCAGGCAACGGGCGCGGCCCTGCTGATGCCCACCTCGCTGGCACTGCTGCTGGACGCCACCGCGCCCGCCCGACGCCCCGGCGCCGTCCGGGCCTGGGCCTCGATCGGCGGGATCGCCGCCGGGCTCGGGCCGGTGCTCGGCGGGCTGCTGGTCGAGGCGGACTGGCGGTGGGTCTTCCTGGCCAACGTCCCGGTCGGCGTCGCCGCCTTCGCCGCCGGGCTCCGTGTCCTGCCGCGCCCGCGCACCGTGGAGGCCGGCCCGCTGCCGGACCTGCTCGGCGCCGCACTGCTCACCGCGGCGGTCGCGGCCCTGGCCGTCGGGCTGGTCAAGGCCGACGCCTGGGGCTGGGGATCGGGCCGGGTGGCCGGAAGCCTACTGGCCTCGGCCGTGCTGACCGGCTGCTTCCTGTACCGCTCCGCCCGCCACCCCGCGCCGATCGTCGAGCTGCCGCTGCTACGGGTGCCTACCTTCGCCGCCGCCAACGCCGCCGCACTGCTCTTCACCGTGGCGTTCGCCGGGATGCTGCTGACCTCGGTGCTCTGGTGCCAGCAGATCTGGGGCTACTCGGCGCTGCGCACCGGTCTCGCGATCGCACCCGGCCCCCTGCTGGTGCCGCCGATCACGATGGCGAGCGGTCGGCTCGTCCAGCGGCTCGGCGCCGGCCGCACCGCCGCCCTCGGCACCCTCTGCTTCGCCGCCGGGATCGGGTGCTGGGCCGCCACCATCGGCACCACGCCCGCGTACGCCGCCGAACTCCTGCCCGGGATGCTGCTCACCGGCGCGGGCGTCGGCCTCACGCTGCCCACCCTGATCGGCGCGGCGGCCGCCGCTCTGCCGCCCACCCGTTTCGCCACCGGCTCGGCCGTGACCACCATGAGCCGCCAGATCGGGGCGGTGATCGGGGTGGCCGTGGTGGTCAGCGTCCTCGGGACCCCGCGGACGGCCGGCGCAGCGCTCGACGCCTTCCGGCACGGCTGGGCGGTGGTGATCGCCGCGACCCTGCTGGCCACCGGGGCGGGGTTGGTGCTGGCTCGCGCGCAGCGCGGCGGCGGCCTGCGCTGAGGGCAACCCACTGCTTAGAGGCTCCGCCAGTAGGCACAGCGCCAGCCAGAACAGGGGCGCGGGGAACTGCGCGAGACGGAAGAGCCTTCCGAATTCGCGCAGTTCCCCGCGCCCCTGGTGGTCGGCCCGACTCGTACAGGTCGGTCAGAAGCCGCCGAAGTCTCCGCCGCCGCCACCGAAGTCGCCGCCACCGCCACCGTCGAATCCGCCGAAGTCGGAGGAGTTGAAGTCCCCTCCGGAGACGTCGCCGCCCTCGTAGCCGTTGTCGTAACTCCCCGAGTCGGCCGCGTAGGCCGAGCCGGGCGAGGCGATGACCGAGCCGAGCATGGTGCCCACCAGCAGGCCGGGCAGCAGGCTCGAACCGAAGTAGCCGCCGGCCCACGGGCTGTACGCCGGCCCCGCGTTCCAGTAAGGCTGCTGACCGTGCTCGGTCTGGACGGTGCGGATGTCCGGCTCCTGGCCGCTCGCCAGCCGGACGGCGTCCGCCGCGCAGACCGGGACGGTGCGCTGGGCGCCGCCCGCCGGGGCCCAGTCGGCGTCCTGGGTGGACGGACCGTGGCGCGGGTCGAAGAAGCACGGCGGGCGCCGGTCCGGCAGTGGCTGCTTCTCGCGGCGGGCCGCCAGGGTGGCCAGTGCGAACCGGCCGTCGGCCAGCGCCTCGGTGACCGCCGTGACGTCCGCGGGCTGCTTCGCCGCCTCGATGGTCTGCTTGGCCCGCTCGTAGGAGTCCAACGCGTGGGTGTAGTCGGCCCGCTGGGCGTCGTCCGCATCGGCAGCGCCGGGGCTGAAGTCGAGCCGGTCCAACTCCTCGCCGAAGGCGGTGATGTCCTCGTCGACCACCGTACGCAGCTGCGCGAGCTCGACGCGGCGCTGCTCCTCCTTGCGCTTCTTCGCCCGGCGGAACAGCAGGAACACACCGCCGCCCGCCAGCGCCAGCAGGGCGAGCGGGACGATGATCGCGGCTGCGCCGACCCCGCCCCCGCTCCCGCCGTCGGAGGACACGCCGTGGCCCTTGACCTGCCCGGCCGCCTGGCCGACGAAGTCGTTGACCGTCCCGTTGATGTCGCCCGGGTGCGAGCGCGCGGCCGCGCCCGCGAGGTTGGACGCGGCGGAGACCGGGAGGGCGGCCCGGTCCGAGAAGGCCCTGAACTCCTCACCGCGCCAGATCGCGTAGACGCCGACCACGCCGACCCTGGTCCGGATGTCCCGCGCGACGGTGGCGGCCGGGTACTGCTCGCTGCTCGGGACCACCGCAACGAAGATCGGCTTGTCGGCCTTCTTGATCTTGTCGGCCAGGTCGGCCGCCTGGGCCTGCGAGAACCGGCCGGTCATCGCCGGGTCGACGTACACCTGCCCCTGCTTCAGGGCCGCCGAGGCCTCGTCGACACCACCCGCGGCCGAGGCGGCGGGCGCCAGCAGGAGCAGCAGTCCCAGCAGCGCCGCCAGCAGGGCAGCGAGCGCGGTCGCCGGGGAGCGGCGAAGAACAGTTCTCATGGGACAGACGCTACCTGGCCCGCTCCCCGAACGGACCATCCCCCGGGCGGGACGGTCCCCGCCGATCGGAATCCCCTCACCTCCTCCCGACGGGTGACTCTCCCCCGTACCGCCGAGGCATAGGCTTGCCGGACCTGTACCGCAAGATCCGATCGGAGCACTTGGTGATCATCGGCCTCGTCACCGCCGTCGCGGCGTCCGCCTGCTACGGCACCGGCTCGGTTCTGCAGGCCGTCGGCTCCCGCCGCTCGGCCCGCGAGGAGGCGGCGGCCCGGGGCAGTGCGGCAGGTGTCACCGAGCACGGCGGCCCGAGCCTCTCGTCCACCGCCAAGGCGGCTGTGACCTGGGAGTTCATCCTCGGTACGGTGCTCGATCTGATCGGCTTCGGGCTGGGCGCGCTGGCCGCGCGACTGCTGCCGCTCTTCCTCTCCCAGACCATCATCAGCGCCAACCTGGTGATCACCGCCGTGCTCAGCATCAAGCTGCTCGGCATCCGTCTCAAGCGGCCGGAGTGGGCCTCGATCGCCGTGCTGTGCGCGGCGCTGATCATGCTCGCCGTGGCCGCGGGGCCCGAGGGCGGGCACCATGTCGCGATGGCGGTGCACTGGTGGCTGCTGGGCATCTCGGTCGTGCTGATCGCTGGCGGCAGCCTGATCGTCCGACGGCTGGGTGCGAGCGGGGCGATCGTGGCCGGTCTGCTCTCCGGTCTCGGCTTCGGCGCGCTGGGCGTCGGCGTCCGGATCCTTAACGGGCTCGACCCCTTCTCGCTCGGGCAGTTGCTCGGCGACCCGGCGCTCTACGCGATCCTGGTCGGCGGCCTCGGTGGGATGTACCTGCACACCGTCGCCCTGCAGATCGGCTCGGTGAACGGCGCGACGGCCGCGCTGGTGGTCGGCGAGACGGTCGTGCCGGGTGCGGTGGGCGTGCTGTGGCTCGGCGACTCCTCGCGGCCCGGGCTGGGCTGGCTGGCGGCGATCGGCTTCGTGCTCGCGGTGGTCAGCGCGGTCGGTGTGGCCTACTTCGGCTCCGAGGAGATCGAGGAGCACGGCGCCCAGCCCAAGGTCCCCGAACCGGCCCACCGGTAGCCCCATCCGGGCGCTCGCCCAGCCATGCACGAGCCAAGCGGCCGGCCGACTCTCGGGTATCAGGCCGGCCATGCACTACCCCAGGGGCGCGTGGGGGCACCTCCCGGCCGAAGGCTGGGGGAGAACTGCGCGAAACGGAAGAGTGCGGCGCCGACTCTCCCGGACTCGCGCAGTTCCCCGCGCCTCTAAAAAGGCTGGCCGACTGCCTGCGGAGGGCTAGCGGATGCGGGGCGCGCGCTGGCAGCGGGGGCAGAAGTAGCTGGAGCGGTTCATCCAGGCGACCCGGCGGATCGGGGTGCCGCAGCGGCGGCAGGGTTCGCCCTCGCGGCCGTAGGCGTCCAGGTCGCGGGAGAAGTAGCCGCTCTCGCCGTTCACGTTGACGTAGAGGCTGTCGAAGCTGGTGCCGCCGACGGCGAGCGCGGCGCTCATCACCTCGCGGGCGTGCTGCAGCAGCAGCGCGGCCTGCGGACGGGTCAGCGTCGCGGTGGGCCGCTCGTGGTGGAGCTTGGCACGCCAGAGCGATTCGTCGGCGTAGATGTTGCCGACGCCGCTGATCAGGGTCTGGTCGAGGAGCGCCCGCTTGACGGTGGTCCGCTTGGCCCGCAGCGAGGATATGAAGGCCGCGTCGTCGAAGCGCGGGTCCAGCGGGTCGCGGGCGATGTGCGCGATGGAGACCGGGGTGGCCTCGGGGTCCTCGGGCTCGGCCTCCTCGACGGCCAGGCCGCCGAAGGTCCGCTGGTCGACGAAGCGGAGCTCACCCGCGCCGTCGGTGAAACGGAGCCGGACCCGCAGATGGGTCTCGTCGGGCACCGAAGGGTCCTGGACGAGCAGCTGCCCGCTCATCCCGAGGTGGCCGACCATCGAGAAGCCGGAGTCGAGCGGGACCCAGAGGTACTTGCCGCGCCGCTGGGCCTCGCCGAGGGTCCTGCCGGTCAGCCGGGCGGCGAAGTCCGCCGCGCCTCCGGGCTGGCGGCGAACCGCGCGGGGGTGCAGCACCTGCACCTCGGCGACGGTCCGGCCGGCGACCCAGCGGGCCAGGCCGCGCCGGACCACCTCTACCTCGGGAAGCTCCGGCACGTCGGGCCTCAGCCGGCCGAGCCGGGCAGGTTGTCGGCGTACTTGGCCTTGATCGCCCGCCAGGCGCTCTCCGCGGCCTTCTGCTCGGCTTCCTTCTTCGAGCGGCCACTGCCGTGCCCGAAGTCCTCGCCGGCCACCCGGGCCGCGGCGTTGAAGGTCTTCTCGTGGTCGGGGCCGGACTCGGCGACCACGTACTCCGGCACTCCGATGCCCACCGAGGCGGTGAGCTCCTGGAGGCTGGTCTTCCAGTCCAGACCGGCGCCCAGCTGCGAGGACTCCTCGATCAGCGGGTCGAACAGGCGGTGGACGAACTCGGTGGCGGCGTCCAGCCCCTGGTCCAGGTAGATGGCGCCGATCACGGCCTCGACGGTGTCGGCGAGGATCGACGACTTGTCGCGGCCACCGGTCCCCTCCTCACCCTTGCCGAGCCGGATGAAGGTGCCGAGCTCAAGGCCTCGGCCGACCTCGGCGAGCGCGCGGGAGTTCACCACCGCGGCGCGCAGCTTGGCGAGCGTGCCCTCGGCGACATCCGGGTGGATGCGGTAGAGGGTGTCGGTCACCACCAGACCCAGCACCGAGTCGCCGAGGAACTCCAGGCGCTCATTGGTGGGCAGCCCGCCGTTCTCGTAGGCGTAGCTGCGGTGGGTCAGAGCACGCACCAGAAGGGCGCGCTCGAGTACGTACCCGAGGCGCCCTTCCAGGACGTCGTATTCGGTCGAAGCCGGCCCGCCGGCCTTGGCCCCGTTGGCTGGAGCCGACTTGCGGGAAGAGTTGCTCTCCGACATCGATCCGTACACCCTGCCGATCAGACCGAGAGGACCTGGCGACGGTTGTACGTGCCGCAGCTCGGGCACGCGATGTGACCCAGCTTCGGCTCGTGGCAGCGGTCGCACGCCACGAGGGCCGGAACGACGGCCTTCCAGTTGGAACGGCGGTGGCGCGTGTTGCTGCGCGACATCTTCCGCTTCGGAACAGCCACGGCTACTTCTCCTGGTTCTCGGCGAGACCCTCACGGGTACCGCTGTTCTTGATTCCGTCACCCTCGTCGCCGGGGGCGGCGGAGAGTCCCTGCAGAGCCGCCCACCTGGGGTCAGCGGCGTCGTGGTGGTGCGTCGGGTCGTCGCTCAGGCGCGCTCCGCACTCGGAGCACAGGCCCAGGCAGTCTTCCTGGCACACCGGCTGCAGCGGAAGTGCGAGCACCACCGCGTCACGCAGCACCGGCTGGAGGTCGAAGAAATCGCCCTCCAGGCGGTAAGTCTCTTCCTCGGAGTCCTCGTCGAGGTCCTCGGCCCCGGCCGTCCGGCCGCGGTGACGCTCGTCGGACTCCGGGTAGTAGTACAGCTCCTGGAAGTCCACCTCGAGGTCGTCCTCGACGGGCTCCAGGCAGCGTACGCACTCGCCCTCGACGTGGACCTCGGCGGTGCCCGTCACGAGCACGCCCTCGACCACGGACTCCAGGCGGAGCTCCAGCTCGATCTCGCTCTTCTCCGGCACGCCGATCACGTCGATGATCCCGAGGTCCGCGGGGGCCTCCAGGGTCCTGGACACCTTTCGCATCGAACCGGGGCGACGGCCGAGCTCATGCGTGTCGAACACGAGCGGGTCGCGGTGGTCGAGGCGGTTCAAGGTGTCCTGACTTCCTGATGGCGGCACGCATCCCTGCGTGGCGCGAAATGGTTCGTACGATGTGCGGCACCGCGCCGTTGGCTGTCGAGCGGGCAGCCGGACAGCCCCAGCGCTGAACAGGCCGGAGTGGTCAGACTACCGGAGAGTCCAGCCAGGCCCAACTTCAGCCGCCCTCAGCGCCCGCCGAGCTCCCGCAGGCGGGTCATGTCGATCATGCTGGTGTCGAAGAAGCTTGTCTCGTCCAGACCGGCCTGCTGCGGCACGTGCGGCTGCTGCGGCTGCTGCGGGTAGCCGTAGGCGTCGTACTGCTGCTCCTGGTAGGGCTGCTGCTGGGCGTACTGCTGCGGGACCCCGTACGGGTCGTGCAGCGGGGCCTCCTGGCCCTGGTACGCCTGCTGGTAGCCGTACTGGTTGCCGTACGGGTCGGTCTGCGGCTGCCCGGCCGGGTCGTAGCCGCCCGCGTACACCTCGGCGTACTGCTCGGGCTGCTGTCCCTGGTACTGGGCGGCGGCCGCGTAGGGGTCCTCGCCCGGGGCCTGCCAGCCGGCCGCGACCGGGGTCTGCTCGGGCCAGCTCTGCTGCTGCGGCACCTCGGCCCGGTACCAGGGCTGCTCCTCGCCCTCGTCGGCGAAACCGGCGGCGACGGCCTCGGCGCGGTCCTTGAGCTGCTGAGCCTCGTCGGCCGCGGCCAGGTAGGCACCCAGGTCGTCGATCGGGGCCTTGCCCAGGAGCTTGTCGCGGCCCTTGCCGACGGCCTCAAGGGTCTTGCTGAGCACCGTCTCCAGGGTGGCGAGCTTCACATCGACGTACTCGTCGACCTCGGGGCTCGGGGTGCTGCGCGGCTGGAACTCCTCGCCGTCGGCGAGGCCGTCCTGGTCCTGCTCGAAGACGCTCGCGTCGCCGCGCAGCTTGTGCCGGCCGCGGCCGACCGCTCCGAGGGTCTTGGTGAGCACGACCTCGAAGTTGGCCAGCTTGCTGTCGACGTAGTCGTCGGCCTCGGCGCGCTTGGTCTGCACCTCGGTGCGGGCCTCGGCGAGGATCCGGTCGGCCTCCGCCTGGGCGCGGCGGACGACCTCGGTGTCAGAGATCAGGGAACCGCGCTCGCTGTGCGCGCCCTGGATGATCTGCTCGGCCTGGGCCTGGGCGTCGGCGACCACCTGCTCGTGATCGGCCATCACCGACTGGGCCTGGGCGAGTTCAGCGGGCAGGGCGTCGCGGAGATCCTGGAGGAGGCCGACCAGCTCGGCCCGGTTCACCACGCAGGACGCCGACATGGGCATCGAGCGGGCGTTCTCCACCGCCGCGACGATCGCGTCGAGTCTGTTCTGCACGTCCACGGGCGCTTCAGTCTTTCCGTGTGCCGCCGAGGTGCGGCGGAGGCAGTCCCGGCGGCGCGGCATCGCCGTCGGGCAGGACTACAGACTGTACGGCCACTGCGGCCACAGCTCACAACGCCCGAGGCCGTCCGGCCATCCGAGAGGGGTACAGGATGTGACAGTTCGACAGGAAGTGTCCGTTTACGCCCCGCGCTCGGCGATCCGCTCCACCAGCCGCTGGTTCACCAGCTCGGGCAGCAGGTGGGAGACATCTCCGCCGTACGAGGCGACCTCCTTGACCAGACTGGAGGAGAGGAAACTGTACGTCGGCGAGGTCGGCACGAAAAGCGTCTCGACACCGGTGAGTCCGTGGTTCATCTGGGCCATCTGGAGCTCGTAGTCGAAGTCGCTGACCGCGCGCAGGCCCTTGATGATCGCCGGGATGCCGCGGTCCCGGCAGAAGTCCACCAGCAGGCCGGCGTGCGACTCGACCTCGATGTTGCCGTACTGGGCGGTGGTCTCCTCGATGAGCCGGATGCGCTCCTCGATGGTGAACATGCCCTGCTTGTTCTTGTTGATCAGCACCGCGACATGGACGACGTCGTACAGCTTCGACGCACGCCCGATGATGTCGAGGTGGCCGTTGGTGATGGGGTCGAAGGACCCCGGACAGACGGCGCGGCGCATGGCGTGGACTCCCTTGTGGGGTGTGCGGTGCTACGGCGGTGCTACGAGTGTTGATCAACCTCGGTGGCGGCGCGACCGTACCAGAGGGTGCCCTCGCCGTACCGGCGTGAGCGCAGCACTTCGAAGCCCTCGGGCCAGCCGAACTCGCCGCCTCGAGTGCTGCGTTCCACGGTGACGAGTGCGTCGTCCGTGATCCAGCCCCCGGCCAGGAGTGTGATCAGCATCTCCCGCACCTCGTCGTCCGTCACGGCGTACGGCGGGTCGAGAAACACCAGGTCGTACGGGGTTTCGGGGGCTCGCCCGGCGATCACCCGCTCGGCCCGCTCGGCCCGGACCTCGACGCCCGGCAGGTTCACCGTGCGGACGTTCTCGCGGATGGTGCGGGCCGCACTCGCGTCCGACTCGACCAGCAGGACGTGTGCGGCGCCCCGGGAGAGCGCCTCGAGGCCCACGGCGCCGGAGCCGCCGAAGAGGTCGAGCATCCGGGCCCCGTGGATCGTCCCGCGGAGGGCTTCCAGCGTGGAGAACATCGCCTCCCGCGCCTTGTCGGAGGTCGGGCGGGTGGTCCGGCCTGGCGGCACGGCCAGGCGGCGGCCGCCGGCCGCCCCGGCGATCACGCGGGTCATGCGGGGGTTTCCTTTCGTGGGGCGCCCACCAAGCTATCCCTGCAGTAAGGGCGAACCAAACAGGGGCTCGGGGAACTGCGCGAGGCGGAAGGTGACCGGCCGGAGCCTTCCGCTGCGCGCAGTTCCCCGCGCCCCTGTGGTTACCCGAGTGCGCATGCCCCCCGAGCCCTGCGGGAGCTGCCCCTGCGATTTCGGCGAGCCAGGCAGGGGCGCGGGGAACTGCGCGACCAACCCTCTACGGAGGTGCATGGTCGGCAGCGCAGTTCCCCGCGCCCCTTTCAGTGGTTATCCCTTACTCGGTGGGGCTTGCCCCCAGGAGGGCCGGGGAGGCGTAGCGGGACCAGGAGAGGCAGCCGTCGGGCGGGCAGTACTCCGGGCGGCGCGGGTCGTGGCCCAGCTCGCGGAGCTTGGTGCGGACGGAGTCGGGCGTACGGCCGAAGCGGGCGGCGATCCGGGCGACGGTCTCGTTCTCGTGGAAGCGCCGGACCAGCTCCTCCTCGTGCTGCGGCACCCAGGGGGCGCCGTGTCCGGGGTAGAGCTCGCGCAGCACGTCGCGGTCGGGAATGGGCTCGGAGACGTCGGCGACGATCGCCAGCGCCCGCAGCGCGCGGTTGAGCGCGATCCGCAGCGAGGCGACGTCCTCCACCGGCAGCCGCAGCTTGCCGGACGCGAGCGGGCTGGCGGCCGCACCCTCGCGCCAGCCGGTCAGGGTGAGGGTGATTTCGCGGTCGTCCTCGCTGGCGAGCTCGATCCGGAAGATCTTGTCGCCGAGCGGGAGCTCGTTGAGATGACGAAATGCCATGGCAGGACCCCCAAGTGTCGCGCCAGGAACGCACCTTGGGGGTGCGCCCTGAACACCTTCATTCTCTCGTGGGGCACTGACAATTAACGGATCGTCAGCCCTTCTCCAAGTACTCCGCGCGGTCCTCGTCGAGCAGGCTGTCGAGGGCGGTCTTGAGCTCCGGGTGCCGGGCGAGGTCCGGGTCCTCGGCGACCAGCTGGGCGGCCTCCTCGCGGGCGGTCGCGATCACCTCCTCGTCGTCCAGGACGGAGAGCACCTTGAGCGAGGACTTCACGCCCGACTGCGCCTGGCCGAGCACGTCGCCCTCGCGGCGCTGTTCGAGGTCGATCCGGGAGAGCTCGAAGCCGTCCAATGTCCCGGCGACGGCGTCCAGCCGGGCGCGGGCCGAGCTGCCGGCCGGCATGTCGCTGACCAGCAGGCAGAGTCCGGGCGCGCTGCCCCGGCCGACCCGGCCGCGCAGCTGGTGCAACTGGGAGACGCCGAAGCGGTCCGCGTCCATGATGACCATCACGGTGGAGTTGGGGACGTTGACGCCGACCTCGATCACGGTGGTGGCGACCAGCACGTCCACCTCCCCCGCCGCGAAGCGCTTCATCACGTCGTCCTTGGCGTCGGGCGTGAGCCGCCCGTGCAGGATCTCCACCCGAAGCCCGGCCAGCGGGCCCTTGGTGAGCATCTCGGCGGTCTCCACGACGGCCAGCGGGGGCCGTCTGTCGTCACTCGACGCGCCCAGGTCCTCGGGGTCGTCGGGCATCGCCTTGCGCTTCTTCTTCCCTTCCTCCGGTTCGTCGCCGATCCGGGGGCAGACCACGTACGCCTGGTGGCCCTTGCCGACCTCCTCGCGGACCCGTTCCCAGGCGCGGGCAAGGAAGTTGGGCTTCTCCACGGCGGGCACCACATGGCTGGAGATCGGCGAGCGGCCCGCCGGGAGCTGGTCGAGGACCGAGGTCTCCAGGTCACCGAAGACGGTCATCGCGACGGTCCGCGGGATCGGCGTCGCGGTCATCACCAGGAGGTGCGGCGGCTGCTCGCCCTTGGCCCGGAGCGCGTCGCGCTGCTCGACGCCGAAGCGGTGCTGCTCGTCCACCACCACCAGTCCGAGGTCCTGGAACTGCACCTTGTCCTCGATCAGGGCATGGGTGCCGATGGCGATGCCCGCGTCGCCGCAGGCCATGTCGAGCAGCGCCTGGCGCCGGACCGGGACGCCCATCGAACCGGTGAGCAGCACGACCTTCGTCCCGATGTCCGAGCCGCCGAGCATGCCGCCCTCGGCCAAGTCCCCCATCATCTCGACGATCGAGCGGTGGTGCTGCTGGGCCAGCACCTCGGTGGGCGCGAGCAGGACGGCCTGCCCGCCCGCGTCGACGACCGTTAGCATCGCCCGCAGGGCGACCAGCGTCTTTCCGCTGCCGACCTCGCCCTGGAGGAGTCGGTGCATCGGGTGGGCGGTCGCCAGGTCGGCGAAGATCTCGGCGGAGACGGACCGTTGCCCCTCCGTCAGGGTGAACGGCAGCCGGGCGTCGAAGGCTTCGAGCAGACCGCCGGGGCGGGACGGGCGGGGAACCGCGGGCAGGGCGGAGTCGGCGGCGCGGCGCTGTGCGAGGGCGACCTGGAGGACGAAGGCCTCGTCCCAGCGCAGCCGGCTCTGGGCCAGTTCGCGGTCGGCCTGGCTGCGCGGGCGGTGGATCAGTTCGAGGGCCTCGGGCAGCGGGATCAGCCGGTGCTTCTCGCGCAGCTCCTCGGGGAGCGGCTCGCCGACGTCGCCGAGGTGCTTGGTGAGCGCCGTCTCGATGCAGATCGACAGCTTCCAGCTGGGCATCTGGGCGCTGGCCGGGTAGACCGGGATGAGCCGGCCCGCGAACTGCTGGGCGGCCCCCGAATCGGCCTCCTCGTCCAGCAGTTGGTAGTCCGGCGAGGCCAGCTGGCGGGTGCGGTTGAAGAGACCGACCTTGCCCGCGAAGAGCCCCTGGGCGCCCGGCCGGAGGTCCTTCTGCCGCCAGCCCTGGTTGAAGAAGACCAGGCTGAGCCGGCCCCGGCCGTCGGTGACCACGACCTCCAGACGGTCGCCCTTGCGCGCCTTGAAGGGGATCAGCGTGACCTTCTCGATCCGCGCGAGCACCGTGACGTGCTCGTCGACCTCGAGGTCGTCGAGGCTGGTGAGCTGGCCGCGTTCGACGTACCGGCGGGGGTAGTGGTGCAGCAGGTCGCCGACCGTACGCAGCTTGAGGCTGTCGGCCAGCACCTTCGCGGTGCGGTCGCCGACGAGCTTGGTCAGTGGTTCATCGAGAGCGCCCATCGGAACCTATTGGACACCACCCGGGTGACAAATCACTCGACCCCGATGAGCAGCGGTGCCGCTTCCTGGCCGCCCTGGAAGACCACCGTGTCGACCTCCGGGCGCTGCTTGCGGGCGTGCGCGACCAACTGCTCGGCCAGCCGGGCGGGTACGCCCTCGCCCAGGACCAGGGTGACCAGCTCGCCGCCGGCCGCGAGCATCCGGGACAGGACGACGGCACCGGTCTCGGCGAGGTCGGCGCCGATCACGGCCACGTCGCCGTCGATCAGGCCGAGGACGTCCCCGGCCTGGCAGACCCCGGCCATGGTCCAGGACTCCCCCTCGGCGACGGCGAGTTCGGCGTAGCGGGTGGCCCCGGCGGCGGAGGTCATGGCGACCACGTCCTCGTCGAAGCGGCGCGAGCCCTCGTGCACGGCCAGCGCCGCGAGGCCCTGGATGGGCGAACGGGTGGGCAGTACGGCGATGCGTACGCCCTCCTCGCGGAGCTGGTCGGCGGCGGCGCCCGCGGCGGCCCGCAGTTCGGGGTCGTTGAGCAGCAGGATCACCTCGTGGGCGGCGCAGCGCCGGACGGCCTCGGCGAGTTCGGCGCTGGCCGGGGGCCGGTCCGGGTCGGCGAGCAGAACGGCGGCGCCGGCCTGCTCGCAGAGTTCGGCGAGCCCGGTGCCGGAGACGACGCTGAGCACGGCCCTGCCCTCCCGTGCCTCCTGCGCGGGCTCCCCGGCGCGGGCGGCCGCCTCGGCGAAGTGGGTGATCCGGATCTGGTAGGGCCGCCCGGCCTCGACCCCGGCCTCGACGGCGGCTCCGGCGTCGTCCACATGGACGTGGACGTTCCACAGGCCGTCGCCGCCGCCGACCACCAGGGAGTCGCCGAGGAGGGCGAGCTTGCCCCTCAGCTTCGGCAGGGCGTCGTCGGGGGCGTCCAGCAGGTAGATCACCTCGAAGGCCGGGTGGCCGGGGCCCGGCGGCCGCTCGTGGCCCTCGCAGCTCTGGAAGGCGCCGAGGTCCGGCAGGCCGAGTTCCTGGCGCAGGGCGACCGGACCCATCGGGGACTGCCCGGAGACCGCGTCCGCGAGCGCGCCGAGGATGGCGACCAGACCTCGCCCGCCGGCGTCCACCACCCCGGCCTCGGCCAGCACGTCGAGCTGCTCGGGGGTGTGCTGCAGTGCCCGCAGGGCGGCCCGGTACGCGGTGTCGGCAGCCTCGGCGAGGCCTCCCGTGCCCTGGGCGGCGGCCTTGGCGGCCTCGGCGGCGACGGTCAGCAGAGTCCCCTCGACGGGCTCGGCGACGGCCTGGTAGGCGGATTCCGCGGCCCTCAGCAGCGCCTTGCGGAAGGTGGCGGGCTCACCTCCCTGGGCGAGTACCTCGGCCATGCCGCGGAGCAGCTGGGCCAGGATCACGCCCGAGTTGCCCCGGGCGCCGATCAGCGCTCCCCTGGCCATCGCGGTCATCGCGGCGGCAAGGTCGGTTCCCGGGTCCTCGGTGAAGCAGCGCTCGAGGGCGACGGCCGCGGACTCCACGGTCAGGTAGAGGTTGGTGCCGGTGTCGCCGTCCGGTACGGGGTACACGTTGAGCGCGTCGATCTCCTCGCGGGCCTGGCCGAGGGCGGTCAGGGCCAGCCTGCACCAGGTGCGGACGGTCGGAGCGTCGAACGTGTCCAGCACCAGGTCTCCTCCGGATGAACGCCACAGGAACGCAACTGAACGCGGTGGCAAGGGGCGATGCTGGCAGGTTATCGGGGCGGGATGGGGATCGCCGCTGGCAGGAGGCCTGCTCGAAGTGATCAATGGCCCGGGCATGGTAGTTTCGTTGAACGGGAGTCGGCGTTGTATGCTCTCCCGGTTGCTTGGAACAGTCCAGGCTCACCCCTTGATCCGGTCCGGCCCACGCGAGTGGTTCGTTGGTTCAGCCGGGGTTTTCGAACGTAAATGATCTGAAGTCTTGGAGTGACTCCTGTGGCTGCCAACTGCGACGTCTGCGGCAAGGGGCCGGGCTTCGGCAACAGCATCTCCCACTCGCACCGCCGTACCCCCCGTCGTTGGAACCCCAACATTCAGACGGTACGCGCTGTGATCGGGCGGACGCCGAAGCGGCTCAACGTCTGCACCTCGTGCATCAAGGCCGGTAAGGTCTCGCGCTGACGCGCAGACCGGTACGCCGGTCCTCCAGTTAGCCGATTCACCCTCGGGTGGATCGGCTTTCTGTCTTTCCACCGTCGTGGGGCGGGGCTGTGAGCGGGCGAGTCACAGCCCCGCCCCACGACGGTTTTCGGCTTTTCAGCGCCAGCGCCAGGCGTGGTCCACCGGGCCGATGCCCGCGCCGAGCGCGAAGCCGGCCTGGATGGCGCCGGTGATGTACTCCTTCGCCGCGGCCACCGCGTCCGGCATCTCGCGCCCCTTGGCGAGCTCGGCGGCGATCGAGCTGGCCAGGGTGCAGCCGGTGCCGTGGGTGTGCCGGTTGTCGTACCGGGGCGCGCGGTACCAGTGCTCCTCGCCGTCCGCGCCGTACAGCAGGTCGGCGGCCTCGCCCTCCAGGTGGCCGCCCTTGATCAGCACCCAGCGCGGGCCGAGGGCCAGCAGCGCCTCGGCGGCGCCGCGCATCTCGCGCTCCTCGGTGACGGTGATGCCGGTGAGCTGGGTCACCTCGTGCAGATTGGGCGTGGCCAGGGTCGCGACGGGGAGCAGGCGCTCCCGTACGGTGGCGACGGCCTCGGCGGCGAGCAGCGCATCGCCGTGCTTGGAGACGCCGACCGGGTCCACCACCACCGGCGCGTCGACGCCCGCGAGCAGGTCGGAGACCGTCTCGACCAGCTCGATCGAGGCGAGCATGCCGGTCTTGACGGCCTGGACGCCGATGTCGTCGACCACGCTGCGGAACTGGGCGCGGACGGCCTCGGCCGGCAGCTCCCAGTAGCCCTGGACGCCGAGCGAGTTCTGTGCGGTGACGGCGGTGATCACGCTCATGCCGTGCACGCCGAGGGCGAGCATGGCCTTGAGGTCGGCCTGGATGCCGGCGCCGCCGCCGGAGTCGCTGCCGGCGATGGTGAGCACGCGGGGTGGGGCTGTCGAAACCATGGGGCCAAAACTACCGGGCGCGGCTCACAGCACGGCTTCCGATTCCACCCAGCGGTCCTGCGGGACGGTCTTCAGCCGGGTGACGGCGTCCGCGACGGGCACCAGCAGGATCTCGGTGCCGCGCAGCGCGGTGAAGTGGCCGAAGGCGCCCTTGTGGACGGCCTCCACGGCGTGCCAGCCGAAGCGGGTGGCGAGCACCCGGTCCCGGGCCGTGGGGGTGCCGCCGCGCTGGGTGTGGCCGAGGATGACCGGACGGGCCTCGGTGCCGAGCAGGTTCTCGAGCTCGTGGGCGAGCCGGTTGCCGATGCCGCCGAAGATCTGGTGGCCGTACTGGTCGACCGTGCCGTGGTCGAAGCGAAGGGTGCCCGGGGCCGGGGTGGCGCCCTCGGCGACGGCGATGATGGCGAACTTCTTGCCGCGCCGGAAGCGCTCCTCGATCATCCGGGCGACCGCCTCGATGTCGAAGGGCTTCTCCGGGATCAGGATCCCGTGCGCGCCGCCGGCCATCCCGGCGGTCAGGGTGATCCAGCCGGTGTGGCGGCCCATCAGCTCGACCACCATCACCCGCTGGTGGGACTCGGCGGTGGTCTTCAGCCGGTCGATCGCCTCGGTGGCGACGTGGACGGCGGTGTCGAAGCCGAAGGTGACGTCGGTCGCCTCGATGTCGTTGTCGATGGTCTTCGGGACGCCGACCACGGGCAGGCCGGCGTCGCTGAACATCTTGGCGGCGGCGAGCGTGCCCTCGCCGCCGATCGCGATCAGGGCGTCGATGCCGATGTTCTCGGCCAGCGTCGGGGCATGGTCCACCGCCCAGTTGATCCGCTCGCGCTGGACCCGGGTCGAGCCGAGGATGGTGCCGCCGAGGGTGAGCAGACCGGTGACGTCGTCGTGCGAGACCGGGCGGGAGCGGCCTTCGATCAGGCCGAGGAAGCCGTCCTCGATGCCGATGATCTCGTCGCCGTGGACGTCGGTGCCGCGGTGCACGACCGAGCGGATCACCGCGTTGAGGCCCGGGCAGTCTCCGCCGCTCGTCAGGACGCCGATACGCATGGTGGCTGTGCTCTCCCGCTCCGTGGGCGGGCGACCGCCCCCGAGTAGATGGATCCGTACCAGCCGGACAGACCGGACAAACCGGCCCGGACCGACAGCGCAAGACTACGCGCCGTCACCCTCGCAAGCCCCATTCCCGCGCCCCTGCAAGGTCACTCGGACGCGAAGTGGTCCCAGCCTCCGACCCGGTCCCAGGGGGCTCCGTCCACGGTGACCTGACCGCCTCGCGCCGCGCTCGCGGTACGCACGACCTCGCCGACCACGCGCCAGCGGGCGGGGAGCTGGACGGTGCTGGGGAAGGTCGCCGCGATCGCGTGGTCCTCCCCGCCGGACAGGACCCAGACGAGCGGGTCGACGCCGACGGCCTGGCCGATGTCGGCCATCTGCGCGGGGACGTCGAAGTCGGCCGCGCGCAGGTCGATGTCGACCCCGCTGGCCTTGGCGACGTGGCCGAGGTCGGCCACCAGGCCGTCGCTCACGTCGACCATCGAGGTGGCGCCCAGGTCGGCTCCCGCGGGGCCCGCGTGGTACGGCGGCTCGGGACGGCGGTGCGCCTCGACGAAGGCGCGCGGCGAGCGGAACCCCCGGGACAGCACGGTGAGTCCGGCGGCCGACCAGCCGAGCCAGCCGGTCACCGCGACCACGTCGCCGACCTGCGCGCCGGAGCGCACCACCGGGGCACGCCCCTGCAGATCGCCGAGCGCCGTGATCGCCAGTGTGATGGTGTCGCCGCGCACCACGTCGCCGCCGACCACGGTGGCCCCGGCGACCTGGCACTCGTCGCGCAGCCCGTCCATCAGTTCGGTGGCCCAGGTGGTGGGCAGGTCGGCCGGGGCGACCAGGCCGAGCAGTATGGCGGTCGGCACGGCGCCCATGGCTGCGACGTCGGCGAGGTTCTGGGCGGCGGACTTGCGGCCGACGTCGTAGGCGGTGGACCAGTCCCGGCGGAAGTGCCGGCCCTCGATCAGCACGTCGGTGGTGGCCACCACCCGGCCGTCGGGGGCCTTGACCACGGCGGCGTCGTCACCGGGGCCGAGTTCGACGGCCGGGGTGAGTGGCAGCCTGGCGGTCAGCTCCCTGATGAGTCCGAACTCGCCGAGCTCGCCCACGGTCCCCTGCATGTGCCGTCCTCTCCATCAAGTCCATCAGGTGAAATCACGGGCGTGCCTGCGCGCCCCCGCGCGCAGCGTACGCCTTCGGGCCCTGCAGAGGTCTCCCCTCCCGGCCCTGCCGCGCGGTAGCGTGGTGATCAGACTGCCGGTCAGCCCACCCCCACCACTCCCCCATGGGCCGTCCCGGCGGCGATCTCCGAACCCAGCCGCCTGGAGGTCCCCGTGGTACAGGCATACATCCTGATCCAGACCGAGGTGGGCAAGGCCACGGCAGTGGCCCAGTCCATCGCGAAGATCGAAGGCGTCCTGCAGGCCGAGGACGTCACCGGGCCGTACGACGTGATCGTGCGCGCGGAGGCCGAGACCGTGGACGATCTCGGCCGCCTGGTCGTGGCTCAGGTCCAGCAGGTCGAGGGCATCACCCGGACTCTGACCTGTCCGGTGGTGCACCTGTAAGGCCCGTTACCATCGGCGGGTGTCCGCATTCCGCAAGCTGAGTTCCCTGCCCGCCCCGGTGCGGTGGGCCGCGCCGCCGGTCGCCCTGCTGGGCGGCGTGGCGCTGCTGCTCGGCGCCTGGAGTGTTCCCGGGGATGTCGCCCCGCCGCAGCCGAAGGCGGCCGAGGCAGGCTACTGCGAGGCGCTCGACAAGGCGCTGCCCGACGCCGTCCTGGGACACCGCCGCACGGACCCGTCACCGGCCTCGCCGTACACCGCGGCCTGGGGCAGCTCGCCCCGTACCGTGCTGCGCTGCGGCATCGCCCGGCCCGGCTACCTGGACGACGACCCGTTCTCGCGGGCGCCCGAGGTCAACGACGTTCAGTGGGGCATGAGTTCGGACGGCGCGGGTGGGTACCGCTTCGTCACCACGCTGCGTAAGGCGTACGTCGAGGTGACGGTGCCCAAGGGCGCGTACCCCAACTACGCGGACCCGCTCAGCGAGCTCACCGACGCCATCAAGGCCACCATCCCTACGGGACTGTAGGCAACCGGGCAACCACCGGGGGCGCGGGGAACTGCGCGATCAGCCCTCTACGGAGGTGCACGGTCGGCAGCGCAGTTCTCCCCCAGCCTTCGGCCGGGAGGTGCCCCCACGCGCCCCTGGTGGTTCGCCCTCAGCGGTCGGTCGGCCTCAGCGGAGGCCGGTGGAGCGGCGGAGGGCGGCCTGGAGCAGACGGTCGATCAGCTCGGTGTACGGCAGGCCGGTGGCCTCCCACATCTTCGGGTAGGCGGAGATGGGGGTGAAGCCGGGCATGGTGTTGATCTCGTTGACGACCCAGCGGCCGTCGGTGAGCAGGAAGAAGTCGACCCGGGCCAGGCCCTCGCAGCCGAGTGCCTCGAAGGCGGCCACGGCCTGGCGGCGGATCTCCGCGGTCTCACCGTCCGTCAGCTCGGCCGGGATCCGGACCTCGGAGGAGTCGATGTACTTGGCCTCGAAGTCGTAGAACTCGTAGCCGCCGCCGACCAGGATCTCGGCCGGCACGCTGGCGCGCGGACCGTCCTCGAAGTCCAGCACGGCGCACTCGATCTCGCGCCCCTCGAGACCGGCCTCGACGATCACCTTGGGGTCGTGCCGACGCGCCTCGTCGATCGCGCCGTCCAGGTCGGCGACATCCTTGACCTTGCTGATGCCGATGCTGGAACCGGCCCGGCACGGCTTGACGAACACCGGCAGGCCGAGCCCGGCGATCCGCTCGCGGGCCGCGGCGCGACCGGCCTCGGTCTCCCACTCGCGCGGCTTGATCACGGTGTACGAGCCGACGCCGATGCCGTGCGACTCGAGGATCCGCTTGGTGAACTCCTTGTCCATGCCGACCGCACTGGCCAGCACGCCGGAGCCGACGTACGGGACGCCGGAGAGCTCCAGCAGGCCCTGAATCGTGCCGTCCTCGCCCCAGGGGCCGTGCAGCAGCGGCAGGACGACGTCGACCTCGCCGAGCACCTTGGGCGCGGCGCCGGGCTCGTTCCAGACGACCTCGCGGTTGCCGGGGCTGCCGGGGAGGGCGACCTGGCCCTCGGTGGACTCGGCGATCTGCGCCACGTCCGGCAGCTTGCCGTCGGTGATGCCCATCCGGGCGGGCTCGTCGCTGACCAGCGCCCAGCGGCCCTCGTGGGTGATGCCGATCGGCAGCACGTCGTACTTGCTGCGGTCGATGGCCTTGAGCACGCTGCCGGCCGTGGAGACCGAGATGGCGTGCTCGGAGCTGCGACCGCCGAAGACGATCGCGACGCGCGGCTTGGCGGCGCCCGAAGCGCCCGGGTTCGGGGAGGTCTGTTCGATGCTCATATCGCGTTCGAGACTACCGTGCGGGTGTTTCGAGGGAAGTCACCCGTGCTCCGACTTCTCACCTGCGCTCCGACTTCGCGGACCGCGCCATCAGACCGGCCAGGACCTCCTGGGTGGGCCGGCCGTTGTGCACCACGTCCACCACGGCCTCGACGATCGGCATCTCGACGCCGTTGCGCCGGGCCAGATCCAGCACCGACTCGCAGGACTTGACGCCCTCGGCGGTCTGCTTGGTGGCGGCGATGGTCTCCGCCAGCGACATGCCGCGCCCGAGGTTGGTGCCGAAGGTGTGGTTGCGGGAGAGCGGCGAGGAGCAGGTCGCGACCAGGTCGCCCATCCCGGCGAGCCCGGCGAAGGTGTACGGGTCGGCGCCGAGGGCGAGGCCGAGCCGGGTGGTCTCGGCGAGCCCGCGGGTGATCAGGGTGGCCTTGGTGTTGTCGCCGAGGCCCATGCCGTCGGCCATGCCGACCGCCAGGCCGATCACGTTCTTGACCGCGCCGCCGAGTTCGCAGCCGACCACGTCGGTGTTGGTGTACGGGCGGAAGTACGGGGTGTGGCAGGCCTTCTGGAGCCGCTTGGCGACCAGCTCGTCCGTGCAGGCGACCACGCTGGCGGCGGGCTGGCGGTTGGCGATCTCGGGGGCCAGGTTGGGCCCGCTGACCACGGCCACGCGCTCCGGGCCGACTCCGGCGACCTCCTGGATGACCTCGCTCATCCGCTTGGCGGTCCCGAGTTCGATGCCCTTCATCAGGCTCACCAGCACCGTCTCGGGGCCGATCAGCGGCGCCCAGGCGGCGAGGTTCTCCCGCAGCGTCTGGGAGGGCACGGCCAGCACGGCGAAGTCCGCGCCCGCCAGGGCGGTGGCGGCGTCGGTGGTGGCGGTGACGCTGTCGGGCAGCGTCACGTGCGGCATGTAGTCGGGGTTGACGTGGGTCTCGGCGATCGCGTCCACCAGCTCCTTGCGGCGGCCCCAGAGGGTCACCTCGCAGCCGGCGTCGGCGAGGATCATCGCAAAGGCGGTGCCCCAGGAACCTGTCCCGAAGACGGCGCAGCGGGTCACTTGGAGGTCTCCTCGGAGGTGGTGCCTGCGTTCTTACCGGCCGCTCGCTCGCCCTTGGCGGCGGCTGCCTCGGCGCGCTGCCGTGCGGCCTTGCGCATGTCGTAGCGCTCGGCCGGCGGCTGCTCGCCGCGGATCTCCGCGAGCACCGCGGTGATCGCGGTCATGATGTCCTCGGTGGCGTCCCTGAGGACCTGGGCGGTCAGTTCCTGGCCCTGGTACTTGCTGAGGTCCACCGGCGGGCCCGCCGCCACGGTCACCTTGTGCCGGGGGAAGAGGTTGAACTTGCCCTTCCCGCCGCGCCCGTACGGCGGAATGATCTCGTGCGCACCCCAGTGGGCGACCGGGATCACCGGCGCGCCGGTCATCAGCGCGACCCGGGCGGCCCCGCTCTTGCCGGTCATCGGCCACAGGTCCGGGTCCCGGGTGAGCGTGCCCTCCGGGTAGAACTGCACGCACTCGCCCTTGTTGACCGCCTCGATCGCGGCCCGGAAGGCGTGCGCGGCGTCGGTCGACTCGCGGAACACCGGGATCTGGCCGGTCTTGCGCAGCATGAAGCCGATGAACGGCACCGAGAACAGCTGGGACTTGCCGAGTATCCGCGGCGGCCGTCCGCTGTTGTACTGCCAGTGCGCGTAGACCACCGGGTCGATGAGCGAGTTGTGGTTGACCACCGCCAGGAAGCCGCCCTCCTTGGGCAGGTGCTCCCAGCCGCGCCAGTCGGGCTTCACCAGGGCCGTGGTCACCGGCTTCACGAGTACGGCCGCGAAGCGGTACCAGATCCCGTAGTCGGCGTTGCCGAACCTGGCGTACGAGCGGCGGGCCACCCCAGCTCCTCTTTCATCAGGTGCGGCACCGCTTGGTACCGCAGGTCAGTCGTCGCCTCCCGGTCTCCCCGGGCCGCCTTGCCCGGCTCGTCCGGGCGCGGAACAGTCTCGCCCGTGGCCTCGCCGGCTGTCGAGGCGCCTTCCCCGACGGCCGAGCGCAAGTGACCAATCGCACGCCGAGCCGCACGGCGCGACCTGGCGAGGGGTCCGGCGTCGGCGCCACAATGGCGCCGATGACCCAGGACACCGTACGCCTCGCCGAGCCCGTCGCGCCTGCTCCCCACTCCGGCTGGTCGCTGGTGTTGCCGGTGAAGCCGCTGGCACTGGCGAAGAGCCGGCTCGGCGCCTTCGCCGGGGACCGGCGGGCCGAGCTCGCGTTGGCCTTCGCCCTGGACACGGTGGCCGCCGCGCTGGCCTGTCCCCCGGTGGCCCGGGTCCTCGTGGTGACCCAGGACGCCGTGGCGGGCGCGCAGTTGGCCCGGCTGGGGGCGGTGGTGGTCGACGGCGAACCGGGCGGCGGCCTCAATCCGGCGCTCGCGCACGGCGCGGCGTACGCGCAGCGGCTCGCCCCGGCCGCGCCGCTGGCGGTGCTCTCCGCGGACCTGCCCGCGCTGCGGCCGGACGAACTGGCCCGGGTGCTCGCGGCGGTACCGGCGTCCGGCCGGGCCTTCCTGGCCGACGCCCCGGGCCTCGGCACGACCCTGCTGGCCTGCTCCCCCGGCGCCGTCCTCCGGCCCGACTTCGGCGGCGGCTCCCGGGACCGGCACGCGGCCGGCGGCGCGTACGAGATCGCGCTGGCCGACGTCCCGTCGGTGCGCCGCGACGTGGACACCGGCGCGGACCTGGCCGAGGCGCTGGCCCTCGGCGTGGGCGGGCACACCGCGGCCGTGGCGGCCGTCCTCGTCTGAGCCGGCTCGATATGCTGCTCGCATGCAGGCCACCGCGTTCACCTTCGACCCCGCCACCCACGAGGGCTCCGTGCTGCTCGACGACGGCACGCCCGTCCCGTTCGACGCGGCCGCCTTCGACGCCGGCGGTCTGCGGCTGCTCCGCCCCGGCCAGCGGGTACGGATCCGCACCGAGGGCAGCGGCGAGGCCCGCAGGGTGGTCTTCGTGACCCTGCAGACCTTCCCCGACCCCGCGGCGGGCTAAGACGCTCCGCCGGTGGGCGGGCAATCGATCAGGATTGGGCTTCCCAGGGGCGCGGGGAACTGCGCGAAGCGGAAGGCTGCGGGCCGTTGCCTTCCGATTTCGCGCAGTTCCCCGCGCCCCTGGGTAGTGCAACTGGATCCGGTGCTTGTTTACTCGGGGACGACACGGACCGCGTGGGAGCGCCCCGCCATGCTGAAGCTGAGGATCAACTGGCCGTCGCGCTCCAGGAATGCCTCCACCCGCTCCACCGCGCCCGGCCCGAAGAAGTACCGGTACGCCTCGTACTGGGTCCAGCCGAGCGGCAGCACCCGCAGGGCCTCCCACAGGGCGGCCAGGGCATCCGGGAGCTGACTGAACGTCGCCGGTGCCGTGATGTCCTCGATGGACACCGTGACGGACCGGCCGGCCTTCGCACTGGTCACTCCTGGAACTCCCGCTCCTCGTCGAATTCGGCCCAGACCCCCTGGGCCGTGTCGCTGTACTGGTGCCCGTACCGGTCCGCCGCGGCGAGGACTGCGAGGATCGCCAGCTGTGCCTCGTCGGTGAGTCCGCCGGGCAGCGCCGCCTCCACCCGGTAGCCTCCCTCGGGCCGTCGGCGGATGCGTGCCCGCGTCCCCGTGGCCGTGGCCAGCCGGTTCGCGACGTCAAACACCCTGGTGGTTCGCACGCAACGCCTCTCCCCGCGAGCGGCCAATCACGGAACGTGAATCTAAGTAATTAGATTCCACCTGATGCATTAGATTGTCAACGCTGCGTCACCCGCCCTGCCGTACGGGAGAACCAGATCGGGAGAGCCAGATGTCATCGGATGAGCACCCGTACCTGCGGATCGCCGACGAGCTGCGCCGCCGCATCGCCGAGGGTGAGTGGCAGATCGGCGACCGGCTGCCCTCGCGGGCTCAGCTCGCGGAGTTCTACGGGGTCGGCCCCAACGTGCTGCAGCGGGCCCAGGAGCGGCTGATCACCGAGGGTCTGCTGGAGGGCCGCGCCGGTTCCGGCACCTACGTCCGCGTCCCCGCCGAGCGGCGCCGCATGCTCCGCTCGCGCCACCTCGGACTGCACGGCGCGGCGCCTTTCCGCCCCGACATAGGCGAGTCCGGCCCGAGCGGCACCTGGGAGTCCCAGAGCTACGCCCGTACGCCGGCGTCGGCGGAGATCGCCACCCGCCTGGGCATCGAGCCGGGCGAGTCGACGGTGCGGACCTGCTACGAGTTCCTGATCGACGGTCAGCCCGTCCAGCTCGCGGAGAGTTGGGAGCCGATGGCCGTCACGGACGGCTCCCCGGTGCTGCTGCCCGAACTCGGGCCGCTGGCGGGCAAGGGCGTGGTCGAGCGGATGGCGGCGATCGGCGTCACGGTGGACTTCGCCGTGGAGAGCCCCCGCCCGGCCCGGGCCACCCAGCAGCAGGCACACCTGCTCGGCATCTCGGCCGGGGATCTGGTGACGCTGGTCGAGCGGACCTATTTCGACCTGGACGGCCGCGCGGTCGAGACGGCCGACATCGTGATTCCGGATTCGCGCTGGGAGATCAGTTACGAACTCCCGGTCGAACGCCCGTAGCCCGAGCGCAGAAGAGCCGTGGCGGCTCGCACCGGGGCTTTCCTGGAGTCCCGAGGTGCGAGCCGCCACGGCTCACGGCTTTTGACCAGCCGTCGGCTGAAGAACCGCCAGAACTTACTTGGCGGTGGACTTGCGCGTGGTGGTCTTGCGCGTGGTGGTCTTCTTCGCCGGAGCGGTCTTCTTGGCCGCCGTCGCCTTCTTGGCGGCGGTGGTCTTCTTGGCCGCCGGGGCGGCGGCAGTGGTCTTCTTGACCGCGGTCGCCTTCTTGGCGGCGGTGGTCTTGGTGGCGGCGGCCTTGGTGGTGGTCGCCTTCTTGACCGCCGTCGCCTTCTTGGCGGCGGTGGTCTTCTTGGCAGCGGTTGCGGTGGTCTTCTTCGCAGCAGCCTTCTTGGCCGGGGCGGCGGCCGCGGCCGTGGCGGCGCGCTTGGTGGCGGCGCGCTTGACGGCGGCGGTGGTGCCGGCCTTGCCCGGGGTGAGGGAGCCCTTGGGGGCCTTCTTCACCGAGGGGCCCTCCTTCGGCAGCTTCTTGCTGCCGCTGACCAGGTCCTTGAAGCCCTGGCCGGGGCGGAAGCGAGGAACCGAGGTCTTCTTGACCTTGACCTTCTCGCCGGTCTGCGGGTTGCGGGCGAAGCGCGCAGAGCGCTCCACCTTCTCGAAGGTGCCGAAGCCGGTGACCGACACCCGGTCACCTGCCACAACGGCACGCACCATGGTGTCGAGCACTGCGTCGACGGCCTCTGCGGCAGCCTTGCGACCGCCCAGCTGCTCGGCCACCGCTTCGACAAGCTGAGCCTTGTTCACGTCTTCCCCTTCGGAAACGGGCGCCGGATGATTCCATCCGTTCATTTCGCACGTTAGGTATGTATCTGCGGACTTTCAATTACCAAACGCGCGAATCACCCTAGTGTCGCAATGGATTTGCGCGTCTGCGACCTCAGTGGACGGGCGGACGCCCCTCGTCGAGGTCTCGCACAAAGCGAGCCAACCGCCGTGCCGCCTCGGGGAGATCACGCTTGGCGGTCTCCGTGACGATCAGCAGTTGACGGGTGAGAGCGGTCTTTGCCTCCGCTGACACGTTCAGCGCATGAACGCGTGCATGAGCTTGCTTCAACCGCTCGGCCACAAGCGCGTAGAGCGCTGCGACTTCCGAGTCGTCCGGCTCCTCAGCAGGTGAGGTGGCATCGTCCGGCCGATCGTCAATTCGACTCTCGGCGGCCCCGGCCGTCCCCTCCGACGACTCGGGTTCGCCGCCCGCGTACGGAGGTTCAAGGTGCCGGTGCATGCAACGATTGTGCCATCTGTGCAGAGTTGCGCTGCACAGAGGTTTATCCCGCGCAGAGGCCGGCTCCTAACTCGGGCCCGGAACAGCGGATGGCCCGCCCCCCCGAGGGGAGCGGGCCATCCGGCGGACCGTCAGAAAGAGAGCTCTCAGGCGATCGGCAGCGTACGAGGCTTGAAGGCCGGGCGAGTCGCCTCGAAGGCGGCGATGTCGGGCTCGTTCTGGAGCGTGATGCTGATGTCGTCCAGGCCGTTCAGCAGACGCCAGCGGACGTTGTCGTCCAACTCGAAGGAGGCCGTGACACCCTCGGCGCGGACCTCGCGGGCCTCCAGGTCGACGGTGATCTCGGCGGTCGGGTCGGCCTCGGTCAACGCCCAGAGCCGCTCGACGGTCTCCTGCGGCAGGAGCACCGTCAGCAGGCCGTTCTTCAGCGAGTTGCCGCGGAAGATGTCGGCGAAGCGGGAGGAGATGACCGCCTGGAAGCCGTAGTTCTGCAGCGCCCAGACGGCGTGCTCACGGGAGGAGCCGGTGCCGAACTCGGGGCCGGCGACCAGGACGGTGGCGCCCTGGCGCTCGGGCTGGTTGAGGACGAAGGTCTCGTCCTTGCGCCAGGCCTCGAAGAGCCCGTCCTCGAAGCCGGTACGGGTGACCTTCTTCAGCCAGTGGGCCGGGATGATCTGGTCGGTGTCGACGTTGCTGCGGCGCAGCGGGACGGCCCGGCCGGTGTGCGTGGTGAACTTCTCCATGGCTGCTCAGACCTCCACAGCGACGTCGGACGACAGATCGGCGGGAGCCGCCAGGCGGCCCAGCACGGCGGTCGCGGCGGCGACCTGGGGCGAGACCAGGTGGGTGCGTCCGCCCTTGCCCTGCCGGCCCTCGAAGTTGCGGTTGGAGGTGGAGGCGCAGCGCTCGCCCGGGGCCAGCTGGTCCGGGTTCATGCCCAGGCACATCGAGCAGCCCGCGTGGCGCCACTCGGCACCGGCGGCGGTGAAGACCTTGTCCAGGCCCTCCTCGATCGCCTGCAGGGCGACCCGGACGGAGCCGGGCACGACCAGCATCCGTACCCCGTCGGCGACCTTGCGGCCCTCGACGATGGCGGCGGCGGCGCGCAGGTCCTCGATCCGGCCGTTGGTGCAGGAGCCGACGAAGACGGCGTCGACCTTGACCTCGCGCAGCGGCGTACCGGCCTCCAGGCCCATGTACTTGAGCGCGTTCTCGGCGGCGGTCCGCTCCGACGGGTCGTCGAACGAGGCCGGGTCCGGCACGTTGGCGCCCAGCGGGGCGCCCTGGCCCGGGTTGGTGCCCCAGGTGACGAACGGGGTCAGCTCGGTCGCGTCGATGAAGATCTCGTGGTCGAAGACCGCGTCCTCGTCGGTGGCCAGGGTCTTCCAGTACTCGACCGCGGCGTCCCAGTCCTCGCCCTTGGGGGCGTGCGGACGGCCCTCGAGGTAGTCGAAGGTGGTCTGGTCCGGGGCGATCATGCCGGCCCGGGCGCCCGCCTCGATGGACATGTTGCAGATGGTCATCCGGGCCTCCATGGAGAGGCTGCGGATGGCCGAGCCGCGGTACTCCAGGACATAGCCCTGGCCGCCGCCGGTGCCGATCTTCGTGATGACGGCCAGGATCAGGTCCTTGGCGGTGACACCGTCGGGCAGCTCGCCCTCGACGGTGATCGCCATGGTCCTGAAGGGGGCCAGCGGCAGCGTCTGGGTGGCCAGCACGTGCTCGACCTGGCTGGTGCCGATGCCGAACGCCAGCGCGCCGAAGGCGCCGTGGGTGGAGGTGTGAGAGTCGCCACAGACCACGGTGGTGCCGGGCTGGGTCAGGCCCAGCTGCGGGCCGACCACGTGGACGACGCCCTGCTCGACGTCGCCCAGCGAGTGAATGCGGACGCCGAACTCGGCCGCGTTCTTGCGCAGCGTCTCCAGCTGGACCCGGGAGACCGGGTCGGCGATGGGCTTGTCGATGTCGAGGGTGGGGGTGTTGTGGTCCTCGGTCGCGATCGTGAGATCGGTCCGGCGGACCTGGCGCCCGGCCAGCCGGAGACCGTCGAAGGCCTGGGGGCTGGTCACCTCGTGCAGCAGGTGCAGATCGATGTAGAGCAGGTCGGGCTCGCCCTCGGCGCGCCGGACGACGTGGTCGTCCCAGACCTTCTCTGCGAGTGTCCGTCCCATCGCTTTCCCTCCAGCCGGCCGCTCTGCCGGCCTTCTCGTGTACGTCGAGGTCGCTTCTCGTGCCGCCCTGGTGAGGCTCGCGCTCAGCGACCTGCACGCCGGATCGTGTCCAGGATGCGGACACTCTGTTGAGGCCGGATCCTGGGTGTCTCCCGGGCTGCTGTATCCAGAGTGGCGCTTTTCTCGGAAGATTGAACTTGCGTCTCGCGGACTGAGACTGCAGTATCAGGGCATGGACAACTCTAGCGGCGTCGGCGTTCTCGACAAGGCCGCTCTGGTGCTGAGCGCACTGGAGTCGGGCCCCGCCACGTTGGCGGGGCTGGTCGCCGCCACCGGCTTGGCGCGGCCCACCGCCCACCGACTCGCCGTCGCACTCGAACATCACCGCCTGGTCACCAGGGACATGCAGGGCCGGTTCATCCTCGGCCCCCGACTTGCCGAACTCTCCGCCGCGGCGGGCGAGGACCGGCTGCTCGCCACCGCGGGCCCGGTCCTGACCCACCTGCGGGACGTCACCGGGGAGAGCGCCCAGCTCTACCGCCGCCAAGGCGAGATGCGTATCTGCGTCGCCGCCGCCGAGCGGCTCTCCGGCCTGCGGGACACCGTCCCGGTCGGCAGCACCCTGCCGATGAAGGCCGGCTCCGCCGCCCAGGTCCTGCTGGCCTGGGAGGAGCCCGAGCGCCTCCACCGCGGCCTTCAGGGCGCCCGGTTCACCGCGACCGCGCTGAGCGGCGTCCGGCGGCGCGGCTGGGCCCAGTCGATCGGCGAGCGGGAGCCGGGCGTGGCGTCCGTCTCCGCGCCCGTACGGGGCCCCTCCAACCGCGTGGTGGCCGCCGTCTCGGTCTCCGGCCCGATCGAGCGTCTGACCCGCCACCCGGGCCGCCTGCACGCCCAGGCCATCATCGAGGCCGCCAACCGCCTGACCGAGGCCCTGCGCCGCGGCTGATCCGAACCGAAAAAGGGCCCGCTCCGGAAAATCCGGAGCGGGCCCTTTCCCATATCTCCGGGCACACAAAAAAGCCCCGGATATCCGGGGCTTCGAACGCTTTTGGAATGTCACAGCTGGCTGGGGTACCAGGACTCGAACCTAGACTAAATGAACCAGAATCACTCGTGCTGCCAATTACACCATACCCCAACAAAGCAGCTGGCCGACGAGGATTCCACCCCACCGGCCTTACCGCCTTGGTACCCCCGACCGGATTCGAACCGGCGCTACTGCCGTGAGAGGGCAGCGTGCTAGGCCGCTACACAACGGGGGCATGTACTTCAGGTGCTGCGTACCCCCGACCGGATTCGAACCGGCGCTACTGCCGTGAGAGGGCAGCGTGCTAGGCCGCTACACAACGGGGGCTTGTTCCTATGCAATTGTCTTGCGTACCCCCGACCGGATTCGAACCGGCGCTACTGCCGTGAGAGGGCAGCGTGCTAGGCCGCTACACAACGGGGGCTTGTACTTCAGTTACTGCGCTGGGGTACCAGGACTCGAACCTAGACTAAATGAACCAGAATCACTCGTGCTGCCAATTACACCATACCCCACCAGAGTTCAACCCCCTGCGGGGTCTTGCTCGGTGCTGCGCCTGCTGGTTGATCGTGACGAGGTTTCTGGTCCCTCGCCGTTCCCTCCCGGGCGGCGCAGAAAGAACATTACCCGACGCCCGGCCCCGCTCCAAAATCGATAACCGCAGGCAGGCTCCCGGGCGGCTGCGACGCTGGTCAGCAGCCGCCCGGGGCCCCGGGCGATCAGGAGGCCGGGACGAGCTCCAGAGCGGCCGTCAGGCGGCGCAGCGTCTCGGCGCGGCCGAGCAGCTCCATCGACTCGAACAGCGGCGGGGAGACCCGGCGGCCGGTGACGGCCACCCGCAGCGGGGTGAAGGCGAACTTGGGCTTGATGCCCAGCCCGTCCACCAGGGCCTCGCGCAGCGCGGCCTGGATCGGCTCGGGAGTGAAGTCCGCCAGCTCCTCCAGCGCCTTGATGCTGGCCTCCAGCACCGGACGGGCGTCTGCCGTGAGCACCTTGGCCGCGTCCTCGGGGTCGACCGTGAAGTCGGCCGGGGCGACGAAGAGGAAGCCCGCCATGTTGACGATCTCGCTCAGCACGACCATCCGCTCCTGGGTGAGCGGCGCCACCTTGGCGAGCAGGTCGAGCTGCTCGGCCGTCGGCTCCGCCGGCAGCAGGCCGGGGGCCTGCAGGTACGGCACCAGGCGGCGGACGAAGTCGTCCGGGGCGAGCTCACGCAGGTGGTGGGCGTTGATCGCCTCGCACTTCTTCAGGTCGAAGCGCGCCGGGTTGGCGTTCACCTTGGAGATGTCGAAGTTGGCGACCAGCTCGTCCATCGAGAAGAGATCGCGGTCCTCGGCGAGCGACCAGCCCAGCAGCGAGAGGTAGTTGAGCAGGCCCTCGGGCAGGAAGCCGCGCTCGCGGTAGAGGTTGAGCGAGGCCTGCGGGTCGCGCTTGGAGAGCTTCTTGTTGCCCTCGCCCATCACGTACGGCAGGTGGCCGAAGCGCGGGGTGGTGCCGTTGCCGACACCGATCCGGGCCAGCGCGGCGTACAGGGCGATCTGACGCGGCGTGGACGAGAGCAGGTCCTCGCCGCGCAGCACGTGGGTGATGCCCATCAGGGCGTCGTCCACGGGGTTGACCAGGGTGTACAGCGGCGCGCCGTTGGCCCGGACGATGCCGTAGTCCGGCACGTTCTCCGGCTCGAAGCTGAGCTTCCCGCGGACCAGGTCGTCGAAGACGATGGTCTGCTCGGGCATCCGGAAGCGCAGGATCGGCTGCCGGCCGTCCAGCCGGTACACCTCGATCTGGTCCGCCGTCAGCTCGCGGCAGTGCCCGTCGTAGCCGGAGGGCTTGCCTGCGGCGCGGGCAGCCTCGCGGCGGGCGTCCAGCTCCTCGGTGTTGCAGTAGCAGTGGTACGCGAACCCGCCCTCGTGCAACTTCCGGGCGACGTCCGCGTAGATGTCCATCCGCTGCGACTGGCGGTACGGCTCGTGCGGACCGCCGACCTCCGGGCCCTCGTCCCAGTCGAAGCCGAGCCAGCGCATGGCGTCCAGCAGCTGGTTGTACGAGTCCTCGGAGTCGCGGGCCGCGTCGGTGTCCTCGATCCGGAAGACCAGCGTGCCGCCGTGGTGGCGGGCGAAGGCCCAGTTGAAGAGGGCGGTGCGGACCAGGCCGACATGCGGGTTCCCGGTCGGGGAGGGACAGAAGCGAACCCGCACGGACGGGTCAGTGTTAGCCACGCTTGATCACCCTGTTGGTGAGAGTGCCGATGCCTTCGATGGAGACGGCGACCTCGTCGCCGACGTTGAGGGGGCCGACACCCGCGGGGGTGCCGGTGAGGATGACGTCGCCCGGGAGCAGGGTCATCGCTTCGGAGATGTGCACGATCAGCTCCGCGATCGAACGGACCATCAGGGAGGTCCGGCCGGTCTGCTTGAGCTCGCCGTTGACGGTGCAGGTGATCGCCAGATCGCTCGGGTCGAGCTCCGTCTCGACCCACGGGCCGAGGGGGCAGGAGGTGTCGAAGCCCTTGGCACGGGCCCACTGGCCCTCACGCTGCTGCACGTCGCGGGCGGTCACGTCGTTGGCGCAGGTGTAGCCGAAGATGATCTCCTCCACCCGCTCCAGCGGGACCTCGCGGCCCATCCGGCCGATCACCACGGCCAGCTCCGCCTCGTGCTGGACGTCCGAGGAGAAGGGCGGGTAGGCGATGGCCTCGGTCGGGCCGATGACCGCGGTGGAGGGCTTGAAGAAGGTCAGCGGGACGTCGGGGACCTCGTTGCCGAGCTCGGCTGCGTGCGCCGCGTAGTTCCGGCCAACTGCGACGATCTTGTTCGGCAGGATCGGGGCCAGCAGCCGGATGTCCTGCAGCCGGTAGCTCTCGCCGGTCAGCTGCATCGAGACGATCGGGTGCCCGGCCAGGGCGTGGACGACCAGAGACTCGGGCTGGGAGGGGTCGCCCTCGACCACGCCGAAGGAGACGCTGCCTGCGGCAGGACTCCCTTCCCGGACGGAGAACCTGGCAATGCGCACGGTTGGGAGCCTCTCGGTCAGTCGGGCTCCGGCCTTGCCGGGCCCTGCTCGAACGCTCCCAATCTATCGCGTGGGCCGTCCCCGGCCCGCCCGATAAAACCAGAGCCGCAGGGGCGCCGGTGCCGAAAGCGACGAGCGACGTGGGCCCCTCCTGCCCGATGCCGGGCAAGGAGGGAGACCGACGAAGGTAGGGAGTGCCGGAGCGAGGAGCGTCGGCGCCGGGTCAGAGCCCCCGGAGGCGGCCAAAAAACAGCAGCGCCGGACCGCGCTTGCGGTCCGGCGCTGCTGCGAAGGTCCGGGTCAGTCCTGCGGCGTGCGCGGGGCCGGGGCGACCATCAGGATCGTGCGCCGCGGGTTGGCGGTGCTGCCGGGCAGCTCGGTGGCGTACTCGACCGGCTTCTGCGGTGCGCTCGCGCCCGGCAGCTGGCTGAAGTCCTCGATGGAGGCCAGGGTCGTGCGACGCGGGTTCGCCGTGGGTCGGGCGGTGAGCGTCGACTGGGTGGCCTTCTTCGCCGGCTGGGACATTGCGTCACACCTTGAGGTTGGGCCGACTCGCAGGAGTCGGCAGCACTGTTTCTGGGCATGGTGATGGAGCCCTGCCCGGTAAGCCAGGGTAAGGATCTCTTTCCACAGCGGCCGTGACCAAGGCTATACATTCCGCTGTGATTTTGCTCACAAATTGACGATCAATTGCGGCATGCCGGACATTTCCGCCCGTCAGATCTTCCCGACAATTGCCGTATCTCGGACATTCGGGAAGGTCTGCGACTCTTGTTGATCTGTGGTCCACTTGGCATGTATCCGGCAGGTGTCCGAAAAGGGCCGTATTCCGGCGGGGTTACCGCACAGTCCGTGAGGCGCCGCGAGCTCTGGGTAGCTCAGGACACCTACTGGTAACGCCCCTTGTTGGACTTCTCAGGCTGTGCTGGAATGCGACGGAAAAACTCGACACCGTCCCCTCCGCGTCAGTGGAGAGGGGCGCCCGGTCCAGAGGTTGCGACGCCAGTGCAGGGACGTTTCAAGAGGGGCAGCGGCGCCGCGGGTGACCCGGAGTCGCGTGAGCCCGTGGCAGGCCCCCACCAGGCAGCGCCGATCACGGGCCCCGGCGAACACGCAGTCGGCGGCAGCGCCGAGCCCGACCAGAGAAGTGCCGAAGGCGCTGAGCAGGCCGAGAAGCGCAGCGGCCGCTCACGCCTGCGCGGAACGCTGAACCGCCGCCGGGCCACCGGTCTGAGCCGGTTCGCGATGCGCAACTGGCGCATCCGTACCCGCCTGATCGCGCTGCTGCTGCTCCCCGTGGTCGTCGCCCTGGTCCTCGGTGGCCTGCGCGTGGAGTCCTCGCTGCAGAACTCCAAGCAGCTGGCCCAGATGACCGACCTCGCGGATCTGGCCAAGAAGGCCACGGCCCTGGCCAACGCCCTGCAGACCGAGCGCGACATCAGCGCCGGTCCGCTGACCGCGGGCGGCGCCAAGCAGGACGACGAGGTGGTCAACTCCCGCAAGGTCACCGACGACCTGAGCAAGGCCTTCGCGGCCAGCGCCGACAACTTCGACGAGCTCGACCTGGCCGGTGGCAAGGCCCTGCTGCTGCAGGTCCGCAAGGACCTCAACCAGCTCTCCGAGGCCCGCAGCAACGCCTACACCAACGTCAACAACATCCAGGCCACGATCACGAACTACGACGTGATCATCAAGGACCTGCTGGGCATCACCCAGGACATCGCGATCGCCTCGAACAGCACCGAGCTGGTCAAGGTCACCCGCGCCCTGCACCAGTTCTCGCTGGCCAAGGAGAACACCTCGATGCAGCGCGCGCTGATCAGCGCCGCTCTGGCCCGTCCCGACGGCCCCGACCTCAGCGCCTCCGACGAGACCTTCGGCATCCGGCTGCAGACCTCCGAGGACAACGCGCTCACCAACTTCACCGCCATCTACGGCGACAACGAGGCCAAGGCGCTCCGCTCCAACCTCAGCTTCAACCAGGTGATCGCGGACGCGGACCGCTACACCAAGGCCGTCCTCAACCCGAACGGCATCAAGCAGGCCGAGAACCGCAGCTACAAGGACTGGTACGACAGCGCCACCTCGAAGATCACTGCCGAGCAGAAGATCGAGAACAGCCTGCTCGAAGTCCTCGACGGCAAGGCCGGCCAGCTGCAGTCCGACGCCGACACCCAGGCCCTGGTCAACGGCGCGCTGATCGCCCTCGTCCTCATCGTCGCCATCGCCGGCGCCGCCCTGGTGGCCCGCTCGATGGTGCGCTCGCTGACCCGTCTGCAGACCGCCGCCGAGGACGTCGCCGAGCGGCGGCTGCCCGAGCTGGTCAAGACGCTCTCCGAGAGCGACCCGCACGAGGTCGACGTCACCGTCGCGCCGGTCGGTGTCGACTCGGCGGACGAGATCGGCCATGTGGCCCACGCCTTCGACATGGTGCACCGCGAGGCCGTCCGCCTCGCCGCCGAGCAGGCGCTGCTGCGAGGCAACATCAACTCGATGTTCACCAACCTCTCGCGCCGCAGCCAGGGCCTCATCCAGCGCCAGCTGTCGCTGATCTCCGAGCTGGAGAGCCGCGAGGCGGACCCGGACCAGCTGGCCAGCCTCTTCAAGCTGGACCACCTCGCGACCCGTATGCGCCGTAACGGCGAAAACCTCCTCGTCCTCGCGGGCGAGGACCCGGGCCGCCGTTGGACCCGTCCCGTCCCGCTGGTCGACGTGCTCCGTGCCGCCGCCTCTGAGGTGGAGCAGTACGAACGCATCGAGCTGGCCGCCGTGCCGTCGGCCGAGGTCGCCGGCCGCGTCGTCAACGACCTCGTCCACCTGCTCGCCGAGCTGCTCGAGAACGCCACCTCGTTCTCCAGCCCGCAGACCCGCGTCCGGGTCACCGGCCACGCGCTGCCGGACGGCCGCGTGCTGGTCGAGATCCACGACACCGGCATCGGGCTCTCCCCCGACGACCTCGCGGACATCAACGAGCGCCTGGCCAACCCGCCGGTCGTGGACGTCTCCGTCTCCCGCCGCATGGGCCTCTTCGTGGTCGGCCGCCTGTCCCTGCGACACGGCATCCGGATCCAGCTCCGCCCGAGCGACTCGGGCGGCACCACCGCGCTCGTCATGCTCCCGGTCGACGTCACCAACTCGGCCGACCGCCGCAGCAACGCCCGTCCCGGCTCCGCGCCGGGCAAGCCGCAGCGCGGGGTCGGTCCGACGCCGCGCCAGCAGGGCCGCCCGAGTGCGGCCGACGCACTGGCGGGCCGCAGCGCGGCCGCGCTCGGCCAGGGTGGGGCGGGTGCGCCGACCGGCCGTCCGCAGCTCCCGCAGAGTCCTCAGGGCGGTGCCCCGCAGGGCGGCCGTCCCGGCGCCCCGGCTCCGGCCGGTGCCCCGACCGGCTCGCTGCCGACCCGCGAGGTCGGCCAGGCGCTCCGTGAGACCCCGCCCGGCCAGCCCCCGCGGCGTACGCCCGGCGCCTCCGGCGCTCCGGGTGGTCCGGGTGCCCCGCTCGGCCCCGGTGGCGGTCTGCCGCGCCGCGGTCAGCAGGAGCAGGGGCTGCCGGCCGGCGGTCGTCGCCCGGCGCAGGAGCGTCCGCGTCCCGGTGGCGAGCTGCCCGAGGGCGGCGGCGACCGGTTCGCCGAGCGCCCGCAGCACGGCTGGGCCGGCCAGCCCACCGGCGGTCAGCCGGGCCAGGGCCAGCAGGGCCAGGGTCAGCCGGGCCGGCGTCCGCAGGACGGGCCGCCGCAGCGTCAGCAGTACGCCCAGGGTCGTCCGCAGGCGCCCGAGGCCCCGCAGCAGGCCCCGGCTCCGCTCGAGGCCGCTCCGGTCGAGAGCACCGTGCAGTTCGCCCGGCCCCGCTTCGAGGCCAGCGAGATCGACCCGCGTGACCCGCTGGGCCTCGGCCTGGTGGAGCCCGTGCTTCCGAGCGTGCCCAACCCGGCGGCCCAGCCGCCGCAGCAGGCATACCCGCAGCAGCAGGCGACCCAGCAGCGTCCGGCCGAGCGTCAGCAGCCGATGGCTCTGCCGACCGGCCCGGGCGGCGAGGACGCCCAGTGGTACCGCAACGACGCCCAGCAGGGTCAGCAGGCCCCGCAGGGCCGGCCGGGTGAGGGCGATGCCCGTACCCGTCCGTACCAGCCGCAGCGCCCCGGCACCACGGCGCCCGGGGCCGACAGTCGGCAGGCATCTCAGCAGCGCCCGCAGCAGGAGCGCCAGCGTCCGAACGGACCGGCCGACGCCCCGTGGCGCCCGTCGGCCAACGACGAGCGCTGGCGGCGGGCCGAGCAGGTTCGCGAGCCCTCGACCAGCGGAGTGACGATGTCCGGTCTTCCCCGGCGTACGCCTCAGGCCAACCTGGTCTCCGGTACCGCCGAGGCGGCGCCGCTGACCGGTCCTCAGGTCTCCCGGGCTCCCGAGGAGGTGCGCGGCCGGCTGACCAACCTGCGCCGCGGTATCCAGCAGGGACGTCAGGCGGGCGTGGACGCTTCGCAGACCGGCCGGCAGGGGCAGCCGCAGCAGCGTTTCGACGGCTTCGGCGGCGCGCGTGGCAACGGGGGTAACGGGGTCAACGGGGGCAACGGCGAGTTCGGCCCAGATCACCAGGAGCGTTGAGTTGAGTCAGATGAGCCAGGCCGCACAGAACCTGAACTGGCTGATCACCAATTTCGTGGACAACACCCCCGGGGTGTCCCACACAGTGGTGGTCTCCGCCGACGGTCTCCTGCTCGCGATGTCCGAAGGCTTCCCCCGGGACCGCGCCGACCAGCTCGCCGCAGTCGCCTCCGGCCTCACCTCGCTGACCTCGGGCGCGTCCCGGATCTTCGAGGGCGGCGACGTCAACCAGACCGTCGTCGAAATGGAGCGCGGCTTCCTCTTCCTCATGGCGGTCAGCGACGGCTCCTCCCTCGCCGTCCTCGCCGCCCCCGACTCCGACATCGGCCTCGTCGGCTACGAAATGGCACTCCTCGTCGACCGCGCCGGCGCCGTCCTCACCCCCGCTCTTCGCGCAGAACTTCAGGGCAGCCTGCTGCACTGACCAAACGACCCCCCGATGCGCCGGGCTGACCGACCAGGTCCGGCGCCCCGTCTCCAGCCGCCCTCCGGGGCGGCTGACACCGCCTCAGCTGGCACTCACCCAGCTGGAACCTGCTGCGGACGGCTGCAGCACAAGGAGGACTCATGACCCCGCCCCCGACACCCGCCGGCTACGGCAGCGGGTACGGCAGTGGCTATGGCGGCCAGCAGGCCGGTGGTGGCTACGGCGGCCAGCAGTCCGACGGCTACGAGCAGCAGCCGCTGGTTCGCCCGTACGCGATGACCGGTGGCCGCACCCGGCCGCGCTACCAGCTGGCGATCGAGGCGCTGATCTCGACCACCGGTTCGGCGGAGCGCACCGGCGGCCTGCTGCCGGAGCACGCGCGGATCGTGAACCTCTGCCGCGACGTCAAGTCCGTGGCGGAGATCTCCGCACTGGCCGGTGTACCGCTCGGGGTCGCCCGCATTCTCGTCGCCGACCTGGCCGAGGCCGGTCTCGTCGCCATCCACCAGCCCGCCGCCGGAGGCGAATCCGGCAACCAGCCCGACGTCACGCTGCTCGAAAGGGTCCTCAGTGGACTTCGCAAGCTCTAACGCGGCGCCCAGCCGCGCCACCACCTCCGCGAAGATCGTCGTCGCAGGCGGCTTCGGCGTCGGCAAGACCACCCTCGTCGGTGCCGTCTCCGAGATCAACCCGCTGCGGACCGAAGCCGTCATGACCTCTGCCTCGGCAGGCATCGACGACCTCACCCACACCGCGGGCAAGACGACGACCACCGTCGCCATGGACTTCGGCCGAATCACCCTCGACGAAGACCTGATCCTCTACCTCTTCGGCACCCCCGGCCAGGACCGCTTCTGGTTCATGTGGGACGACCTCGTCCGCGGCGCCATCGGCGCCGTCGTCCTGGTCGACACCCGCCGCCTCGCCGACTGCTTCCCGGCACTCGACTACTTCGAGAACAGCGGACTGCCGTTCGTCGTCGCCCTCAACGGCTTCGACGGCCACCAGCCCCACACCGCCGACGAGGTCCGCGAAGCCCTCCAGCTCGGCCCCGACACCCCGGTCATCGCGCTCGACGCCCGCCGTCGGGACAGCGCCAAGAGCGCCCTCATCACCCTCGTCGAACACGCGCTGCTGGCCCGCCTGCGCTAAGGGCGAACCCGAGGGGGCGCGGGGAACTGCGCGATCAGCGCACGACGTAGTGCACGGTTGATCGCGCAGTTCTCCGCGCCCCCGTTGGGTTGCCCGCTTGCGTCAGCTGCTCGGGTCGAGGCCCGCGCGGAGCAGCCCGTAGGTGTAGGCGTCCTCAAGTGCCAGCCAGGAGGCGGCGATCACGTTGTCCGCGACGCCGACGGTGGACCAGGTGGCGGTGGAGTCGGTGCTCTCGATCAGCACGCGGGTCTTGGAGCCGGTGCCGTGCTGGCCCTCCAGGATGCGGACCTTGTAGTCCACCAGCTCCATCTTGGCCAGCTGCGGGTAGATGTGTTCCAGCGCGGCACGCAGAGCCCTGTCGAGCGCGTCGACCGGGCCGTTGCCCTCGCCGGTGGCGATCCTGCGCTCACCCTTGGCCCAGAGCTTGACGGTCGCCTCGTTCCCCGCCAGACCGTCCGGCTGCTGCTCGCTGATGGTGCGCCAGGACTCCAGGGTGAAGAAGCGCTCGCGGGTGCCCCGCACCTCGTCGCGGAGCAGCAGCTCGAAGGAGGCGTCGGCGGCCTCGTAGGTGAAGCCCAGGTTCTCCTGCTCCTTGACCTTGGCGACCACCCGGCCGACCAGGTCGCGGTCGGCGGAGAGGTCGTAGCCGAGCTCCTTGCCCTTGAGCTCGATGGAGGCCCGGCCGGCCATGTCGGAGACCAGCATCCGCATGGTGTTGCCGACCAGCTCCGGGGCGATGTGCTGGTACAGGTCCGGGTCGACCTTGATGGCCGAGGCGTGCAGGCCCGCCTTGTGGGCGAAGGCGGAGAAGCCGACGTACGGCTGGTGGGTGGACGGCGCGAGGTTGACCACCTCGGCGATCGCGTGCGAGATCCGGGTCATCTCGGCGAGCCTGCCCTCCGGGAGGACCTGCTTGCCGTACTTGAGCTCCAGGGCCCCGACCACCGGGAATAGGTTGGCGTTGCCGACCCGCTCGCCGTAGCCGTTGGCGGTGCACTGGACGTGGGTGGCACCGGCGTCCACGGCGGCCAGGGTGTTGGCGACGGCGCAGCCGGTGTCGTCCTGGGCGTGGATGCCGAGCCGGGCGCCGGTCTGCCGGAGCACGTCGGCGACGATGTCGCGGACGCCGGCCGGGAGCATGCCGCCGTTGGTGTCGCAGAGCACGACCACGTCGGCACCGGCCTGGTGGGCGGTACGGACCACCGAGAGGGCGTACTCGCGGTTGGCCTTGTACCCGTCGAAGAAGTGCTCGCAGTCGATGAAGACCCGGCGGCCCTGGGAGCGCAGGTACTCGACGCTGTCCCGGACCATCTCCAGGTTCTCGTCCAGGGTGGTGCGCAGGGCCAGTTCGACGTGGCGGTCGTGCGACTTGGCCACCAGGGTGACGACGGGTGCGCCCGAGTTGACCAGGGCGGCGAGCTGGGCGTCCTCGGCGGCCTTGCCGCCGGCCCGGCGGGTGGCTCCGAAGGCGACCAGCTGGGCGGTCTGGAGGTCGAGTTCGGCGGCCGCGCGGGCGAAGAACTCGGTGTCACGCGGGTTGGCGCCAGGCCAGCCGCCCTCGATGAAGCCGACGCCGAACTCGTCCAGGTGCCGGGCGATGGTCAGCTTGTCGGCGACGGTGAGGTTGATGCCCTCGCGCTGCGCGCCGTCGCGCAGGGTGGTGTCGAAGACGTGGAAGCTGTCGTCGGGGTGACTCATGGCCCTGGGTTCTCCGTTCGGGGAGTTACTGCTGCTGCCGGGTCGAATCCGGCTCCACTGTCCAGCATCCCGCGCGCTCCCGATGTCCCCGGGCCCCTTGTGGGGGCTCCGGCCGGTCCGGGGAAAACAAAAGACCCCTCGCGGATGCGAGAGGTCTGCGCGCGGGTCTGGACACTGTGGTCACTCCGCATTCGGGTCGTGCGGAGTGGTCACTGCGGACCGGCGCGCCTGCTGCCAATAATGAGCGCGAGCGAGGACACACTCGGAGTCTGGCACACCATCCGGAATCCGGCCCGCACGTTCCGCATCGCGAGACGCGGGGCCTGCTGCGGCGAAGGGCCGACCACCGTCAGGGGCGCGGGGAACTGCGCGAGTCGGAAGGTGACCGCCCGAGCCTTCCGTTTCGCGCAGTTCCCCGCGCCCCTTGTGGTTGGCCGCACTGGCCGGGGTTGGCCGTACTGGCCGGGGTTGGCCCGTCAGACGATGGTGTGGAGCCAGCCGTGGGTGTCCGGGGACTGGCCGCCCTGGACGGCGAGGAGGGTCTTGCGGAGCTCCATGGTGATCGGGCCCGGGTTGCCGTCGGCGACGGTCCAGTCCGCGCGGGCGGACTTGACCGAGCCGACGGGGGTGATGACGGCGGCGGTGCCGCAGGCGAAGACCTCGGTGAGGGTGCCGTCGACGTTGCCCTGCTTCCACTCGTCGGTGGAGATACGGCGCTCCTCGACGGCGTAGCCGAGGTCCGCGGCCATCGTCAGCAGCGAGTCACGGGTGATGCCGGGGAGCAGCGCGCCGGAGAGCTCGGGCGTGACGATGCGGGCGTCCTTGCCCTCGCCGAAGACGAAGTACAGGTTCATGCCCCCCATCTCCTCGATCCACCGGTGCTCGGCGGCGTCGAGCCAGACGACCTGGTCGCAGCCCTTCTCCGCGGCCTGGGCCTGGGCGACCAGCGAGGCGGCGTAGTTGCCGGCGCACTTGGCGGTGCCGGTGCCACCGGGAGCCGCGCGGACGTACTCCTCGGAGAGCCAGACCGAGACCGGCTTGACCCCGCCGGGGAAGTAGGCGCCGGCCGGGGAGGCAATGATCATGAAGAGGTACTCGTTGGCCGGGCGGACACCCAGGCCGACCTCGGTGGCGAACATGAACGGCCGCAGGTAGAGGCTCTGCTCGGGCTCGCTGGGGACCCACGCCTGGTCCTGCTGGACGAGCAGCTCGACGGCCTCGACGAAGGCCTCGGTGGGCAGCTCGGGCATGGCGAGGCGGCGGGCGGAGGCCTGGAAGCGCTCGGCGTTGGCGGTGGGCCGGAAGGTCGCGATGGAGCCGTCGGCCTGGCGGTAGGCCTTGAGGCCCTCGAAGATCGCCTGGCCGTAGTGCAGCGTCATGTTGGCCGGGTCGATCTCGAGCGGCGCGTACGGCGTCAGCTGGGCGTCGTGCCAGCCGCGGCCCTCCGTGTAGCGGATGGTGACCATGTGGTCGGTGAAGACCCGGCCGAAACCGGGATTGGCCAGCCGGGCCTCGCGCTCCGCATCGGACAGCGGGTGAGCGGAGGGCTTGAGGTCGAACGTGATGGGCGCCTGGGTGGGCGTACTCATGACTGTCTGTCCTTCACCGTGGGGTTGGTCCGGGCCTCGCCCACCGGTGATCGAACACACGAAGGCACGGCCCACTGTTGATAGTCGCATCTAGAGGGCCGTGCCGAACAGCTGGCGTCGCAGCTGTGAAGGTGTTGCCGGCCCGTCAGCCGGATACTCGGGCGGCGAGCGCGTCGCCGACCTGCGAGGTGGAACGGGTGCCGGAGCGCTCGGCGAGGTCGGCGGCCACGGCGGCCTCGACCTTGGCCGCCTCGGCGGTGAAGCCGAGGTGCTCCAGCAGCATGGCGACGGACAGCACGGTGGCCGTCGGGTCGGCCTTGCCCTGGCCGGCGATGTCGGGGGCCGAGCCGTGGACCGGCTCGAACATCGACGGGAAGTCGCCGCTGGGGTTGATGTTGCCGGAGGCCGCCAGGCCGATGCCGCCGGTGACGGCCGCGGCGAGGTCGGTCAGGATGTCGCCGAAGAGGTTGTCGGTGACGATCACGTCGAAGCGCTCGGGCTGGGTGACGAAGAAGATCGTCGCGGCGTCGACGTGCAGGTAGTCGGTGGTGACCTCGGGGAACTCCCGGCCGACCTGCTCGAAGATCCGGGTCCACAGGTGGCCGGCGTGGACCAGCACGTTGTTCTTGTGGACCAGCGTCAGCTTCTTGCGCGGACGGGCGGCCGCACGGCGGTACGCGTCGCGGACGACCCGCTCGATGCCGAAGGCGGTGTTGAGGCTGACCTCGGTGGCCACCTCCTGCGGCGTCCCGGTGCGCAGGGTGCCGCCGTTGCCGACGTACGGGCCCTCGGTGCCCTCGCGGACGACCACGAAGTCGATCTTCGGGTCGCCGGCCAGCGGGGACTTCACGCCGGGGAAGAGCTTGCCCGGGCGGAGGTTGATGTGGTGGTCGAAGGCGAAGCGCAGCTTGAGCAGCAGCCCGCGCTCCAGCACACCGGACGGGACGCTCGGGTCGCCGATGGCGCCGAGCAGGATCGCGTCCTGGTTCTTCAGCTCCTCCAGCACACTGTCCGGCAGGGTCTCGCCGGTGCGGTGGTAGAGCCGGGCACCGAGGTCGTACTCGGTGGTCTCGACCTTGACGTCGGCGGGGAGGGCGGCGGCGAGCACCTTGAGGCCCTCGGCCACGACTTCCTGGCCGATGCCGTCACCGGGGATCACTGCGAGACGAAGGCTTCGAGACATGCGGTCGACAGTACTCCGCGTCCCAGAGGCTGACACCTCCATGTCCACTATTCGGACGAACGCGACCGGACCGACGTTCGAGCGAAGCAGGACCATTCGGTAATATCCGACGGGAATTCATGCTTTCTTCACGGGGGATCAAGAAATGGGCAATCCGATCGGCAGACGCCGCGCGCTCTGGCTGACCGGTGGACTACTGGCGGCACCCGCGGCGGGCTACGGCCTCTGGGAGGCCCTCCGCAGCGACGCTTCGCCGTCCGAGCCGGCCCAGGACGCGGTGACGGGGACCGGGCTGGCCCGGGGTACCGGCAGCCTCGGCTTCGTCCATGTGATCGCCCACCCCGACGACAACCTGTACTTCATGAATCCCGACCTCGACCAGTCGGTCGCCTCCGGCGCCGCCTGCGTCACGGTCTGCCTCACCGGCGGCGAGTCCGACGGCCGCAACGTGCTGCACGCCGAGCCGGGCCACGACCGCGTCCGGCCCGACCGCCCCGCCTACACCCGGGCCCGGATCAACGGCCTGGCCGCCGCGTACGCGCTGATGGCCACCGGGGACGAGAACAGCCCGTGGGACGTCCAGCTGGTCAGCTACCTCGACGGCCTGCAGGTCGAGCAGCACACCCTGCGGGCGGCGCCGCAGGTGCAGCTGATCTTCCCGGCGCTGGTCGAGGCCCGGGCGGTGAGCGTGCACCGGCCCGAGAGCCTGCGCGGGCTCTGGCTCGGCGAGACCGGGCGGCTCGCCACCCTGCCGCCCGCGCACAGCGGCCTGCCGGCCGGCGGCGGCTACACCCGCGACCAGCTGATCGGGACGCTGACCGGGATCCTGGACCACGTACGCCCGACGGTGGTCCGCACGCTCGACCCCAACCCGGAGCACTCCCAGCAGCCACCCAAGGGCCACCCCGGCCCGCTCTATCTTGACCACCAGGACCACACCTACTCGGCGTACTTCACCCAGGCGGCCCTCGCCCGGCACTGGGGCGGCGGCAAGGCCCGCGCCGGCTCCGTCGAGAGCTACCTCGGCTACGTGAACGCCGGGCTGCCGCACAACCTGGACCGGGCCGCCGTGGACCGCAAGGTGCGACTGCTGGACGCGTACGGCTGGACGGACAACCGCAACTGCGGCGACCCGGCCGGCTGCGGGGACCGCAAGGTCGGCGGCGGCGCGCTGCGCAACGGCTGGGCGCAGAGCACCCGCCACCGCGCCCCCGGCAGCGGCGACTGGCTGCAGCCGATGGCGGACGGGCGGCTGGCGGCCTTCACCCTGCTGAACGGCTCGGTCGCCTACTGGGTCGAGTCCGGCTCCGGCTGGAGCGGGCCGCACCGGATCGAGGGCGGCGGCCTGGAGGGCCAGCTGCAGGTGCTGCGCCAGGCCGACGGGCGGCTGCGGCTGCTCACGGTCCGTACCGATCCGGCCTTCGAGGAGGCCAGGCACCGGCGCGAGATCGTCACGTGCGTCCAGGTCTCCGCCAGTGACCGGGCCTTCGGCGCCTGGCAGAGCCTGGGCACACCGGACGGCGACGACCCGGTGAAGTCGATGGAGGCCGGGTACCCGCTGGGCCTCGCCCTGCCGGACGGCACCGTGCAGGTCATCGCCCGCACCTGGTCGGGCTCGGTCGGCATACGCACCCTGGACGGTCCCTGGACGGCCCTGACGCTCCCCGCCGAGGCCGGCCAGACCGTCCAGGACGGCCTCGGCGCCGTGGTCGACGCCGACGGCCGCACCCACGTCCTCGCGGCGGGGAAGACCGTCGTGCACTGGGCCTCGGACACCCCTGGAGGCCCGCTCAGACCGGACCGGCCGACCGGCCTGCCGGTGCCCTCCGGCCCGGTCACCGCGCTGCTCGCCGCCGACGGCACGCTTCGGCTCCACTACCGCGAGCCCAAGTCCGCGAAGGTCCTCACCGCCGAGCGCCGGCCCGGCTCGGAGGCCTGGAGGATCACCGGCGAGTCCACACCCCCCGGCGGCTTCGGCCGGGTGGCCGCCACCCCGGGCGCCCTGGCGGTCCGGGACGCCAAGGGCAGGGTCGCCCTCGGACACGGCGGCGACTGGCACCACGGCGGGCCCCTGCTGGCCCACACGCCGACGGTCGGCACCGACGGGCACGGCCGCGCGGTCGCCGCCGCCCTGGGCTGCGACGGCCTGCTGTACGTCGCCCGGCAGGCGGCCAAGGACGGCCCGTTCGGAGCGTGGGCCCAGGTGGCCTGACATCCTGGTGCCCGATCCACCGCAGTGCCCCGATCCACTGCTGTGCCCGATCCACCGACATACCCGCAAGGCAGGAGCCCCGCGCAGTGAGCCAGACCCAGTGAGCCGGACCATCGAAGCCGGCCGGACCGTCGCGACCGGCCCACGCAGGCTCCGCCGTCGCGAGTACGGGGCCGCCGGGCTGGCCGCGGCGCTGTCGACGGGGGCGTACTGCCTGGCGATGGCGGTCCACGGGACGTACCCGTTCGGCTCGCGCTCGCGGGCCGTGAACGACCTCGGCAACCAGTTCGTGCCGTTCCACGCCCACCTCTGGGACCTGATGCACGGCGACAGCACGGGCGACCTGCTGTTCAACTGGAACAGCGGGTACGGCTCCCCCTTCCTCGGGGACTTCGTCACCTACCTGATGAACCCGTTCTCCTGGCTGGTCGGCCTCTTCCCGCGCGACGCCGTGAACTTCCCCGTCTTCCTGGTCACGCTGCTCAGCATCGGGCTCGGCTCCGCCGTGATGACGGTCTTCCTGGGCCGGCTGCACCGGGGCTCACCCTGGCTGCGGGCGCTGCTGGCGGTCGGCTACGGGCTCTGCGCCTGGGTGCTCAACGACGGCTCGCCGGACCCGATGTGGATGTGGGGCCTGGTCTCGCTGCCGCTGGTCAGCCTGGCCTGCGACTGGTGTCTCCGCGAGCGGCGGTGGGTGCTGGGCACCCTCTTCGTGGCGGTGGCCTGGGCCGGAAACTTCTACACCGGCGCGATGGCCACCATCGGCGCCGGCCTGGTGCTGCTGGTGCGGGTGGCGCTGACGCGGCGCCCGCTCCGGGCCCGGCTGCGGGTGCTGGGCCGGGCGGCAGGCATGGTGGTGGTCGGTGTCCTGCTGACCGCCCCCGTGATGTTCGTCAGCCTCAAGGCCAGCAAGGCCTCCCAGCCCGCCCCCCTGGCCCGCTACGACGGCCCGCCCGGCCTGACCGACTACCTGGCGCAGCTGCTGCCCGGCGGCCGCTCGGACCACTCGGTGCCGAACGTCTTCGTCGGCATCCTCGGCCTGGTCCTGGTCGCCTCCCTGCCGTTCAACCGCAAGGTGCGCGCCCGCGAACGGACCCTCTGGTACGTGCTGCTGGTGCTGGTCGGGGCGAGCTTCGTCTGGGAGCCAACCATCCTGCTCTGGCACGGCCTGGCGATCCCCAACGGCAGCTCGTACCGGGCCTCGTTCGTGCTGAGCGGGCTGCTGGTGATGGCCGCCTGGGTCTCGCTCTCGCGCCGCCCCGACCTGTTCGCACTGCTCGGCGGGGCCGGTCTGGTGGCGCTGATCGTGCTGCTCGGGCACGGGCAGAGCTCGGTGCACACCGCCACCTGGGTCCTGGTCACGGCGGGCGGCGCCCTGATGCTCGGCGCGCTGTGGGCACTGGACCGATGGCACGCCGACCGGCGGGCCCAGCGGCTCACCGGCGCGGTCCTGGCGCTGGGCGTACTGGCCGGGGCCACCTACTCGACGTACTCCGTCACCGCGATCCGGGACCGGCTCACCTTCTACCAGCCGAAGACCACGATCAGCTCGCAGTCCCTGGCCGCGTACGACGCGATCCGGCGGGCGGACGACTGGCCGAGGACCCGGACGGACCCGGGCCCGCACGAGTTCGCCAACAACGATCCGCTGCTGCTCGGCGGGGAGGGCGGCTCGTACTACAGCAGCTACCTGCCCGCCGTCACCGCCCAGCTGCTGCACGACCTGGGCGCCGGCTGGTACATCCAGGGCCGCCACACGCTCAGCCCGGCCGACCCGGTCGGACGGGCGCTGCTCGGCGTCACCACCTACCTGGACAGCAGCTCGGCGCCCGAAGGCTTCACCGCCAAGCAGGCCCAGGCCGCCCCGCTGGTCACCGTGCACCCGGGGATCAAGCCGGACACCTCGTCCGTCTGGGCCCGCCAGCAGTCGCTGCTCGGCGCCAAGGTGTACGACATCCCGGAGCTGACCCCGACGGCCGGGCCCAGGCCGACCCTGCACGGCACCAGCGGCTGGTCGATCCCGGCGACGCCCAAGGGCGGCACCTGGACCACCTTCGGCGGGGTCTGCACGCCGGGCAGCACAGCGTTCTTCTACGGGCCGTGGTTCAACGGCACGGTGATGGGCCTGGGCACCAAGTACACGAGCTACGGCAAGCAGCCGATGACGGCGATGCCGATCCGGCTGCTCGGCACGGTGCCCGCCGACGGCAGGGTCCAGGTGCAGCTGCAGGCCGGGGCGGCCGCCCAGGTGCCCGCGCAGCCGGTCGGCTGCCTGGACCAGGGCGCGCTGACCACCGCGCTGGGGCAGCTCAAGGGCGCCACCTCGGTCAGCGCAGGCGGGCACGGCTTCACCGCCGAGCTGCCGGCCGGCTCGACCGGCACCGCCCTGCTCGCCGTCCCTGCCGTCCAGGGCTGGCAGTGCTCGGTGGACGGCGGCGCCCGGAGCGAGGCGCAGTCCGTCCTGGGCATGATCGGGGTGCCGCTCGGCAGCGGCGCCTCCCGGGTCTCCTGCACCTACCGCACCCCCGGGCTGACGGCCGGGCTCGCGGTGAGCGCGGGGGCGCTGGCCGTCCTGGGCGGTGTCGCGCTGGTCACGTCGCTGCGGCGGCGGAGCGTGCCGAAGGGCAGCGCCGCACCGGTACCATCGTGATGATTATCGGGAGTTACGTGGTAGAGCGACCAGCCGCCGTCTGCGTCCAGTGCCGGAGGTGAGCTGGTGCGTCTGTCCATCGTGGTGCCGTGCTTCAACGAAGAGGCCGTGATCGAACTCTTCGACGAGGAGATCCGGCGCAGTCTCGACGACCTGCCCATCGACTACGAGCTCTGCTACGTCGACGACGGCAGTTCCGACGACACCCTGGAGCACCTGCGCAAGCTGGCCGCCCAGCACCCCGGCACCACCCGCTACGTCTCCTTCAGCCGCAACTTCGGCAAGGAGGCCGGCATGCTGGCCGGCCTGCGCGAGGCCACCGGCGACGCCGTCGTCCTGATGGACGCCGACCTGCAGCACCCGCCGGAGCTGATCGAGCGGATGCTGGAGCTCTACGACCGCGGCCACGACCAGGTCATCGCCCGCCGCACCCGCGAGGGCGACAAGGCCGTCCGCAGCGCCGTCAGCCGGCTCTACTACCGCGCGGTCAACAAGTGGGTGGACGTCGAACTCAAGGACGGCGTTGGCGACTTCCGGCTGCTCTCGCGGCAGGCCGTGGACGCGCTGCTCTCGCTGCCGGAGTACAACCGCTTCTCCAAGGGCCTGTTCTCCTGGATCGGCTTCGACACCGTCACCTTCGACTACGAGAACGTGGCCCGTGGCGCCGGCGAGACCAAGTGGCGGTTCGGCGCACTGCTGAACTACGGCATGGACGGGCTGATCTCCTTCAACAACCGCCCGCTGCGGATCGCCATCTACCTGGGCCTGGCCCTGGTCGGGGTGGCCGCGCTGTACGCGGCCTGGATCACCGGCGTGGCGATCGTCGACGGCATCGACTCCCCCGGGTACGTCACCCTCATCGTGGCCATCGTGGGCCTGGGCGGCCTCCAGATGGTGATGCTCGGTCTGATCGGCGAGTACATCGGCCGGATCTACTACGAGACCAAGCGGCGGCCGCACTTCCTGGTGAAGGAGACCAACGCGCCGCGTGCTACCTTCCGGGCCGAGGGCTACCGGCAGGCGGAGGATGAGCGGTGAAGCCGCAGATATGGCAGATCGTCAGGTTCGGCCTGGTGGGCGTGGTCAACACGGCGACCTTCTACGTGCTGTACCTGGCACTGCACCCGTTCCTGCCGTACTTCGCCGCGTTCACGGTCGCGTTCCTGCTGAGCATGGTCGGGTCGTTCTTCATGAACACCTACTTCACCTACCGGACCAAGCCGACCTGGCGTAAGTTCCTGCTCTTCCCGCTGCCCAACATCACCAACTACCTGGTGCAGAGCGGCGGCGTGGTCGCGCTCGTGCAGTGGCTCAAGGTGAACGACCGGATCGCGCCGCTGCTGGCTGCAGCGGTCGCGATCCCGATCACGTTCGTGCTGTCGAAGCTCGTGCTGACCGGCCGCCCCTCAGCGGAGGGTGAGGACCTGCGCCCGGCGCCCGTCCGGGTTGAGATGGTGGACCAGTAGCAGGCGGGTGGTGTCGCCCTGCTTGCGGCGCACCTCCAGGACGGCGCCCGGCTGCTCCGGGGCGAGGATCGCGGCCGGGCCTGCGGCGCCGTTGCGGATGTCCAGCGCCGGGTTCAGCACGTCGATGGCCAGTGTGGGCCGCTCGCCCTGCAGGCCGATCGAGGAGAGGGCGTCCTTGGCACTGGGCGTTCCGCCGAGGTCGAAGCTCGTCCAGAGGCCGTAGCGGATCTTCGCGGTGCTCTGCTTGAGCCCGGGCAGCGCGGCCAGCCGGACCGGGAGGACGACGGTGTCGCCGTCCAGCAGCCCGGTGTCGGTGTCGCCCCAGCGGGCGTTGAGCGGCTGGACGTCCAGCTCCTGGCCGGTCCTGGCGTCCAGGGTCCGGGCCACCAGGACGTCGCTGCCGCGCAGCCGGTCGGCCGTCACGATCACATCGGTCTTGTTGTCCCCGTCGGTGTCCAGCGAGGCCCGGACGGCGAAGCTGCCCACCGGGGTGGCCACCGGGGCCCAGAAGGTCGCGGCGAGGTAGAGGATGCCCTTGTCCAGCGGCTCACCGGTGACGGCCGGGGCGTCGGTCGCGGCGCCGGCCGCCTTGAGGTTGGCGGCACGGTCGCCGGCGCGGGTGACGCACAGGTCGGGGGCCTTGTCGCCGTCCCGGGCGCCCACGGGGCAGTCGGGCCAGCGCGCGCCCTCGCCGCCGAGGGCGAAGGCGCTGACCAGCGCGCCGTCCGCGGCCGGTGCGCCGGTGCCGGTGAGGCTGACCAGGGTGCTGCTCGCCGAGGCACGGGCCTGGGCGCCCGCCGCCAGCTCGGAGGCCGGGCGCGGGGCGGCGAAGAGCGGCACCCGCAGGGCCGGGGCGTCGGTGCCGACCGGCGTCAGCAGCAGCCGCCCGGAGAGCTCGCCCCGGTAGCTGCGGGCCCGGCCGGCCTGGGTGAGGTCGATGGTCGGATCGGGCGCCCGGTCGAGCTGCCCGGGAACGTTCAGGGTGACCTTGACCCGGGCCGTCCCGCCCGCCGGCACGGTCACCTGATCCGGCGACAGCTCGAAGCTCGCACCCCGGAGTTCGGTGGCCGGCAGGTAGCCGGTGGTGTACTCGACCGGCTCGGCCGAGAAGTTCCGGATCTCGACCTCGCGGCTGAGCACCGTCGACCGGGTCACCTGGACCGGGCCGAAGGAGACGCCCACCGCGCCGTCGACCGCGCCCGCCCCCGCCGCGTACGCCACGGCGGGCGTACGGACGGCGATGTCCACCCTGGCACGCCCGGCACCCGTACGCTCCGGTCCGTAGACCGGGCCTGAGTGGTCGTCACCGCGCCAGGTGTCACCGGAGGTGTTCATCAGCGCGGCCTTGACCTCGGCCACCGACCAGCCCGGGTGGGCGGCCCTGACCAGGGCGGCCAGACCGGCGACGTGCGGGGTGGCCATCGAGGTGCCGTCCTCGCGCATGCCACCGCCGCCACTGCCCGCCTTGGCCGACCAGATGGTCTCGCCCGGGGCCGCGACGTCCGGCTTGACGATGCCGGGCAGGCCGAGGCCGCGCGAGGTGAAGACGGCCAGCGTGTCGCTGCGCTGCGGCTGGTCCTGGGCGACCGCGCCGTGCAGCGGGTTGCCCGGGGCAGCCAGCTGGACGCGTACGGCACCCTCGGCCGCCGCCTTGGTGAGCCGCTCACCGTCGGCGCGGGCCAGGATGGCGGCCGGGATGCGGTCGTTGCCCGCGATCTCGCCCAGGTGGTCGCCGTCGGCGGCGAACAGGGTGCCGACCGCGCCGACGTCGGCGGCGTGATCGGCACGGGCGGCGGAGCCGCAGGCCCGGTCGGAGTCCTTGGTCCGCCAGGCGAGGACGGCGACCTTGCCCTTGAGCCGCAGGCCGTCGGCGGCGCTGAAGGCGGTGCAGCCGTCCGACTGGTCGGCGGGCAGCGCGAGCTCGCCGCTGACGTCCTTGGTGGACCAGCCCTGGTACTTGGCGCTCCAGTGGGCCGGGACGAGCCCGGCGAGGGGCTCGGGGGCGAGCACCCGGATGCCGTCGGCGTCGCCGTGCGCGTCCACCGAGGCGGCGACGGCGATGGCGCGCGGAGCCGTCCCGGGGCTGCCGCCGATGCCGTAGACGTCGCCCTCGTTGCCGGCCGCCGCGACCACCACGGTGCCCAGCTCGGCCAGATGGTCGGCGGCGATGGCGTCGGCGTCGTCGGGGTTGCCGAAGCGGCTGCCGAGGGAGAGGTTCACCACGTCGAGACGGTCCGTCAGATCACCGTTGCCGTCGGGGTCCGCGGCCACGTCCAGGGCCTGGGCGAGCTGGTCGGTGGACCCGTCGCAGCCGAAGACCCGGATGGCGTACAGCTTGGCACCGGGGGCGGCGCCCGGGCCTACCTTGAAGCCCGCCGGGTCCAGGCCCGGCCGGTACGGGCCGGTGTAGGGCTTGCCGGCCGAGGTGACGCCGAGGCCGGCCGCGGTGCCCGCGACATGGGTGCCGTGGCCGTTCAGCGCGCAGTCGATCGGGTTGGCATCCGGGTGCGGCACGGGCTGGTAGTGCTCGGCGGAGGGGTCGGGGTTGTAGTCGTCGCCCACCAGGTCCCGGCCGCCGATCACCTTGGCGTTCGGGAAGAGGGCGGCGGGGGCCGGCTTGGCGCCGTCGACGGAGGTGAAGGCCTGCTCGGTGCCCGGGCCGCCGAAATCGGCGTGGGTGTAGTCGATGCCCGAGTCGATGATGCCGATCCTGATGCCCTCGCCGGTGTTTCCGGGGGTGCCGGACCAGACCGCGGGGGCGCCGGTGAGCGGGACGGAGTAGGAGTTGTCCCGCTCCTTGCGGGTGATCACGTGCACCGCCCGGACACCGGGCAGGGTACGCAGCGCGGCCAGCTGCCCGGTCCGGGCGGTCACGGCGAGGCCGGTGAGCAGGGTCCGGGTGCGATAGAGCTCCTGCGCCCCCGGCACGGCGTTGCGGACCGCGCCCGCCAGCTGGTCGAGCGCCCGGCCCGCCCGGCGGTGCTGCTCGGCCCCGGCCTCGGCGGCCGCCCTGTGGACGGCCTCCGGGGAGCGTTGGGCGCGCCGCGCGTCGGCGGCGGCCCGGCGCCAGACGGGAGCGGCGGCCTCGGTGTCCAGTTCGAGCAGGACGCTCCGTGGAGCGTCCGCCCGCCCCTCGGCCTCACCGGGCTCGGCGGAGGCGCCGGTGGGCGGTAGGGCGGCGAGCGCGGCGGAGCCGGCGATCACGGCGAGGGTAATACCGATCCGGGTAGCAGCATGGATGCGCACACGGCCCAAATTAAGATCATCGCGCCGGACGACGCGAGCAGAGTCCCCCTTTAGGGGGCGGTATGCACCCCTGTGGGTGACTGCTCGTCAGGCGTTCGGCGCAGGGGCCCCGACTCAGGCGTCGTGGCCGGTCACGCCGCCGTTGTCGCGGCGGTCCAGGGCGCGCTGGAGCGCGGCGGCGGCGTGCGGGTTGGGCTCGGTGCGCCGGCGGCGGCGGGGGGCCTGGGCGGCGGAGGCGGGGGTGGCGTGACGGTCTGCGGTGGGGGGCATACCGGACTCCTTGGATTCATTGCACACACGGGTGCTGAGGGTGGGGAGGTCAAGAGGTGTCGCGCGAAGCGCGCCGCAAAAAGGGTGGCGGCGGGTGACGGGTGGGCACGCCGGCAGGGGTCGCCTGCCATGCTGCGTACGGCACACACGGGCCACGCGCCCCCCGCTGGGAGGGGTGGCTCACCGTATGGCTCTTTCAAGGTACGACGCCCGGCGGGCGCTGTCTGCACGAATAGTTGGATTTCCTAGTATCTGAGACGAGAGTCACCCGGTACGCGTAGAGCCCGGGCCGCCGAAGCGGTCCGGGCTCTACGGGACTGGTCTGACTGCAGGTCAGCCGAGGTTCACCGAGCGGGCGAACTTGGCGCCGATCGCGGCGGCGATCTCGGCCAGGACCTCCTGGGAGACCTCGGTGTCCACGGTGATCGAGGCCAGCGCGCCCTCGCCGTCACGGGCGACCTGCATGCCCGCGATGTTGATGCCCGCGTCGCCCAGGATGCGGCCGAGGGTGCCGACCACGCCGGGGCGGTCCTCGTACTTGAAGAAGGCCATGTGGTCGGTGAGGGCCACGTCCACGTCGAAGGCGTCCACGCCGACGATCTTCTGGGTCTGCTTCGGGCCGGAGAGCGTGCCGGAGATGGCGATCTCGCCGCCGTCGGCCAGCGTGCCGCGCACGGTGATCACGTTGCGGTGCTCGGGGCTCTCGCTGCTGGTCGTCAGGCGGACCTCGACGCCGCGCTCCTGCGCGAACAGCGGGGCGTTGACGTACGACACCGTCTCGGCCACGACGTCCTCGAACACGCCCTTGAGGGCGGAGAGCTCGAGCACCTTCACGTCGTGCTGGGTGATCTCGCCGCGGACCTCGACGTCCAGGCGGACGGCGACCTCGCCGGCCAGCGCGGTGAAGATCCGGCCGAGCTTCTCGGCCAGCGGGAGACCGGGACGCACGTCCTCGGCGATGACGCCGCCCTGGACGTTCACGGCGTCCGGTACGAGCTCACCGGCCAGCGCGAGGCGGACGGACTTGGCGACGGCGATGCCGGCCTTCTCCTGGGCCTCGTCGGTGGAGGCGCCCAGGTGCGGGGTGGCGACCACGTTGTCGAAGCCGAACAGCGGGGAGTCGGTGCACGGCTCCTTGGCGTACACGTCCAGGCCCGCGCCGGCCACCCGGCCGTCACGCAGGGCACTGGCGAGCGCGGCCTCGTCCACGATGCCGCCGCGGGCGGCGTTGACGATGCGCACGGTCGGCTTGACCTTGTGCAGCGCCTCGTCGCCGATCAGGCCGATCGTCTCGGGGGTCTTCGGGAGGTGGACGGTGATGAAGTCCGAGACCTCGAGCAGCTCCTCCAGGGAGACCAGCTTGACGCCCATCTGGGCGGCGCGGGCGGCCTGGATGTAGGGGTCGTACGCGACGATCTTCATGCCGAAGGCGGACATCCGCTGGGCGACCAGCACGCCGATCCGGCCGAGGCCGACGACGCCGAGGACCTTCTCGGAGAGCTCGACGCCGGTGTACTTGTTGCGCTTCCACTCGCCCTGCTTGAGCGCCGCGTTGGCGGGCGCGATGTGCCGGGCGCTGGCGATCAGCAGACCGCAGGCGAGCTCGGCGGCGGTGACGATGTTGGAGGTCGGCGCGTTGACGACCATCACGCCGGCCTTGGTGGCGGCGGAGACGTCGACGTTGTCGAGGCCGACGCCGGCGCGGGCGACGACCTTGAGCTTCTTGGCGGCGGCCAGCGCCTCCGCGTCCACCTTGGTGGCGCTGCGGATCAGGATGGCGTCCACGTCCGCGATGGCGGTCAGCAGCTCCGTGCGGTCCGCCCCGTTGCAGTGGCGGATCTCGAAGTCGGGGCCCAGCGCGTCTACGGTGGCGGGCGACAGCTCTTCGGCGATGAGTACTACGGATTTGCTCACGACAGTGTGTCCTTAACTGTCCGGTTCTCCCCGGTCCATGGGCACGGTAGGTGGCGTGACCAGCGGGGGAAGGTGGCATGCCGCGTAGCTAGACGCACGACGCTGTGGGCCTGACGCGCACTCGGAAGTGTATCGACGGGCAGCGGGCCGGGCTGCTCCCGTCCGGCGAAATCACTCGGACGGGATCAGCCTAGCCGGATAAATCGAAGAGAACTGGAGTGTGAGTGGAGCAGGCCCGGGCACGGACCTGCTCCACCAAGGCAGTTACGCCTCCTCGTCGACCCAGCTCATCAGCTTGCGGAGCTTCTTGCCGGTGGTCTCCAGCAGGTGCTCCGAGTCGGCGGTCTTGTACTCGTTGTACTTCGGCAGGCCCGCCTTGTACTCGGCGATCCAGGTGTTGGCGAAGGTGCCGTCCTGGATCTCGGCGAGGACCTTCTTCATCTCGGCCTTGGTGTCGGCGGTGATGATGCGCGGGCCGGTGACGTAGTCGCCCCACTCGGCGGTCTCCGAGATGGACCAGCGCATCTTCTCCAGGCCGCCCTCGTACATCAGGTCGACGATGAGCTTCAGCTCGTGCAGGCACTCGAAGTAGGCGATCTCCGGCTGGTAGCCGGCCTCGACCAGGGTCTCGAAACCGGCCTTGACCAGGGCGGCGGTGCCACCGCAGAGGACGGCCTGCTCACCGAACAGGTCGGTCTCGGTCTCCTCGGTGAAGGTGGTCTTGATGACGCCGGCCTTGGTCGCGCCGATGCCCTTGGCGTACGAGAGCGCCAGGTCGAAGGCCTTGCCGGTGGCGTCCTGCTCGACGGCGACGATCGCGGGGACACCGCGACCCTCCTCGTACTGGCGGCGGACCAGGTGGCCCGGGCCCTTCGGGGCGACCATGCAGACGTCGACGTCGGCCGGCGGGGTGATGAAGCCGAAGCGGATGTTCAGGCCGTGGCCGAAGAACAGGGCGTCGCCCGCCTTCAGGTTCGGGGCGATGGACTCCGTGTAGACGTCGGCCTGGATCGGGTCCGGCACCAGGATCATGATGACGTCGGCCTCGGCCGCGGCCGTGGACGGGTCGGTCACGCGCAGGCCGGCCTCCTCCGCCTTGGCACGGGACTTGGAGCCCTCCAGGAGACCGACGCGGACGTCCACGCCCGAGTCGCGCAGCGACAGCGCGTGGGCGTGGCCCTGGCTGCCGTAGCCGATGACCGCGACCTTGCGGCCCTGGATGATGGACAGGTCGGCGTCGTCTTCGTAGAACAGCTCGGCCACGGGGGCACATCTCCTTGCGTGGTGGTGTTGCCGGTGCGTACCTACGGTACGTGGACCCGGCTGGGTGTGGGGCGTTGCTTCAGGGGGTGAGACAGCTGTGTCGGGGCGCAGTGCCTACGCGCTGCGGTCGAGGGCCCGCAGCGACCGGTCGGTGATCGAACGGGCGCCGCGCCCGATCGCCACCAGGCCGGACTGGACGAGCTCCTTGATGCCGTACGGCTCCAGCATCCGGAGCATCGCCTCCAGCTTGTCGGAGCTGCCGGTGGCCTCGATGGTCACGGCGTCCGGCGACACGTCAACTGTCTTGGCGCGGAACAGCGACACGATCTCGACGATCTGCGAGCGGGTCTCGGCGTCGGCGCGGACCTTGACCAGGACCAGCTCCCGCTGGATCGCAGCGGACTGGTCGAGCTCGACGATCTTTATCACGTTGACCAGCTTGTTCAGCTGCTTGGTGACCTGCTCGAGCGGGAGGTCCTCGACGTTGACGACGATCGTCATCCGGGAGATGTCCGGGTGCTCGGTCGGGCCGACGGCGAGGGAGTCGATGTTGAAACCCCGACGGGAGAACAGGGCGGCGATGCGGGCGAGCACGCCGGGCTTGTTCTCGACCAGGACGGAGAGGGTGTGCTTGGACATGGTGGTCATGACTCTCTATCGGATGGTCGGGGCTCTTAGTCGAGGTCGTCGCCGAAGTCCGGGCGCACGTCCCGGGCGGCGAGGATCTCGTCGTTGCTGGTGCCGGCCGCGACCATCGGCCAGACCATGGCGTCCTGGTGAACGATGAAGTCGATGACCACCGGGCGGTCGTTGATCGCCATCGCCTGCTCGATCACCGCGTCCAGGTCCTCCGGACGCTCGCAGCGCAGACCGACGCAGCCCATCGCCTCCGACAGCAGCACGAAGTCCGGGATCCGGGTGCCCTGGGCCGGCGGCTCCTTGCCGTCGTGCTCGGGGCCCGCGTGCAGCACGGTGTTGGAGTAGCGCTGGTTGTAGAAGAGGGTCTGCCACTGGCGGACCATGCCCAGCGAGCCGTTGTTGATGACGGCGACCTTGATCGGGATGTTGTTCAGCGCGCAGGTGACCAGCTCCTGGTTGGTCATCTGGAAGCAGCCGTCACCGTCGATCGCCCAGACCACGGCCTCCGGCTTGCCCGCCTTGGCGCCCATCGCCGCCGGGACGGCGTAGCCCATGGTGCCCGCGCCGCCGGAGTTCAGCCAGGTGGCGGGCTTCTCGTAGTTGATGAACTGCGAGGCCCACATCTGGTGCTGGCCGACGCCCGCCGCGTAGATCGCGTCCGAGCCGACGATCTGGCCGATCCGCTCGATCACCTGCTGCGGGGAGAGCTCGCCCTCGGGGGCGGGCTCGTAGCCGAGCGGGTAGGTCTTCTTCCACTCGTTGAGCTTGACCCACCAGTCGCCGTAGTCGGCCTTGTGACCGGCGTCGAACTCGGCCTGGACGGCGACGATCAGGTCGGCGATCACCTCGCGGGCGTCACCGACGATCGGCACGTCCGCCGGACGGTTCTTGCCGATCTCCGCCGGGTCGATGTCGGCGTGGACGACCTTGGCGTACGGGGCGAAGCTGTCCAGCTTGCCGGTGACGCGGTCGTCGAAGCGCGCGCCGAGGGTGAAGAGCAGGTCGGCCTTCTGCAGCGCGGTGACGGCCGGGACGGAGCCGTGCATGCCCGGCATGCCCAGGTGCTGCGGGTGGCTGTCCGGGAAGACGCCGAGCGCCATCAGGGTGGTGACGACCGGGGCGCCGGTCAGCTCGGCGAGGATCCGCAGCTCGGCCGAGGCGTGGGCCTTGAGCACACCGCCGCCGACGTACAGCACCGGCTTCTTCGCGCTGACCAGCATCTTCGCGGCCTCGCGGATCTGCTTGGCGTGCGGCTTGGTGACCGGGCGGTAGCCGGGCAGCGAGGTCTCCACCGGCCAGCGGAAGGTGGTGGTGGCCTGCAGCGCGTCCTTGGCGATGTCGACCAGGACCGGGCCCGGGCGGCCGGTGGCGGCGATGTGGAAGGCCTCGGCGATCACGCGGGGGATCTCGGCCGGGTCGGTGACCAGGAAGTTGTGCTTGGTGATCGGCATCGTGATGCCGCAGATGTCCGCCTCCTGGAAGGCGTCGGTGCCGATCGCCTTGGAGGCGACCTGGCCGGTGATCGCGACCATCGGGACGGAGTCCATGTAGGCGTCGGCGATCGGCGTCACCAGGTTGGTCGCGCCCGGGCCCGAGGTGGCCATACAGACACCGACCCGGCCGGTGGCCTGGGCGTAACCGGTGGCGGCGTGGCCCGCGCCCTGCTCGTGGCGGACCAGGATGTGGCGCACCTTCTGCGAGTCCATCAGCGGGTCGTACGCGGGAAGGATGGCCCCGCCCGGGATGCCGAAGACGGTGTCCGCGCCTACGGCCTCCAGCGAGCGGATGAGCGACTGCGCGCCGGTCATCGTCTCGACGATGGTCTGGGGACCCGGAGCGTGGGCGGCCGGGTTGTCCCCGCGGCGGGGGGTAGCGGCGTGCTCAGTCATCTGCCTGTCTCTTCTCGGGTTCTGCCGGCCCTGGCGGTGAGGGTTCCCGGGCCGGTATCCGGCTCTGCCTCAATCGTCCGCCCAAAACTGACAAATGGGAGGGGCCGGACGGTCAAGGCCAGTGGTCTTGCGGTTTTTAAGCAGTTCCAGTGCAACAAAAAACCCCTCGTGCCCAGGGCATGCGAGGGGTGGCGCGTCGGTCTGCTTCAGCCGACGCGCCCGCCAAGTACGAGAATTCGGGTGCGCATGGCACCGACCTTCCTCCCCGGCGGTATCGAGTGTCAAGCGGGTGGGACGGAGGTCTCACCATGCGGACCGGTGAACGGACCGGTCACCGCACGCCGTTCGGGCAGGTCGGAGGCCCCGTGATGGTGTACGACCCGCCCCGGACCGGGCTCCGGACGGCCACCCGAACGGGTGTCTGCCGACAGGTACGCGCGGCGCGCCGAGAGCGTCCCCATCGGCCTCGGCAGCGGGTACACCCGGCGGGCCAGGGCGCGGCGCAGCCGGTGCTCGTCCAGCGGCTGGGCGAAGGCCAGCCCCTGGCCCTGGCGGCACCCCAGCTCCTGCAGGGTGGCCACCTGCCGGGGCTGGTCGACGCCCTCCGCCACGGTCACCAGGCCCAGGTCCCGGCCGAGCCGCAGCGCGTGCCCGGCCAGCGCCCTGGTCAGGGCGGAGTCGGCGACGTCCTGGACCAGGCTGCGGTCCAGTTTCAGAGCGTCGAACGGGAGCCTGGCGAGTGCCCCGAGCGAGCCGCTGCCGGCGCCGAAGCCCGCGACGGCGGTGGACACCCCGTGCCGCCGCAGCGCGGCCAGCCGGCGGCCGAGCTCGTCCGCGGCGGCGTCCGGACCGGTCCGGGCCAGCTCGATCACCAGGTGCTCGGCGGGCAGCCCGGTCTCCCGGAGGATGGTCACGATGGTCTCGTACATGCCGGGCGCGCAGAGCCGCTCGGCGGTCAGCCGGACCGAGACGGGGACGGGGACGGACCGGGGCCTGGCCAGCGCGTTGCGGCGGGCGGCGGCCGTGGTGACCGCCTCCTGGAGCATCCAGCGGGCGAAGCGTGTCGCCGCGTCGCCCTGCTCGGCGGTACGCAGGAACTCGGCCGGGGTGAGCAGCAGCCCCTGGGCGGAGCGCCAGCGGGCCTGCGCCTCGACGGAGGTCACCGCACCGGTGGTGAGGTCGACCACCGGCTGGTGGAGCAGGGTGAAGCTGCCCTCCCGGACGGCGAGGCGCAGCCGCTCCTCCAGCTCGGTACGGCGGTCCAGCTCGGCCCGCATGGCCGGGGTGTAGAGCACCACCCGGCCCTTGCCCTGGGACTTGGCCCGGTACATCGCGAGGTCGGCGTTGCGCATCAGCTCGTCGGTCGCGGCCTTCGGGTCGGCGTCCGGTGCGTGGTCGCGCGGGCCGAAGGCGATGCCGATGCTGGCCGCGACGCCCAGCTCGGCGCCGCCGATCCAGTACGGCTGGGAGAGCGCGGAGCGCAGCCGCTCGGCGAGTTCGTGGACCTGGGAGCGGCCGAGCCGCCCGCAGACCAGCGCGGCGAACTCGTCCCCGCCGAACCGGGCGACGGTGTCCCCGGACCGTACGGCGCCCTGGAGCCGGCGGGCGGCCTGGACCAGGAGCTCGTCCCCCACCTGGTGACCGGCGGTGTCGTTGACGGCCTTGAAGCCGTCCAGGTCGAGGAAGAGCACGGCCACCGTGGCGTCGTCGCCGCCGGGGTGCGGGCGGGCGCCGTCGGTGCCGCCGAGCGCGGCCCGCACCCGCTGGGTGAACAGCGCGCGGTTCGGCAGGTCGGTGAGCGGGTCGTGGAAGGCGTTGTGCTGCAGCTGGGCCTGCAGTATGACGCGCTCGGTGACGTCGCGGCTGTTGAGGATCAGGCCGTCCCGGTAGCGGTTGACGGTGGACTCCACGTGCAGCCACTCGCCGCCGCCGGAGCGGACCCGGCACTCGACCCGGGCCGAGGGCTCGCTGCCGCCGTCGGCGCCCCGACGGCCGTGGTTCTTCGCCAGCAGGCGCCGGACCTCCATCAGCACCCGGTCCACGTCGTCGGGGTGGACGAGGTTGAGCAGGTTGCCGCCGACCAGTTCCTCGGGATCCCGGCCGTAGACGCCCAGGGCGGCCGGGCTGACGTACGAGAGGACGCCGTTGGCGCCCGCGATCATGATGACGTCGCTGGAACCCTGCACCAGGGAGCGGAAGTGCGCCTCCTTGTGGGCCAGCTCCTGGGCGAGCGAGAGGTTGTCCAGCAGCATCACGCCCTGGCGCAGGATCAGCGCCAGGCCCACGGTGCACGCCGCCGCGATCACCACCCGGTCCAGCGGGCGGCCGCCCAGGGCGTTGTAGAGGATGCCGGCGGTGCAGACGGCCGCCGCGGCGTAGGGGGTGAGGGCGCTGAAGGTCGAGGCGACCCGGCGGCGCGGGGCACCGCCGGCCGAGGGGTGCTCGCGGCTCGGGCGGCGGCGCCGTCGCGGCGACCAGGGGGCCCAGGCGAGCAGCACGCTGCCGGCGAACCAGCCCGCGTCCAGCAGCTCGCCCGAGTGGTAGCTGCTGCGCAGCTCGGGCGAGGTGAAGAGGGCGTCGCAGACCACCGTGACGGCGAGCCCGACCATGGCGGTGTGGACGGCCGCGCGGTTGCCGTCCCGGCTGCGGAAGCGCAGCCCGACGACCAGGCTGACCAGCAGGATGTCCAGCACCGGGTAGGCCAGTCCGAGGGCCAGCCGCAGCGGGTCGTCGCCCTCCCCGGCGGCCACCCGGCCCAGCGCCAGGCTCCAGCTGAGGGTGAAGAGCGAGCCGGCCACCAGCCAGCCGTCCAGCAGCAGGCAGAGCCAGCCGGCCGCGGTGCGGGGGCGCTGGGCGAGCACCATCAGGCCGGTGATGGCGAGCGGGGCGAAGAGCAGGAAGGCGTACTCGGCCGGCGAGTCCTCGGGCAGCGGGGTGCGGAGCACCACCTCGTACCAGCCCCAGGTGCCGTTGCCGAAGGCCACCATGGACGAGGAGAGGCCGAACAGCAGCCAGGCGGGTCGGGTCGGGCCGCCGACCGTGCAGCCGTACAGCAGGCAGGAGAGCGCGGCGGCGAGGGCGGCCCCCGCCAGGCCGAAGTCACCCATGAAGAGGGCGAGGCCGGGTGAGCCCCAGCCGAGTGCGGCGCCCAGCGCGAAGCCGAGGCAGAGGAGCGCGACGAGTGCGCCGGGGAGCCTGCCGCTGCGGGCGAAGCCGCCTGCCCAGGTCCCGGGCGGGGGCGGGGCTGCCAGCACCGCATCGGTGGAGTTCACTCGACATCTCCCCCTCCAGCCCGGGGCCTGTTCGCGACCCGGGCCTCGGCTGTGCCGCCGCGCGAAGTGACCTGACGTCACGTCATTGCAGCATCCCCGTTGGCTGGTTCCGGCACCCACGGGGCCGGCGAACGGAGTGGATCCGTCGCGCCGTACCGGTGTTCCCACCCGGGACACTACACCACTTTGGTCACTCAATGACACGCACACTCAACTTAGAGTAATGGTGCGACCGTAGGGATTTGCACCCGCTTCTGCCGGATCGGCCCGGTTGGGCGGAGCGCACGCGGGGGAGCGCGCGGGCGTAGAGCCTCCGGCAATCGGGGGGTGGGTGACGATGGGCCCCTCCTGGCCGAAGGCGGGCAAGGAGGGAGGGTCCAGAGCCGAGTCCGGCAAGGCGGAGGTGGGGGCACCTCCCGGCCGAAGGCTGGGGGCGGAGTAGCAGCGGAGCTGCGGCGACCGACGACAACGCAGTCCAGGCGAGAGCTATCGGCCCGCGACGCCGCCCCCCGACTGCCGGCGGCTCTTGGAGCAGAGCGCCGTACGGAGGAGCCGGGCCCGTCAGGCTCCGGTCGGCGCCAACTCCCCCTCCGGGAACAGCCGCAGGCGATGCGCCAGGGCCGCCGCCTCGCCCCGGCCGCCGACCTCCAGCTTGGCGAGGATGTTCGACACGTGCACGCTTGCGGTCTTGGGCGAGATGTACAGCTCCTCGGCGATCTGACGGTTGGTCCGGCCGAGCGCGAGCAGCCGGAGCACGTCCCGCTCACGAGGGGTCAGCCCGAGGGTCTCGGCCGGTTCGGGCGCCGCCGGCCGCTCGGCCGGGCGGGCGTCCAGAACGAGACCGACCCGCTCCGCCAACCGGGCGATCTCGCGCTGCAGATGCCGGTCCGCGCGGGCCGCCGCCAGCTCGCGGGCCTCCCGCAGCAGCCCGGCCGCCGCCTCCCGCTGCCCGGCGGAGGCGGCTGCCCCGGCGCCCCGGTACAGGGCCAGCACCAGTGGGTACCCCAGGCCGCTCGCCCGCAGTGCCTCGACCGCGGCCGACCAGTGCGCCGGGGTGTCTGCGCCCTGTGCCCGGGCCAACTCCCCCTCCAGCATCCGCGCCCAGCCGATGTGCAGCGGGACCTTCGGATCGAGCCCGGCCGCGGCCTCCTCGATCCGGCGCAGCACCACGGGCCGGCCGAGGTCGGCGGCCGGCAGGCCTCGGGTGTCGGCCTCGATCGCGGCGCCCTCCGCCAGCACCGGCAGCAGCCACCCCGAACCGCCGTCCGCCAACTGCCCGGACGAGGCCGCGTGCCGCTCCACCCGGGCGTCCAGCGCGGCGAGCAGCTCGGCCCGGGCGTCCAGCGGCCGGCCGTCGCGGTCGGCGATCCGCATCGCCAGCCAGACCCGGGGCAGTTCGTGCTGGGGCTGCTGCGCGATCCGCCCGGCCTCCCTGGCCCGGCCGAGGAAGGCCGCGGCCGCCGTCACATCGCCCTGGTCCAGCGCGAGTTCGGCCCGGAGCCGGTCGAGGAACTCGTGGAACGCGCCCTCCCCCGGGCCGCCGACCCAGTCGGCCAGCACCTCGGCCGCCTCGGTGGGGCGGCCCAGGGCGATCAGTGCCTCCGCGAGGTTGCCGGTCAGGATCGCACCGGTGTTGGCGAGCAGCCCGGTGCTGCCCGCCGCCTCCAGCCCCCGCCGGGCCAGCGTCTCGGCCTCCGCCGCCCGCCCGAGGCCCAGCAGCAGACTGGCCAGGTTGTTGAGACCCCGGCAGTACACGTCCGCCGCGCCCAGCGGTCCGCACTTCTCGACCGCGTCCGCCAGCAGGGCGACCCCGGCCTCCGGGTCCCCGAAGTGGGCGTACAGCGAGCCGAGGGTCATCCTGGCGTGCTGCTCCACCCCGGCGGCGCCGACCTCGCGGGCGATCTCGACGGCCCGTTCGGCCCGGGCGACGTCGGCGGCGGTCGGGTGGCCGAGCATCGCGTGGGCGGCGGCCAGCGCGAACACCTCGGCCTGCACCGCCGAGGGGCCCAGCCCGGCCACCAGCCGCAGCGCGTGCGCGATCTCCTCGTCACCGCCCGAGCGGTGGAGGTGGCCGAGCATCCGCGAGCGGTGCATCCGGAACCAGGCCGCGCGCTCCGGGTTCTCCTGCTCGTCCACCTGCTTCAGCGCGCGCTTGGCCAGGCTCAGACCGCGCTCGCGGTCCCCGCTGCGGCGGGCTGCGACCACCGCCTCGGCCAGCACGTCGACCAGGCACAGCTGGTAGCAGGAGTCGTCGTGGGTGCCGGGGTCGCAGCTGCACGGCGGGTAGGTCTCGGCCCAGTCGTACGGGCGCAGGGTGTCCTGCTGCACCTCCGGGGGCACCCCGTCCCACAGCTCGAGCGCGCGCTCCAGCATCCGCAGCTGCTCGGCGAAGGCGTTGCGGCGGCGGGCCTCTCTGGCGGCGTCGAGGGCGGTCGGCAGGGCCCGTGCGGGGTCGTGCGCGTGGTACCAGTAGTTGGCCAGCCGGGCCGGGCGGGTGTCGGCGCAGACGAGTGCGGAGTTCTCCTCCAGCACCGTGGCGTACCGCCGGTTGATCCGGTACCGCTCCCCGGGCAGCAGGTCGTCGGAGACCGCCTCGCGGACCAGGGCGTGGCGGAAGCGGTACCCCTCGCCGTCGGTGTCCGGCCGCAGCACGTTGGACCCGACGGCGTTGCGCAGCGCCTCGATCAGGGGCTCCTCGCCCTCGTCCAGCACGGCGGCCAGCAGGGCGTGCTCGACGTAGGAGCCGCCCTCGGCGGCGATTCTGAGGACCCGTTGGGTCTCGTCGGGCAGCGTCTCGACGCGCACCAGCAGGATGTCGCGGAGCGAGTCGGTCATCCCGGCCACACAGCCGTCCTGGTGCGCGGTGGCGAGCTCCTCGACGAAGAACGGGTTGCCCTCGGAGCGGCGGTGGATGCGGTCGACCAGCTCGCGGTCGGGCGTCGCGGTGCCCAGGATGCCGGCCAGCTGCTCGGCGACCTCGCCGCGGCCGAACCGGGCCAGCTCAAGGCGCTGGACGGTACGCAGCCGGTCCAGCTCGGCCAGGAAGGGTCTGAGCGGGTGCCGGCGGTGCAGGTCGTCGGAGCGGTAGGTGGCGACGATCATGACGCGTGAGCGGTGCAGCGTCCGGATCAGATAGGCGAGCAGCTCGCGGGTGGAGCGGTCGGACCAGTGCAGGTCCTCGACGGCCAGGACCAGCGTCCGCTCGGCGCTGAGGCGCTCGAAGAGCCGGGCGGTGTGCTCGAACAGGCGGGCCCGGCTGAACTCGTCGTTGGGCTCGGCGTCGGTCGCGCCGAAGTCCGGCAGCAGCCGGGCGAGATGGCCCTCCATCCCCTCGGCGGCCCGCTCCAGTTCGGCGCCGAGCCGGCGGTGCAGACGGCGCAGAGCGGTGGCCAGCGGCGCGTACGGGAGGCCCTCGGCCCCGACCTCCAGGCAGCCGCCGAGCGTGGTGACGACGGTCGGCGCGCAGGCCGAGTCGAGGAACTCCTCGATCAGGCGGGTCTTCCCGACGCCCGCCTCTCCCCCGATCAGGACGGCCTGCGGCCGGCCCTCCCCGGCCCGCCGGAGGGCCGCGGTGAGTGCGGTGGTCTCGGTGCCGCGACCGACGAAGACAGGACTGACCGATATCTGCTCCATACCGGCGAGCATGCCATAGCTCCCGGACAGCAGAGGAAGGGTTATCTCGGGGTTCGGACGCCCGGAAGGGGAGGCGCCGTCGGCGTCCTCCCCTTCCGTTCCCGGCTTCGCACCCGGGATGTGCCGCTCTGTCAGCATTCGCTCAGACGCGCCGGGCGCGCGGTGTTGAGGCGCACTCCCTTGGCAAGCCGCCGGAGCAGGCCGGGCCGGCTGTCGGCGCCCCGGCGAGCCTCGCGGACCAGGCGGTCGTTCAGGGCCGCCCGCTGGAGTTCGGCATTGCGCTGCTGGATGAGCTCGTACTCGATCATCTGTGGTCCCCTCGTAGTCCCGATACGTAGAGACTCCTCTCCCAGGGGGGTGCACCACATCGGCAGCATGCCGCATCTTCGGGGGCGTCAGGGCCTTAGAAACACCGGTGCCCGCCCCTGAGGAGGGACGGGCACCGGGTGGCGGTACTAAGGAGCCTTAGGCCTGGACGCCGAGCTTCTCCAGGATCAGATCCTTGACGCGGGCGGCGTCGGCCTGGCCGCGGGTGGCCTTCATGACCGCGCCGACCAGGGCGCCGACAGCGGCCACCTTGCCGTCGCGGATCTTGTCGGCGATGGCGGCGTTCTCGGCGATGGCCTGGTCGACGGCCGCGCCGAGCGCGGAGTCGTCCGAGACGACGGCCAGGCCGCGCTTGGCGACGACCTCGTCCGGCTCGCCCTCGCCGGCCAGCACGGCCTCGATGACCTGGCGGGCCAGCTTGTCGTTGAGCTTGCCCTCGGCGACCAGTGCGGTGACCCGGGCGACCTGCGCCGGGGTGATCGGCTGCTCGGCCAGGTCGGTGCCGGTCTCGTTGGCGCGGCGCGCCAGCTCGCCCATCCACCACTTACGGGCCTGGTCGGCGGGGGCGCCGGCCGCGATGGTCTCCAGGATCGGCTCGACCGCACCGGCGTTCAGCACCGACTGCATGTCCAGGTCGGACAGGCCCCACTCGGCCTGCAGCCGGGCCCGGCGGACCCGCGGCAGCTCGGGCAGCGCGGCCCGGAGCTCCTCGACCCACTCGCGCGAGGGCGCGATCGGGACGAGGTCCGGCTCGGGGAAGTAGCGGTAGTCCTCGGCGTTGTCCTTGATCCGGCCCGAGGTGGTGCTGCCGTCGTCCTCGTGGAAGTGCCGGGTCTCCTGGACGATCGTCCCGCCGTCCGTGAGCACGGTGGCGTGCCGCTGGATCTCGAAGCGGCACGCACGCTCGACGGAGCGCAGCGAGTTGACGTTCTTGGTCTCCGAGCGGGTACCGAACTTCTCGGTGCCGTTCGGGCGCAGCGACAGGTTCACGTCGCAGCGCATCTGGCCCTTGTCCATCCGGGCCTCGGACACGCCCAGCGACTTGATCAGCTCGCGCAGCTCGGCGACGTACGCCTTCGCCACCTCGGGGGCCCGCTCGCCGGCGCCCTCGATCGGCTTGGTGACGATCTCGATCAGCGGGATGCCCGCGCGGTTGTAGTCCAGCAGCGAGTGCGTGGCGCCGTGGATACGGCCGGTCGCACCGCCGACGTGGCTGGACTTGCCGGTGTCCTCCTCCATGTGGGCGCGCTCGATCTCCACGCGGAAGGTCGAGCCGTCCTCCAGCTGCACGTCGAGGTAGCCGTTGAAGGCGATCGGCTCGTCGTACTGCGAGGTCTGGAAGTTCTTCGGCATGTCCGGGTAGAAGTAGTTCTTCCGGGCGAACCGGCACCACTCGGCGATCTCGCAGTTCAGCGCGAGGCCGATCTTGATCGCCGACTCCACGGCGATCCCGTTGACCACCGGCAGCGAGCCGGGCAGACCCAGGCAGGTCGGGCAGGTCTGGGAGTTGGGCTCGGCGCCCAGCTCGGTCGAACACCCGCAGAACATCTTGGTCTTGGTACCCAGCTCGACGTGGACCTCAAGGCCCATCACCGGGTCGTACGAGGCAAGAGCATCCTCGTACGAGACCAGACTGATGACGCTCACAGCGTCCCCTTCACTAAAAAGACTTGGAGGTACGGGCCCGTCAGCCCAGCAGAACGTCGTCGTCGCCGAGCTGCTTGAGCTCGCGGACCAGCAGCGCGGTGCCGGTGACCAGTGCCAGGGCGCCGACCAGGGCGTTGACCAGCTTCAGGGTGTCCTGCTCGCCGCGGGCCTTCTTGACGTCCTTGACGATCGTGACCGCGCCGAAGGCGCTGGTGCCGATGGACAGCCACAGGCCGGCCTTGGAGTGCTTGAAACCCTTGGCCTTCTCGATCTTGCTCACAGTGCCGGTGCCTCCTCGAGCAGGGGGTGCCCCCACTTGTCGTTGAGTGCGGCCTCGACGGCGCCGCCCACGCGGTACAGGCGGTCGTCCGCCATCGCGGGAGCGATGATCTGCAGGCCGACCGGGAGATTGTCCTCCGGGGCGAGCCCGCAGGGCAGCGACATGGCCGCATTGCCCGCGAGGTTCGACGGAATCGTGCACAGGTCCGCCAGGTACATCGCCATCGGGTCGTCGGCGCGCTCGCCGATCGGGAAAGCGGTGGTCGGCGTGGTCGGCGAGACCAGCACGTCCACACCGGCGAAGGCGGCGTCGAAGTCGCGCGAGATGAGCGTGCGGACCTTCTGGGCCGAACCGTAGTAGGCGTCGTAGTAGCCCGAGGAGAGCGCGTACGTGCCCAGGATGATGCGGCGCTTCACCTCGGGGCCGAAACCGGCCTCACGGGTGAGCGCGGTGACGTCCTCGGCCGAGCGGCTGCCGTCGTCGCCGACCCGCAGGCCGTACCGCATGGCGTCGAAGCGGGCCAGGTTGGAGGAGGCCTCGCTCGGCGCGATCAGGTAGTAGGCCGGGAGCGCCAGGGTGAAGGACGGGCAGGAGACCTCGACGACCTCCGCGCCCAGCTCGCGCAGCAGCTCGACGCTCTCGTTGAAGCGCTGCATCACGCCGGCCTGGTAGCCCTCGCCCGCGAACTCCTTGACCACGCCGATCCGCATGCCGCGCACATCGCGCCGCTTGGCGGCCTCGACCACGGCCGGGACGGGCGCGTCGATCGAGGTGGAGTCCAGCGGGTCGTACCCGGCGATCGCCTCGTGCAGCAGCGCCGCGTCGAGGACGGTGCGGGCACAGGGGCCGCCCTGGTCCAGGGAGGAGGAGAAGGCGACGAGCCCGTAGCGCGAGACCGAGCCGTAGGTCGGCTTCACGCCGACCGTGCCGGTGACGGCACCGGGCTGGCGGATCGAACCGCCGGTGTCGGTGCCGATGGCCAGCGGGGCCTCGTACGCGGCCAGGGCAGCGGCCGAGCCGCCGCCGGAGCCGCCGGGGATCTTCGTGAGGTCCCAGGGGTTGCCGGTCGGGCCGTAGGCGCTGTTCTCGGTGGAGGACCCCATGGCGAACTCGTCCATGTTGGTCTTGCCGAGGATGACCACGCCGGCGTCCTTCAGACGGCTGGTCAGCGTGGCGTCGTACGGCGGGATCCAGCCCTCGAGGATCTTGGAGCCGCAGGTGGTCGGCACGCCCTTGGTGGTGAAGACGTCCTTGAGCGCGAGCGGGACGCCGGCCAGCGGGCCGAGCTCCTCGCCCTTGGCGCGCTTCTCGTCCACGGCGCGGGCGGCGCTCAGCGCGCCCTCGGTGTCGACGTGCAGGAAGGCGTTGACCTTCTTGTCGACGGCCTCGATGCGGTCCAGGTGCGCCTGGGCCACCTCGACGGCGCTGACGTCGCCCTTGGCGATCGCGGCGGCCGTGTCGGCGGCGGTGAAGTGAATGAGGTCGGCCATGGGTGTTAGTCCTCCCCCAGGATCTGCGGCACGCGGAAACGCTGCTCCTCGGCGGCGGGGGCGCCGGAGAGCGCCTGCTCGGGAGTGAGCGACGGCCGCACCTCGTCCGCGCGCATGACGTTGGTCAGCGGCAACGGGTGGGAGGTCGGCGGGACGTCCTGTCCGGCGACCTCGGAAACGCGGGCGACCGCGCCGATGATCACGTCGAGCTGCTCGGCGAAGTGGTCGAGCTCTTCGGCCTGCAACTCAAGACGCGACAGCCGAGCGAGGTGGGCGACCTCCTCGCGCGTGATGCCAGGCATGCAGCGATCCTCAAGGGTGAGTTCTGGTGAAGTCGGGCATACCCGTCCTCATGGTCTATGGCCCCCATCCTATGGGGCCCGGCACCAGGGCTCCGCCAGCATTTGCGGCAGCCGGGCACCCGGCACAGGGGCGCGAGGAACTGCGCTGCCAACCGTGCACCTCCGTAGAGGGTCGGCAGCGCAGTTCCTCGCGCCCCTGGATGGTGCAGGTTACTGGGGAGTAGTGGGTGCCGGCAGCTCCGCCTGGACGGCCGGGGGGAGGGCGGGGCGCGGGGTTAACCACTCCACCGTCGGGGCGCCCGTCCGGTGCACCATCAGCCAGGCGGTCGCCTGGTCCGCGGGCAGCGCTGCCGAGACCAGCCAGCCCTGGACGGCGTCCACGCCCATGCTGTGGAGCCGCTCCCACGTCTCGTCGTCCTCGACGCCCTCGGCCACCACGGTCAGGCCGAGCGAGTGCGCCAGCTCCACCGAGCAGCGGACCACCGCGGCGTCGTGGTCGTCCGCGACCATCCGCGAGACGAAGGAGCGGTCGATCTTCAGTTCACCGACCGGCAGGCTGCGCAGCCGTACCAGCGAGGAGTGCCCGGTCCCGAAGTCGTCGAGCGACATGCCGACGCCGTAGCGCCGCAGTTCGGCCAGCGTGTCGGCGGCGAGGCGCGAGTCGTCCAGCAGCAGCCGCTCGGTGATCTCCAGCTGCAGGGCGTGGGCGGGCACCCGGTGCCGGGTGAGGTGGCCGGCGACCCGGCCGGCGAAGCCCGGGTTGAGCACGTCGCGCGGCGAGACGTTGACGGCGACCTGGACCTGCAGGCCCTGCTGACGCCAGGCCGCCAGCTGCCCGACGGCCGCCTCCAGGACGTAGTCGGTCAGCCGGGGCATCAGGCCGCTGGACTCGGCCAGTCCGATGAACTCGTCCGGCGAGACGCGGCCCTGCCCGGGGCGCTCCCAGCGCAGCAGCGCCTCCAGGCCGACCACCCGGCCGTCGAAGGCGACCTTCGGCTGGTAGTGCAGCTGCACCTCGCTGGTCTCCAGCGCCCGGCGCAGATCGCCGAGCAGGCCGATCCGGTACGGGGTGTCGAGGTCGCGGGTCTCGTCGTACTGCTCGACGCCGCTGCGGCGGCGCTGGGCGTGGCCCATCGCGACGTCGGCGCGGCGCAGCAGCGCCTCGGCGTCCTGGGCGTGCGCCGGGTAGACGCAGACGCCCGCGCTGGCCTCCAGGACGAGCAGCAGCCCGTCCAGGCGGATCGGCGCGGCGAGTTCGGCGATCAGGGCCTTGGCGACGCGCTCAAGGGTGTCCGGGCGGCCGACGCCCGGCAGCAGGACGGCGAACTCGTCGCCGCCCATCCGGGCGACCACCGGCCGGCCGCGGTGCTGGACCGTCGGCGGCAGGCTGGAGAAGACGTCGTCCGGGTCGTCCCTGGCCGGGTTGTGGGTGCCTGAGCGCAGCGCCCGGTGAAGCCGCCGGGCGATGTGCACCAGCAGTCTGTCCCCGGCCGTGTGGCCGAGCGCGTCGTTGAGTGACCGGAACCGGTCGAGGTCCAGCAGGATCAGCCCGACGTTGTAGCCGTCCTCGCCGTCGTGCTCGGCGATCGCCTCCTGGGCGGCCAGCAGCAGGGCATGACGGTTCGGCAGGTCGGTGAGCGGGTCCGTGAGCTGGTCCCTCGCCCGGTCCCTGGCGATCCGCCAGGCCGCCACCAGGACGGCCAGCGGCACCGCGAAGAGCGGCAGCAGCTCGGGCTCGTACCGGTAGACCAGGACGGCGAGCGGGATGAGCGGCGCCGCGCCGGCCAGCAGCACGCCGAGCAGCAGCACCGCACCTGCCACCCCCTGCGGCGGGCGTGTGGGCGCGCCGCCGGTCGTACGATCCATAAGCCCTGTCCTCCGTCGGGCCCGCCCCGTCAGGCCGCCTTTCGGTGCGGCACCCACCGCGATGGTGCCGGTGGGCGCCAGTGACGGGGCGTCCCCTACGGAACCGGGACACAAGACCGGCGCCGTTCACCCCTGCTGACACTCTGTTGAGCTCAAGGGTATGCCGGTGTCGGCCGGGAGGGCGGACTTTCGGACATCCCTGAGCGCGTCACCGGAAACGGATACCGCACAGTGACAGAATGCCCTCTTTCCTGCGGCGCATCCTGGTGATGCGGCATCAGGAAGGTAACGGCGTCAGGCCTCTGCCACCTGGTCGAGGCCGAGGTGGGTACGCGCTGCCTCGGCGCCCTGGTCGAGCAGGACGGCGAAGCCGGCGTCGTCCAGGACGGCGAGGCCGAGCTGGACGGCCTTGTCGTACTTGGAGCCGGGGTTGTCGCCGACCACGACGAAGTCGGTCTTCTTGGAGACCGAGCCGGTCACCTTGGCTCCGCGCGAGGTCAGGGCCTCCTTGGCACCGTCCCGGGTGTGCCCGGTGAGGGTGCCGGTGACCACCACGGTCAGGCCCTCCAGGGGCCGCGGGCCCTCCTCCTCGCCGCCCTCCTCGGCGAAGCGGACCCCGGCCTCCCGCCACTTGCGGAGGATCTCCCGGTGCCACTCCTCCTCGTACCACTCCTTGATGGAGCGGGCGATGATCGGACCGACGCCCTCGGAGGCGGCCAGCTCCTCCTCGGTGGCCGCGAAGATCCGGTCGAGGTCGCGGAACTCCCTGGCCAGCGCCTGGGCGGCGACCGGGCCGACGTGACGGATCGACAGGCCGTTGATGTACCGCCAGAGCGGGCGGTCCCGGGCCTTGTCCAGGTTCTCCAGCAGGAGCGTGGCCGTCTTCTTCGGCTCGCCCTTGAGATTGGCGAAGAAGGTGACGGCCTTCTCCTTGCCGGTCTTGTCGTCCAGCTTGGGCATACCCGTCTTCTGATCGCGGACCAGAACCTTGATCGGGAGCAGCTGCTCCATGGTCAGGCCGAAGATGTCCCCCTCGTTCTTGACGGGCGGCTCGGCGGGCTCCAGCGGCTGGGTGAGCGCGGTGGCGGCCACGTACCCGAGGCCCTCGATGTCCAGCGACTCGCGGCCGCCGAGGTAGGCGATGCGCTCGCGTACCTGAGCCGGGCAGTACTGGGCGTTGGGGCAGCGCAGGTCGATGTCCCCCTCGGACATCGGACGCAGCTCGGTGCCGCACTCGTGGCACTCCCTTGGCATCACGAACTCACGCTCGCTGCCGTCCCGCAGGTCCTCGACGGGCCCGAGGATCTCCGGGATGACGTCGCCCGCCTTGCGGAGCACCACGGTGTCGCCGAGCAGCACGCCCTTGGCCTTGACCACCTGCTGGTTGTGCAGCGTCGCGTACTGGACCATCGAGCCGGCCACCTTCACCGGCTCCGCGAGCACGGCGAACGGCGTGGCCCGGCCGGTGCGGCCGATGCCGACCTGGATGCTCGCCAGCTTGCCGGTGACCTCCTCCGGCGGGTACTTCCAGGCGATCGCCCAGCGCGGGGACTTGGAGGTGGCACCGAGCCGGCCCTGCAGGGCGATCTCGTCCACCTTGACCACCACGCCGTCGATCTCGTGCTCGACGGAGTGCCGCTGCTCGCCGTACTGCTTGATGAACTGCCGCACCTCGTCCAGCGTGGCGACGACCCGGTTGTGCTTGGCCGTGGGCAGGCCCCAGCCCTCCAGCAGCTGGTAGGCGTGCGACTGGCAGTCGATGTCGAAGCCGACCCGGGCGCCGATGCCGTGGACCACCATGTGCAGCGGGCGGGAGGCGGTGACCGTCGGGTCCTTCTGCCGCAACGATCCTGCGGCGGCGTTGCGCGGGTTGGCGAAGAGCTTGACCATCGCCTTGGGCCGCTTGCCCTCCTGGGCGCGCTCCTCGTTCTCGGCCCTGCGGCGCTCGTTCTCGGCGGCGAAGGAGGCGTTGAGCTCGGCGAAGGCCTCCACCGGCAGGTACACCTCGCCGCGGATCTCGACCAGCTCGGGGATGTTGTCGCCCTTGAGCTGGTGCGGGATCTCCTTGATGGTGCGGATGTTGGTGGTGATGTCCTCGCCGATCCGGCCGGTGCCGCGGGTTGCGGCCTGGACCAGGCGGCCGTGCTCGTAGGTGAGGTTGACGGCCAGCCCGTCCACCTTGAGCTCGCAGAGGTAGTGGTACTCCAGGCCGTCGAGCTCCCTGGCGACGCGGTCGGCCCAGGCGGAGAGCTCCTCGTCGTCCATGGCGTTGTCGAGGCTGAGCAGCCGCTCCCGGTGCTCGACCTTGGCGAAGCCCTCGGCGGCGGCACCACCGACCTTCTGCGTGGGCGAGTCGGGGGTGACCAGGGCCGGATGCCCGGCCTCGATGCCCTCCAGCTCGCGCATCAGGCGGTCGAACTCGGCGTCGCTGACGATCGGCGCGTCCTGCTCGTAGTACCGGGCGCGATGCTCCTCGATCTCCGCCGCCAGCTCGGCATGCCGCCTGCGGACCTCAGCCGGAACGTCTTCCCAGCCCTCGACAGCCACCGCGTCCTCCACGTCCTACTCCGGGTTGTCCACCAGACTCCGCGCCGCCTGCACGCTGAGTGACATCGCCTTGCGCGCGTACGCGGGGCTCGCCCCGGCCAGACCGCAGGTCGGCGTCACCAGCACGCGGCGGCCCAGCAGCTCCGGTCCGAGCCCGAGCCTGCGCCACAACGTCCTGACACCCTGGACACTACCGGCCGGGTCCGACACTGAGCCCGATTTGCTTCCTGGCTTGTCCGTGGAGGGCACCACACCGGCGAGGATCACCGTGCCGCCCTCGACCGCCTCGCCGAGGTCGTCGTCGGCACTCTCCGTCAGCAGCGAGAAGTCGAGCGAGACCCCGGCCACCCCGGCCCGGCGCAGCAACGGGATCGGCACCTCGGGTGCGCAGCAGTGCACCACGACCGGCGCATCGAGGCTCAGCACGACGCCGCGCAGCACCTCCTCGGCGACCTGGCGGTCCACCGCGCGCAGCCGCTGGAAGCCGCTGGCGGTCTTCACCGCGCCGCTGAGCACGGCCGGCAGCGAGGGCTCGTCGAGCTGGACCACCAGCTGCGCGCCCGGGATGCGCTTGCGGACGTCGGCCAGGTGCCGGCGCAGGCCCTCGGTGAGTGAGCCGGCGATGTCCCGGCAGGCGCCCGGGTCGGAGAGCGCCTTCTCGCCGTACTTGAGCTCGATCGACGCCGCCAGTGTCCACGGCCCGACGGCCTGGACCTTGAGCGCGCCCTGGTACCCCTGGGTGAACTCCTCGAGTGCGTCCAGGTCCGCGCCGAGCCAGGAGTGCGCCCGCCGGGTGTCCCGGCCCGCCCGGTCGGCGAACCGCCAGCCGCTCGGCCAGACCTCGACGAACAGCTCGGTCAGCAGCCCGGCCCCGCGCCCGATCATGTCGGCGCCGGGCCCGCGCGCGGGCAGCTCGGGCAGGTGCGGCAGCTGTTCGAACGACCCGACGACGGTCTTCGCGGCTTCACGGGCGTCGGTGCCGGGCAGCGAACCGACGCCGGTCGCGGCCCCGACCAGCTCGGGGAAGGGGTGCTCAGTGCTCACAGGGTCGAGACTAGTGCCCCGGGCGGACGGTGATCTCCGTGATCTCCGCGTCACGCGGCAGGTCGAGGGCGGTGAGCAGGGCGGTGGCCACGGACTCCGGGGCGATCCAGCGGCCCGGGTCGTACTCCTTGCCCTCCTGCTGGTGCACCTTCACCTGCATCGCGGTGGCGGTCCGGCCCGGGTAGACCGTGGTGACCCGGATGCCGTGGCCGTGCTCCTCCTGGCGCAGCGAGTCGGCGAGTGCGCGCAGGCCGAACTTGCTCGCCGCGTACGCACCCCAGGTGGCGTGCGCGTTCAGGCCTGCGCCGGAGTTGACGAAGATCACGTGGCCGCGGGCGAGACGCAGCGAGGGCAGCAGGAGGCGGGTGAGCTCGGCCGGGGCGACCAGGTTGACGTTCAGCTGCTCCTGCCAGGCCTTCACCGGGAGCTCGCCGATCTCGCCGAGCTGGACCACTCCGGCGATGTGCAGCACGGAGTCGAGCTCCACCGGGAGCTGCTGGTGGCCGAAGGCCCAGGACAGCTTCGCCGGGTCGGCGAGATCGCCGACCAGCGTGCGGGCGGAGGGGAAGCGCTCGCGCAGCTCGGCGCCGCGTCTGGCGTCCCTGGCCAGCAGCCAGAGGTCCTCGCCGCGCTCGGCCAGCCGCTCGGCGACGACGGCGCCGATGCCGGAACCGGCTCCGGTGACCAGGTGGGCGCCCATCAGTTCTCCTTGAGGTGGTCGAGGGCCTCGGCCGGGGTGGCGGCGAAGGTGATCAGCTCGGCGAGGGGCCGGGGCAGGAAGCCCTCGGCGTCCATCCGCTGCAGCTGGGTGCGCAGGCCGCTGTAGAAGCCCTCGGTGTCGAGGACCACGACCGGCTTGTCGTGCAGGGCGTGCTTCTTGAGCTCCAGCACCTCGGTCACCTCGTCCAGCGTCCCGAGGCCGCCGACCAGCACCACCACGGCGTCCGCGCGGGCCAGCAACTGGCCCTTGCGCTCGGCGAGATCACGCGTCATCACCAGCTCGTCGGCGCCCTCGTACGACTTGTGCGCGAGCAGGTCGACCGAGATCCCGACCAGCCGGCCGCCGGCCTCCTTGACGCCGTCGGCGAGCAGGCCCATCAGACCGGCGTGCGAGCCACCCCAGACCAGGGTGTGGCCGCCCTCGCCGAGCAGGCGGGCGAACTCGGCGGCGGGGGTGGTGTAGCGCTCGTCGAGCGAGTACGCGGAGCAGAAGACGGTGATATTCATGATGGCCTCAGGTCTACCACGGACGGCTGCGCACACTCACCGCCATTTCAGGTGAGGCAACGGGGTAACCCAGGGGCGCGGGGAACTGCGCGACCAGCCATGCACGTCCGTAGCACCCTGGTCGCGCAGTTCCCCGCGCCCCCGAAGGCTCGTCCTAAGCGGTCACTGTGCGGCGCTCGGTGGTGGCGATCGTGGCCGAGCCGACCACGCGGGTGCCGTCGTAGAGCACCACGGCCTGGCCGGGTGCGATGCCCCGGGCCAGGGACGCCAGCCGGACCCGCAGCTCGCCGTCGACCACCTCCGCCGTCACGGGGACCTCGTCGCCGTGGGCGCGCAGCTGCGCGGTGTACTCGGCCTCACCGGTGGGCGGCTCGTCGCCGCACCAGCGCGGCTTGATCGCGGTCAGCGCCAGCACGTCCAGGCCCTCGGCCGGGCCGACGGTGACGGTGTTGTTCACCGGCGAGATGTCGAGCACGTAGCGCGGCTTGCCGTCGGCGGCCGGGCGGCCGATCCGCAGACCCTTGCGCTGGCCGATGGTGAAGCCGTACGCGCCCTCGTGCTCGCCCAGCTTTGTGCCGTCGGTGTCGACGATGTCGCCGGTGGCGGTGCCGAGGTGCTTGGCCAGGAAGCCCTGGGTGTCGCCGTCCGCGATGAAGCAGATGTCGTGGCTGTCGGGCTTCTTGGCGACGGCCAGGCCGCGCTGCTCGGCCTCCTCGCGGATCACGTCCTTGGTGGTGTCGCCGAGCGGGAAGAGCGAGTGGGCGAGCTGGTCGGCATCGAGTACACCGAGGACGTACGACTGGTCCTTGGCCATGTCGACGGCGCGGTGCAGCTGCCGCTCGCCGGTGGGGAGGTCGACGATCCGGGCGTAGTGGCCGGTGCAGACGGCATCGAAGCCGAGGGCCACGGCCTTGTCGAGGAGAGCGGCGAACTTGATCTTCTCGTTGCAGCGCAGGCACGGGTTGGGGGTGCGGCCGGCCGCGTACTCGGCGACGAAGTCGTCGATCACGTCCTCGCGGAAGCGCTCGGCCAGGTCCCAGATGTAGAAGGGGATGCCGATCACGTCGGCGGCTCGGCGGGCGTCGCGGGAGTCCTCGATGGTGCAGCAGCCGCGGGCGCCCGTCCGGAACGACTGCGGGTTCGAGGACAGCGCCAGGTGCACGCCGGTCACCTCGTGGCCGGCTTCGGCGGCGCGGGCGGCGGCGACGGCGGAGTCCACCCCGCCGGACATCGCGGCCAGCACACGCAGACGGCCGTTCCTTGCAGCGGTCGGGGCACCAGGGAAATCACTCATGATGCGGCCAAGCGTACGCAATCCCTCAGCCACCCGTGGCCGACGTTCGAGCACACGCCCAGCCACGCACCACCCAAGGGGCGCGAGGAACTGCGCGAAAGCGGAAGGCAGCCCGGCCGAACTTGTGCACCCCCTCAGCCACGCACCACCCAAGGGGCGCGGGGAACTGCGCGAAAGCGGAAGGCTCGGCGCCGCACCCTTCCGCCTCGCGCAGTTCCCCGCGCCCCTGGTGGTTGGCCGGTTGCCCTCAGCGAGAAGGCCTCAGCGGCAAGCGTTCAGCGGCGGGCGGCCGCAGCCAGCCCCGCGTTGCGCGCGCGCTGGACCGCCGGCTCGATGGCCGCCGCCAGGGCGGCGATGTCGTCGCGGGTCGAGGTGTGCCCCAGGGAGAAGCGGAGCGAGGCGCGGGCCAGCAGCGGGTCGGCGCCCATCGCCAGCAGGACGTGGCTGGGCTGCGGGACCCCGGCCGAGCACGCGGAGCCGGTCGAGCACTCGATGCCCTGGGCGTCCAGCAGCATCAGCAGCGCATCCCCCTCGCACCCGGGGAACGAGAAGTGCGCGTTGGCGGGCAGCCGCCCCCCGGCCGTCGGGTCGCCGTTGAGCACCGCGTCCGGCACAGCCTTGAGCACGTCCGCGATCAGCTCGTCCCGCAGCGCCGCCACCGCAGCCGCGTGCTCGATCCGCCGCTCCACCGCGATGGCCGCCGCGGCCGCGAACCCGGCAGCCGCGGGCACGTCCAGCGTGCCGGAGCGTACGTCGCGCTCCTGGCCGCCGCCGTGCAGCAGCGGTACGGGCGTCGCGTTGCGGGCCAGCAGCAGTGCCCCGACCCCGTACGGGCCGCCGACCTTGTGGCCGGTGACGGTCAGTGCGTCCAGGCCAGATTCGGCGAAGGAGACCGGGACCTGGCCCAGCGCCTGCACCGCGTCGGCGTGCATCGGAATTCCGAACTCCCGGGCCACCGCCGCGAGTTCGATGATCGGCTGAATCGTCCCGACCTCGTTGTTGGCCCACATCACGGTGACCAGCGCGACCGACGAAGGGTCACGCTCGATGGCCGCCCGCAGCGCGTCGGGGTGGACCCGGCCGTAGGAGTCGACCGGCAGGTACTCGACCAGCGCGCCCTCGTGCTCGGAGAGCCACTGCACCGCGTCCAGCACCGCGTGGTGCTCGACCGGGCTGCACAGCACCCGCCGCCGGGCGGGATCGGCGTCACGCCGGGCCCAGTACAGGCCCTTGACGGCCAGGTTGTCCGACTCGGTACCGCCCCCGGTGAGGACGATCTCGCTCGGCCGGGCACCCAGCGACTGCGCCAGCGACTCCCGCGACTCCTCCACCACCCGTCGGGCACGGCGGCCGGCCGCGTGCAGCGAGGAGGCGTTGCCGACCACCCCGAGGTGCGCACTCATGGCGGTGATCGCCTCGGGCAGCATCGGGGTGGTGGCCGCATGGTCGAGATATGGCATAGCGGCTCCAAGTGTAGGGGCCGCCAGGGTCACGATTTGGCCATTGCAGCCCGTGCAACGCGCCGTTAGCCTCCTGGCTCACTACCGGGTGTGGTGGGAGGGGTGGACGGGATGTCGCAGACGGTCGACCGGGCGCTGACGATTCTGGCCTCCCTCGGCGAGGGGCCCGCCTCCCTTGAGCAGGCCGCCGCCCGGATCGGTGTGCACAAGTCCACCGCCCTCCGGCTGCTGCGGACCCTTCAGGAACACGGCCTCGTGCACCGCCAGTCCGACCACCGCTACCGGCTCGGCGGTCGACTCTTCTCGCTGGCCCAGCAGGCATTGGAGGGCATCGACGTCCGGCAGGTCGCCGCGCCGTACCTGGCCTCGCTGAACGAGCGGTACGGGCACACCGTGCAGCTGGCCGTGCTGGAGGACGGCGAGGTGCTCTACCTGGACAAGGTGGAGAACCGCTACCCGGACCGCCCCGGCTCCTGGCCCGACCCGGCCGGCCGGATCGGCAAGCGCGTCCCGGCGGTGGCGACCGCCGTCGGCAAGGTCCTACTGGCCGACCTGCCGGAGGATCAGCTGGCCGCTTTCCTCTCCGATCAGGACTTCCCCGCCCGCACCCGGCACAGCATCCGCACCGCCGAGGAGTTCCGCGCCGAGCTGGCGGCGGTCCAGCGCCAGGGCTGGGCGGTGGACGAGGCCGAGTACCAGGAGACCGTCAACTGCATCGCCGCACCGATCGTGGGCACCGACGGCAAGGCCATCGCGGCCTGCTCGATCTCCGCACCGGCGCAGCTCGCGCCGGTCGCCGAGCTGAGCCGGCTGCTGCCCGAGCTGCTCTGCACCGTCGAGGCGATCTCGCTGGCGTACGGCGGCTCCCCTACTCCTCGCTGGTGCGAGAACCGTTGCGGTGCCAAGCACGAGGTGCGCGCCAGCCGTACTTGAGCGCCAGCACCCGCAGCACGAAGGCGGTCAGCGCGGAGGCGGTGGCGGTGGCGGTGGTGAGGTGCCCGGCCGCGATCAGGACGACGACCATCGATGAGCCGACCAGCGCGGGCACGGCGTAGATCTCGCGGTCCCAGCGCAGCAGGGACGGCATCTCCTGAGCCAGCACGTCGCGGATCACGCCGCCGCCCGCCGCGGTGAGCATGCCGAGCGCCACCGCAGCCACCGAACCGAGACCGTAGTCGTGCGCCTTCACCGTGCCGGTCACACAGAACAGGCCGAGACCCATCGCGTCCAGGGTCTGCACGCTGCGGTTGATCCGCTCCACCTCGGGGTGCAGGAAGAACACCACCGTGGCCGCCACCAGCGGCGTCACGAAGTACCCGAGGTTGGTGAACGCGACCACCGGCGTGGCCCCGATCACCAGGTCACGCATCACCCCGCCGCCCAGCGCCGTCGCCTCGGCAAGCACGGCGATGCCGAAGATGTCCATGTTCTTGCGGACGGCCAGCAGGCCCCCGGAGAGGGCAAAGACGAAGATGCCGATCAGATCCAGGGCCTGCTGTACGTGGGGCGGGAAGAGCTGCGAAGTCACCCGCACAGTCTCCACGGGAAATGTCATATGACCGAATTACGTAGGATGTAACACACCATCAGCAGAACGACCGGTGCGAACGACCGGCAACGTAAGGCCGACGAGGACTTCCACCTAGCAGTCGCCCGTGAAGCGGCCCGACACCGATGGGGATCGCCGTGTGGACGGCCGTGCCGCCCCCGGCGAGGCCGGGGGCGGCACGGTGCAACGCGGACGACCACCACGCCGAGCACGGAGCGCCCATCACCGCCGCCCAGCTCAAGACCCGCATGGGCGTCGCCCTGCCGCTGGCCAGCGCCGCGCTCGCTCAGCTCTGACCTGAGCCCGCGCTCCGCCGGCCGAATCACCCCTCGCTAAACCCACGCCCACCGACGGGCCTGGTTCGTCATGCCCCGAGCAGCATCAACACACCTTCCAGCCTGGCTGGTTGCTGCTCGGGACCACCCACCCCACAGAAGGGACCCCGGATCATGGCCGCAGAGCTGGACCTTCGCCACGTGGTTAGCCCTGCCGTGCGGGACCTGATCCGCCTGGTCAACGTGCCCGACTTCGACCGCGCACAGCAGCAGATCGACCGCCTCGACGGCTGCACCGAGCCCGTACGCCTCATCGGCTAGAGCGCCACGATCGACGCGGCAACCGGTGCGGTTCTGCGCTCCTACTGCACCGTTGCCGAACCCACGGACAGCCTGCTTATGGCCTGCGGCAACCGCCGCGCCTCGCGCTGCACGACCTGCTCACGCGTCTACGCCGCCGACACGTTCCAGTTGATTCGAG